>NZ_JBIBVC010000013.1:0-229819 GCF_043080005.1 Streptomyces sp. NPDC015130 | reverse complement strand
GGAATCCGCTCCGTCCAACCCGGCATCGAAAGCCTCAGCACCGAAGGCCTCCGCCACCTCAAAAAAGGCGCCACCGCCTACCAGAACATCCGCTTTCTCCTCGGCTGCGCCGAATACGGGGTCCTGCCGGTCTGGAACATCCTCACCGGATACCCGAACGAGACCCCGGAATCTCTTCGGGAGCAGATCGGCCTCGTTCCCTCACTCGTCCACCTCCAGGCGCCGGACAACGACATGCTGGCCGTGCACTTCGACCGGTTCAGCCCCTACGTGGAACGGCCCGAGCAATTCGGCCTGCGGCTTTCCCGGCCGCTCCCCGGGTATCGGCACGTCTATCCCCACCTCTCCCCCGAGGAGCTGTGGAACATCGCCTATCACTTCGAGGGGGAGTTCGCCGACGATCCCGGCAACGCCGAGCTCCGCCGGACCCTCGCCGCCCGGGTCAGCCTGTGGCGGGCGCAGTACCGACGGGCGTCCTTCACCTACCGGCTCGGCTTCGACTCCGTCACGCTGACCGACCGGCGCCCCGGGCTCCCCGCCGAGGACACCGTCCTCACCGGGGACGACGCCCGCCTCTACCGCGCCGTCATCGGCGGAACACGCCACCGCGACCTGACCGACCCCGGCGCACCCGGCGAGGACCTGGAGCGGGCCGTGGAGACCCTGGCCGGGTGGCAGCGCAGGAGGTGGGTGCACAGCGAGGGTTCAAAGGTGATCGCCCTGGCCACGAGGGCCGTGCCCTCCGCCTACCGCTCCCCGCCGGAGAAGGGCACCCCCCGGCGCGCCCGCACCCCCGTCCCCCTGACCCTCACGACCCGTCCCTAGGTCCTGTCGTCCGGATCTGGCCGAAACCACCCGCACCCTTCGGAACGCCGTTTCCCGACAGCCCCGCCGCGCGGTAGTCCTGGGGGTGTCACGGGGCTCGCCCCGATCCGCCGCGCCCCCGCATCGACGGACCAGGGCGCCCGAACGAGAGACCGAGAGCAGAGAGTTGACCACCGAAGACACGCCCGTCACGTCCGTCACGCCCAACCCGCCGGTCGCACTGGACGGCCCGGCCCCGGAGCCGTCCCCGGCCGGGCCTGAGGCCGGTGAGCGCCCGCCGTCCTGCCGCGATCTGGTCGGCCTGCTCGCCCAGAACGACCGGCGGTCGGCGTACGCGGCGCTCGTGCTGGGCGCCACGAGCCTGGCCCAGGTCGCGGAGCGCACCGGGCTGCGCCCGGCCGCCGCGGCGATGGTCCTCCAGAAGCTGGTGGAGGGACGGATCGCCCGCCACGACCCGGAGCGGGGCGGCTACGCGATCCTCGACGACACCTTCCGCCTCGCGGTGCGCGAGGAGGTACGGGTGACCGGCCGGGGCGGCGGGGACGGCGCCGGCGCGTACTTCCGCAAGGGCCGGCTGACCTCGATCCCGGGCAACGCGCAGGTACGAAAGCGCGTCCTCACGGTGGTCGCGGACTCCTTCGACAAGGGCGTCGTCTACCCGGAGTCCAAGGTGAACGCCATCTGCGGCGGCTGGCTCGACGACTGGGTCACCCTCCGGCGCGCGCTGGTCGACGAGGGCCTGCTGGTCCGGGACGACTCGGCCGCGCGCTACGAGCGGGCCTGAGCGGGAGCGCGCCGTGACCGTGGTCCGCGCCGGTGACCCCGACGAGACGGCCGACGTGGTGGCCCGCCCCCGGCACTCGGCCGCCTCCGCCGGCCCCTTCGCCCGGCGGAGGGGGTTCCTGGCCCGGGTCGGGCAGGTGGTGGCCGAGCCCTCGGAGGACGGGCGGGGCGTCCTCCTGCACGTGGGGCTCGGCCCGGCGGGGGCCGCCGGCGTCGACGCCTTCCGGCAGGCGGCGGCCGCCGCCGTACGGGCCGCGGGACCGGCCAGGACCGTCCGCCTCGATCTGGCGCAGACCGAGGACACCGGTGTGCCGGCCGCCGACCGGGTCGGGGCCGTGACGGAAGGGGCGCGGCTCGCGCTGTACCGGTTCGACGGCTTCCGTACGGCCCGGGGGCTGCCCCCGCCCGCCGAGATCCGGGTGACGGGCGGGGAACCGGGCGCACTCGCGGAGTCCCTGGCCGCGGCCGAGGGCACCTGTCTCGCCCGGGACCTGGTCAACTCCCCGGCCGGGGAGTTGACCCCGGCCGCGTTCGCCCGGCGCACGGAGGCCGAGGCGGCGCGGGCCGGACTGTCCTGCACGGTGTACGAGGGCGTCGGCCTCGCACGGCTCGGACTCGCCGGGTTGGCGGCCGTCAGCCGGGGCTCCGCCGAACCGGCGCGCTACGTGGAGCTGACGTACGAACCGGCCGCCCCGCCCTCGCTCACGGTGTCCCTGGTCGGCAAGGGCGTCACCTTCGACTCCGGCGGGCTCTCCCTCAAGCCTTCGGGCGAGCTCCACACCATGAAGGCCGACATGGCCGGGGCCGCCGCCGTCCTCGGCGCCCTGGTGGCACTCCCCCGGCTCGGCCTCCCGGTCCGGGTGCGGGCGCACCTGCCACTGGCGGAGAACATGCCGGACGGCGGGGCGCTCCGGGTGGGCGACGTGGTCCGGCACCTCGACGGGACGACCACCGAGATCACGCACACGGACAACGAGGGACGGGTCCTGCTCGCCGATGTGCTGCTGCGGGCGACCGAGCCCGGACGGACCGATCTGGTCCTGGACGTGGCGACGCTGACCTCGGCCGCCTCGCTCGCGCTCGGCACCCGTACCGGCGCCCTCTTCTCCCCCGACGACCGGCTCGCGGAGCTCGTGCGCTCGGCCGCCGAGCGGGCCGGGGAGTCGCTGTGGCGGCTGCCGCTGCTCGGCCACGAGCGCCGCCACCTCCGCTCGGCGGTCGCCGACCGCGTCAACTGCTCGCACCGGCACGGGGACACCGTGCAGGCCGCGCTGTACCTCTCGGAGTTCGTGCCCCCGGGCACCCGGTGGGCCCACCTGGACATCGCGGCACCGGCCTGGAACGACGAACCGCCGTACGGGGAGGTCCCGCACGGGGCGACCGGTTTCGGCGTGCGCACCCTCCTGGAGACACTGCGCGCGCTGGCCGAGGCATCCGCGTCGGAGCCCCGGAACGTCACGACGCCCCGGACGGCCACGGCCCCCCGCACGGGCGACGGCGTCCCCGCCGGCCCCGCCAGTCCCGTCGACCCCGCCAGTCCCATCGGCCCCGGCAGCCCTGCCAGCCCTGCCAGGCCCGTCAGTCCCGCTCCCCCATCAGGACCCTGAGCCCCTCCGTGAGGTCCTCCGCGCTCGGCGCGGTCTCCGGGTCGACCATCCACTGGATCATCACACCGGTCGCGAGGGCCTGGCAGAGGAGCCCCGCCACACGGGCCTTCTCCGGGTCCGCCTCCGGGTCGATGCCGAGGAAGCCCTCGGCCATCCCGAGGCGCCCCTCGCGCTGGGGCTCCTTGATCGCGTCGCGGAGCTTCTCGTCGTCGTCGAGCCGGGTGACGATCTCGGTCTGGAGCTTCCAGACGGGCCGGCTGGCCTCGGCCGCGCCGATGACCTGCTCCCAGACGGCGTGGAAGCGCGCGTACGGGTCGGCCGGCAGCTCCCGCTTCTCCTCACCGCTGCCCGCGGGGCCGACCTGCTCGCCCCACTCCTCGGTCAGGGCGAGGAAGGCCTGCTGGAGCAGGGCGTCCTTGGAGCCGTAGTGGTAGCCGATGGAGGCGAGGTTGGTGCCCGAGGCGGCGACGATGTCACGGGCCGTGGTGCGCCCGTACCCCTTCTCCAGGAGGCAGCGCTTGGCACCGTCGAGCAGGTCTTCCTTGTGTCCCATGACAGCACTGTACCCGGCCGCTAGACAATCGTGTAAGACGAATGTCTAGTGGCCGGGCACTCCCTGCGAACAGGGTCAGATCAGGTTGACCGTGCGGGCCGAGGCGGCGCCGATCTCCTGCGCGATCTCCGCGAGCACCGGAGCCGGCAGCGTGTCGTCCACGGTGAGCACGACGAGCGCCTCGCCGCCCTCCTCCGAGCGGGAGACCTGCATGCCCGCGATGTTCAGACCGGCCTCGCCGAGGATCCGGCCGACCGTGCCGACGACGCCCGGGCGGTCCTCGTAGCGCAGCACGACCATGTGGTCGGCGAGCGCGAGGTCCACGTCGTAGTCGCCGACCGCGACGAGCTTCTGGAGGTGCTTCGGGCCGGCCAGCGTGCCGGAGACCGCGACCTCCTCGCCGCTGGCGAGGGTGCCACGCACGGTGACGACGTTGCGGTGGTCGGGCGACTCGGAGCTCGTCGTCAGACGGACCTCGACACCACGCTCCTGCGCGAACAGGGGGGCGTTGACGTACGACACGGTCTCGTCGACCACGTCCTCGAACACGCCCTTGAGCGCGGAGAGTTCGAGCACCTTCACGTCGTGCTGGGTGATCTCGCCGTAGACCTCGACGTCGAGACGGGCCGCGACCTCGCCCGCGAGGGCGGTGAAGATCCGGCCGAGCTTCTCGGCGAGCGGCAGACCCGGCTTCACGTCCTCGGCGATGACGCCGCCCTGGACGTTGACCGCGTCCGGGACCAGCTCGCCCGCGAGCGCGAGGCGCACCGACTTGGCGACGGCGATGCCGGCCTTCTCCTGGGCCTCGTCCGTGGAGGCGCCGAGGTGCGGGGTGCAGACGACCTGGTCGAGCTCGAAGAGCGGGGAGTCCGTGCAGGGCTCCTTCGCGTACACGTCGAGGCCCGCGCCGGCGACCCGGCCCTCCTTGAGGGCGGTGTAGAGCGCCGCCTCGTCCACGATCCCGCCGCGCGCGGCGTTGACGATCCGGACGGCCGGCTTGACCTTGTGCAGCGCCTCGTCACCGATGAGACCGATGGTCTCCGGGGTCTTCGGCAGGTGGACGGTGATGAAGTCCGCGACCTCCAGGAGCTCGTCCAGGGCCAGCAGCTTCACCCCCATCTGGGCGGCGCGGGCCGGCTGCACGTAGGGGTCGTACGCGACGATCTTCATGCCGAAGGCGGACATGCGCTGGGCGACCAGGACACCGATGCGGCCGAGGCCGACGACGCCGAGGGTCTTCTCGCTCAGCTCGACGCCGGTGTACTTGTTGCGCTTCCACTCGCCGTTCTTCAGCGCGGTGTTGGCCTGCGGGATGTTGCGCGCGGTGGCGACGAGCAGACCGCACGCGAGCTCGGCGGCGGTGACGATGTTCGAGGTCGGGGCGTTGACGACCATGACGCCGGCCTTGGTGGCGGCGGAGACGTCGACGTTGTCCAGACCGACGCCGGCACGGGCGACGACGCGGAGCTTGTTCGCGGCGGCGAGGGCCTCGGCGTCGACCTTGGTCGCGGAACGGACCAGGATCGCGTCCACGTCCGCGATGGCGGGGATCAGTTCGGCGCGGTCGGCGCCGTTGCAGTGCCGGATCTCGAAGTCCGGGCCCAGCGCGTCGACGGTGGCGGGCGACAGCTCTTCAGCGATGAGTACGACAGGTTTCGAGCTCACGTGAGTCCTCACAGATCCAGTGCGGACGGCCGTCCCGACGGCCGCAGGCGGTGGAGGGGGCTTGCCGCGTGAAAGCGCACGACGCTGTGGGCCTGACGCGTATGTTGTTGAGAAGTGTAGTGGTGCGTCGGCGCAGCTCATACGCCTCGTTGGAAGGATCACCCGTCCGTGGTTGGACGAGGTGTCCAACGACGAGGAACGGGGCCGGACACACTGTCCGACCCCGCCCCGGAAGGCTTACGCCTCCTCGTCGTTCACCCAGCTCATGAGCTTGCGCAGCTCCTTGCCGGTGGTCTCCAGGAGGTGGTTCTCATCCTGGGTCTTGTACTCGTTGTACTTCTTCAGGCCGCCGTGGTACTCGGCCATCCACTCCTTGGCGAAGGTGCCGTCCTGGATCTCCGCGAGGACCTTCTTCATCTCGGCCTTGGTGGCGTCGGTGATGATCCGCGGGCCGGTGACGTAGTCGCCCCACTCGGCGGTCTCGGAGACCGACCAGCGCATCTTCTCCAGGCCGCCCTCGTACATGAGGTCGACGATGAGCTTCAGCTCGTGGAGGCACTCGAAGTAGGCGATCTCCGGCTGGTAGCCGGCCTCGGTCAGGGTCTCGAAGCCCGCCTTGACCAGCGCCGCGGTACCACCGCAGAGGACGGCCTGCTCACCGAACAGGTCGGTCTCGGTCTCCTCCTTGAACGTCGTCTTGATGACGCCCGCGCGGGTGCCGCCGATGCCCTTGGCGTACGAGAGCGCCAGCGCGAAGGCGGAGCCGGTCGCGTCCTGCTCGACGGCCGCGATACACGGAACGCCGCGGCCCTCCTCGTACTGACGGCGGACCAGGTGGCCCGGGCCCTTCGGGGCGACCAGGGCGACGTCGATGCCCGCGGGGACCTCGATGAAGCCGTAACGGACGTTCAGGCCGTGGCCGAAGAAGAGGGCGTCGCCCTCCTTCAGGTTGTCCTTGATGGACTCCTCGTAGACCTTGGCCTGGATCGGGTCCGGGGTCAGGATCATGATGAGGTCGGCCTCGGCCGCCGCCTCGGCGACGGAGACGACGCGCAGGCCCTGCTCCTCGGCCTTGACCTTGGACTTCGAGCCCTCCTGGAGGCCGACGCGGACGTCGACACCGGAGTCACGGAGCGACAGCGCGTGGGCGTGGCCCTGGCTGCCGTAGCCGATCACCGCGACCTTGCGGCCCTGGATGATGGACAGGTCGGCATCGTCGTCGTAGAACAGCTCGGCCACTGGGATTCTCCTTGAGGTGCTGATGTTGCGTCCCACCGTACGGGGGAGCGCTTGAGGGAAGCTTTGGGGTCTCGTCAGTCGGACCGCCGGATGGACCTGCGGTTGACCTCCGATGACTCTCAGGCGCTGCGGTCGAGGGCCCGCAGGGACCGGTCCGTGATGGACCGGGAACCACGCCCTATGGCGATCGTGCCGGACTGGACGAGCTCCTTGACGCCGAACTGCTCCAGCATCTTGAGCATCGCGTCCAGCTTGTCACTCGAACCGGTGGCCTCGATGGTGACGGCCTCGGGCGAGACGTCCACGGTCTTGGCGCGGAACAGCTGCACGATCTCGACGATCTGGGAGCGGGTCTCGTTGTCGGCGCGGACCTTCACCAGGACGAGCTCGCGCTGGATCGCAGCGCTGGGCTCGAGTTCGACGATCTTCAGGACGTTGACCAGCTTGTTGAGCTGCTTGGTCACCTGCTCCAGGGGCAGGTCCTCGACATTGACCACGATGGTGATGCGGGAGATGTCGGGGTGCTCGGTGACACCGACGGCGAGCGAGTCGATGTTGAAGCCACGGCGGGAGAAGAGCGCGGCGATCCGGGCGAGGATGCCGGGCGTGTTCTCGACGAGGACGGAGAGCGTGTGCTTGGTGGACATGTCTGGGTCTCTTCCTTTTCGCTCTTCGCTGTCAGTCGTCTTCGCCGTCGCCGAAGTCGGGGCGCACGCCCCGCGCGGCCATGACCTCGTCGTTCGAGGTGCCCGCGGCGACCATCGGCCAGACCTGGGCGTCCTCGTGGACGATGAAGTCGATGACGACCGGACGGTCGTTGATGGCGTTCGCCTCGGCGATGACCTTGTCCAGGTCGGCCGGGTCCTCGCAGCGCAGGGCGACACAGCCCATGGCCTCGGAGAGCTTGACGAAGTCGGGGACGCGGGTGCCCTTGTTCGCCTGGAGGTCGTCCGGGCCGGAGTGCAGGACGGTGTTGGAGTAGCGCTGGTTGTAGAACAGCGTCTGCCACTGACGGACCATGCCGAGGGCGCCGTTGTTGATGATGGCGACCTTGATCGGGATGTTGTTCAGCGCGCAGGTGGTGAGTTCCTGATTGGTCATCTGGAAGCAGCCGTCGCCGTCGACCGCCCAGACCGTGCGGTCCGGCATGCCGGCCTTGGCGCCCATCGCGGCGGGGACCGCGTATCCCATCGTCCCGGCGCCGCCGGAGTTCAGCCAGGTGGCGGGCTGCTCGTAGTCGATGAAGTGGGCGGCCCACATCTGGTGCTGGCCGACGCCCGCGGCGAAGATCGTGCCCTCGGGGGCGAGCTGGCCGATGCGCTGGATGACCTGCTGCGGCGAGAGGCTGCCGTCCTCCGGCAGGTCGTAGCCGAGCGGGTAGGTCTCGCGCCAGCGGCTCAGGTCGCTCCACCAGGCGGTGTAGTCGCCCTTGTTGCCCTCGCTGTGCTCGGCCTGGACGGCCTGGACCAGGTCGGCGATGACCTCGCGGGCGTCACCGACGATCGGGACGTCGGCGGCGCGGTTCTTGCCGATCTCGGCCGGGTCGATGTCCGCGTGGACGATCTTGGCGTACGGGGCGAAGCTGTCGAGCTTGCCGGTGACGCGGTCGTCGAAGCGGGCGCCCAGGGCGACGATCAGGTCGGCCTTCTGGAGCGCGGTGACGGCGGTGACCGCGCCGTGCATGCCGGGCATGCCGACGTGCAGCGGGTGGCTGTCGGGGAAGGCGCCGAGGGCCATCAGCGTGGTGGTGACCGGGGCGCCGGTCAGCTCGGCGAGGATCTTCAGCTCGGCGGTGGCGCCGGCCTTGATGACACCGCCGCCGACGTACAGGACGGGGCGCTTCGCGGCGGAGATCAGCTTCGCGGCCTCGCGGATCTGCTTGGCGTGCGGCTTGGTCACCGGGCGGTAGCCGGGCAGGTCGGTCTGCGGCGGCCAGCTGAAGGTGGTCTTCGCCTGGAGGGCGTCCTTGGCGATGTCGACCAGGACCGGGCCGGGACGGCCGGAGGAGGCGATGTGGAAGGCCTCGGCGATCGTCCGCGGGATGTCCTCGGCCTTGGTGACCAGGAAGTTGTGCTTGGTGATCGGCATCGTGATGCCGCAGATGTCCGCCTCCTGGAAGGCGTCCGTGCCGATGGCCTTGGAGGCGACCTGGCCGGTGATCGCGACGAGCGGGACGGAGTCCATGTGCGCGTCGGCGATCGGGGTGACGAGGTTGGTCGCGCCCGGTCCCGAGGTCGCCATACAGACGCCGACCCTGCCGGTGGCCTGCGCGTAGCCGGTCGCGGCGTGGCCCGCGCCCTGCTCGTGACGGACCAGGATGTGCCGCACCTTCTTCGAGTCCATCATCGGGTCGTACGCCGGGAGGATGGCGCCGCCCGGAATGCCGAAGACCGTGTCGGCGCCGACTTCCTCGAGAGAACGGATGAGGGACTGCGCACCCGTGACGTGCTCGACGGTGGGCTGCGCGCCGCTACGGGGCCGCGGCTGCGGATGGTGCCCGGTGGCCTGGTCGGTCATCAGCATCTCTTCTCGAAGCAGAGGGTTTTTGGCGAGGTGTTTTGCGAGGGTTTACGTCGACTTGAGGGTGATCCAGTGCAACAAAAAACCCCTCGTGCCGTGAGGCAAGCGAGGGGAGCGCGTCGGATGCTTTCTCAGCCGGGCCTACGGTGGCCCTGCTTCAGCCGACGCGCTTTCCAAGTACGAGAATTCGGGTGCGCATGGCACTGACCCTCCCTCTCCCACCTCACCACTGTCAAGTGGGTGGGACGGGCGTCTCAGTATTTGAGCGGAACGGAGGACGGTTTCCGGCCCTCACGGGGACCCCTCCGGGGAGGGGGTACTCGTCCCGGACGAGTGCCCTGCGCAGCCGGTACTCGTCCAGCGGGCCCGAGAAGGCCATGCCCTGGGCGTGACTGCAGCCCATGGCGCGCAGAGCGAGCACCTGCTCCGGTACGTCGACGCCCTCGGCGACGGTCTGCAGGCCGAGCTCGCCGGCGATACGGAGCACCCCTCGGGTGATCTTGCGGAGCCGGGCGGACTCGACCACGCCCTCGACGAGTCCGCGGTCCAGCTTCAGTATGTCGACGGGAAGCCTCCTAAGGGCGTCGATCGACACATGTCCGCTGCCGAATCCGTCGAGCGCGATCCGCACCCCGAGGCGGCGCAGGCTCACGAGGCGCTGTTCCAGCTCGTCGAGCGAGGTCCGGTCGTCGCTGTCGGCGAGCTCGATGATCAGCGAGCCGGAGGGCAGCCCGTGCCGGGTGAGCAGCGACTCGACGGAGCCGAGCGGGAGCGAGCGGTCCAGGAGGCGTGCGGCGGAGAGCCGGATGGACACGGGTGTGCGGTGGCCGATCCCCGCCCGCTCGGCGGCCTGCTCCACGGCCTCCTCCAGGAGCCAGCGGCCGAGCTCCGCGGTCCGCTCGCCGTCGTCGGTGACGCGGAGGTACTCGGCGGGGGTGAAGAGGATGCCCTGGGACGAGCGCCAGCGCGCCTGGGCGCTGACGGCGGAGATCCGGCCGGTGGCGAGGTCGACGACCGGCTGGTGGAGCAGGGCGAACTCGCCGTCGTGGAGTGCGGTGCGCAGCCGGGCGGCCAGCTCGGTGCGCCGGACGACCTCGGCCTGCATCTGGGGCGCGTACAGCTCGACGCGGTCCTTGCCGGCGGCCTTGGCCCGGTACATCGCGAGGTCGGCGTTGCGCAGGAGGTCGCCCGCCTCCATGCCGGGCTCGGCGAAGGCGACGCCGATGGAGGCGGCGACCCGCACCTCGTTGCCGCCGTCGACGCGGTACGGCCGGGAGAGCGTGAGCCGGAGCCGGTCGGCGATCTCCTGGACCTGGGTCTCCCTCGCGTCCCGCTCGCGGCCGCCGTCGCCGAGGATCAGGGCGGCGAACTCGTCGCCGCCGAGCCGGGCGGCCGTGTCCCCGGCCCGCACGGACTCCTGGAGGCGGCGGGCGGCCTGGACGAGGAGGTCGTCGCCCGCCTGGTGGCCGAGGCGGTCGTTGACCCCCTTGAAGCCGTCGAGGTCGATGAAGAGCACGGCGGTGCCGGGGTCGGAGGCTCTGCGGCCGCCGAGCGCCTGCCGGACCCGGCGGGTGAAGAGCGCCCGGTTGGGCAGGTCTGTGAGCGGGTCGTGCTCGGCGTTGTGCTGCAGCTGGGCCTGGAGGCGGACCCGCTCGGTCACGTCCCGGCTGTTGAAGATGAGACCGCCCTGGTGGCGGTTGACGGTCGACTCGACGTTGAGCCAGTCTCCGCGGCCCGAGCGGAAGCGGCACTCGATGCGGGTGGTGGGCTCGTCGGCGGGCGAGGCCGCGAGGAAGCGGCGCACCTCGTGGACGACGGCGCCGAGGTCCTCGGGATGGATGAGGCCGGCGAGCTCGGAGCCGATGAGCTCGTCGGCCTCGCGCCCGTACACGCCGGAGGCGGCGGGGCTGACGTAGCGGAGGATCCCGGTCGGCGCGGCGATCATGATGACGTCGCTGGAGCCCTGCACGAGGGACCGGAAGTGGTTCTCCTTCTGGGCCAGTTCGTGGGTGAGCGCGATGTTGTCGAGGAGCATGATGCCCTGGCGGACGACGAGCGCGAGGACGACGGCGCAGCCGGTGAGGACGACGACCCGGTCGACCCTGCGGCCCTCGACGACGTTGTACAGGATGCCGAGGGTGCAGACGGCGGCGGCGAGGTACGGGGTGAGCGCGGCGAGGGAGCCCGCGACCGGACGGCTGTGCAGCCAGGGGCCGCGGGCTGCGGCGGCGGTGTCGGGCAGGCGACGCACGCCCCAGGGCGCGTACGCGAGGAGCAGGGAGCCGGCGAACCAGCCGGCGTCGAGGAGCTGGCCGGAGGCGTAGTTCTCGCGGAGCAGCGGCGAGGTGAACAGGGCGTCGCACAGGACGGTCAGGGCGAGCGCGGCGATCGCGGTGTTGGTCGCCGAGCGGTTCGCCTGGGAGCGCCGGAAGTGCAGCGCCAGGACCATGCTGACCAGGACGATGTCGAGCAGCGGGTACGCCAGCGACAGGGCGGCCTGCGCGACGGACTCGCCCTCGAAGTGCGCGGTGCGGGCGAGGGCGAGGCTCCAGGAGAGCGTGAGCAGGGAACCGCCGATGAGCCAGGCGTCGAGCCCGAGGCAGACCCAGCCGGCCCGGGTGACGGGCTTCTTGGCCAGGACGAGGAGCCCGACGACGGCGGGCGGCGCGAAGAGTAGGAAGAAGAGGTCCGCGACGGAGGAGTCGGGCACCTGCGTCCGCAGGACGCACTCGTACCACCCCCACACCGCGTTCCCCGCGGCGGCCATGAGGGAGGAGAAGGCGAAGAGGTGCCATGCGGGGCGGTCGCTGCCGCGGTGCGCCCGGGCGTAGAGGAAGCAGGAGACCGCGGCGGCGAGCGCGGCGACGCTGAGTCCGAAGTCGCCCATGAAGAGCGCCAGTTCCGGCGAGCCCCAGCCGAGCGAGGCGCCGGTCGTGTAGCCCGCGCAGATGAGGACCAGGACGACTTGAGCGAGGATCGAGCCGATTCCGGAACGATCCCGGCCGGGATGCCCGGAGCCGCCGCCGACGGGGCGGCGCGTGAGGACGGCCCCGGGCGCGCTCACCGGCCCCTCCGGCGCCGCGCCACCGCACCCGGCCGCCTCGTGCGGGCGCGCGGGCGGCTCCTCGGCACCACCGGGGGCGTGCCCGTCGCAGTCGTGCGGCCCGGCGGCGCGTGGCGCGCGGAACGGCTTGGCCTGGTCCGGCACCGAACGCGCGAGGCCGGCAGCGAGGCGCGGGAGGCTTGCCGACGGCGTCGCCCCGTCGGATCGTCGGTGCTCCGGCCGCGCTTCACCCGTCGCCCCCCTCGAAATCTGATGACCCGTCACTTCGCTCCCCAGCGTCAGCCCGTCATCGACGCAGTCCCCCGCTTCGGGACGATACACCAGGACCGTCACTCAGGGACAGGGTTGCAGTACTCTCCGTGACTACCTGGGGGCTTGTGAGCGGCGCGCGTCGGGGGCGCGCCACCCGCCCCCGGCCTGCCGCGACCCCCGGGGCTCAGCCGGTGGTGAGGAGCACGTTCACCGGCTCCTCCCCCGCCGCGAACCGCCGCAGCTGTCCGGCGATCAGCCGCTTCGCGCGCGGCATGAACGCGGAAGTGGAACCACCCACATGCGGACTGATCAGGACACCGGGAGCGTGCCACAGCGGATGCCCGGCCGGCAGCGGTTCCGGGTCGGTGACGTCGAGCGCCGCCGTGATCCGCCCGCTCTCGACCTCCTTGAGCAGCGCTGCCGTGTCCACGACGGGCCCACGGGCGACGTTCACGAGCAGCGCCCCGTCCTTCATCCTGGCCAGGAACCCGGCGTCGGCGAGGTGGTGGGTGTCGGGCGTGAGCGGAGTCGACAGCACGACCACGTCGGCCTCGGGCAGGAGCACGGGCAGATCCGCGAGGGCGTGGACCGGGCCGCGCTCCGATGCACGCGCGGAGCGCGCGACGCGCGCCACCCGCGCGCACTCGAACGGCGCGAGCCGGTCCTCGATGGCGGCGCCGATCGATCCGTACCCCACGATGAGCACCGACTTGTCGGCGAGCGCGGGGTAGAAGCCGGCCCGCCACTCCTCGGCGTCCTGGCCGCGCACGAAGCCGGGGAGGCCGCGCAGCGAGGCCAGGATCAGCGCGAGCGTGAGCTCCGCGGTGCTGGCCTCGTGCACGCCCTTGGCATTGCAGACGGCGACCCCGGGCCGCAGGGCGGGAATGCCGGGCGTGACGTGGTCGATGCCCGCGGAGAGGGTCTGCACGACCCGGACGGAGGTCATCGCCCCCAGCGGCCGTACGGCGATCTCCGACCCCTTCATGTACGGGACGACGTAGAAGGCGCAGCGGGCGGGATCGGCGGGGAAGTCCGGTCCGCCGTCCCAGAAGCGGTAGTTCAGCCGGGACCCGCCCGGGTCGGGAAGTCCCTCGATCTCGTCCGCGGGAACCGGAAGCCACACGTCGGAGGCACTGTCTTCGAATCTCATGACCGGGAGGCTATGCGAAGAATCCCGCGCTCCATTGGTTACTTTGGGGGACGGCACAGGGAGGGGTACCGGCAGGTGGAGCGCAGGACTATCGGGGCGACGGCGCTCGACGTGGGGGCGATCGGCCTGGGGTGCATGCCGATGAACTGGGCCTACGGAAGTTCGCAGCAACGGGGTGACCGCTCATTGCGGGCCGTGCACGCGGCACTTGACGCCGGCATGAGCCTGCTCGACACCGCCGACATGTACGGTCCGTTCACCAACGAGCTGCTGTTGGGGCGGGTGTTGAAGGAGAGGCGTGGGGAGGCCTTCGTCTCGACGAAGTGCGGACTGCTCGTCGGCGACGGCGGCGAGCGGCGGCATGTGGTCGCCAACGGCAGGCCGGGATACGTGCGTCGGGCCTGTGACGCCTCGCTGCGGCGGCTCCAGACCGATGTGATCGACCTCTACCAGCTGCACCGCGCGGACCCCGAGGTGCCGGTCGAGGAGACCTGGGGCGCGATGGCCGAGCTGGTGTCGGCGGGCAAGGTGCGGGCGCTCGGGCTGTGCGCGGTCGGCGCCCGGTCGGCACGCCGGGGCGCGACCGGGACCGCCCGGGACGGCTACGAGGGAACGATCCGCCAACTGGAGCGGATCCAGCAGGTCTTCCCGGTGGCGGCGATCGAGGCCGAGCTGTCGGTGTGGTCGCCGGAGGCGCTGGTCCGGCTGCTGCCGTGGTGCGCGGCGCGCGGGGTGGGCTTCCTGGCGGCGATGCCGCTGGGGAACGGTTTCCTCACGGGCACGCTGACCCCGGGCGGCGGCTTCGAGCCGGACGATCCGCGGGCCCGGCACCCCCGGTTCACGGCCGAGATGATGGCGGCGAACCAGCCGCTCGTGGCGGGGCTGCGGCGGGTCGCCGCGCGGCACGGGGAAGAGGTCACCCCGGCGCAGGTCGCGCTGGCGTGGGTGCTCGGGCGTGGGCCGCACGTCGTGCCGGTGCCGGGGGCGAAGCGGGAGCGGTGGGTCGTGGAGAACGCGCGGGCGGCCGGGCTGCGGCTGACGGCGGGGGATCTCGCGGAGATCGCGGCCCTGCCGGCGCCCCGGGGGTCGTGGGACTGAGCGCCACACGGAATTCGGTGTCCGTGGGCGGGAACCCGATCGGGTCGGGCGGTGTATGAAGAGTGAAGGGATGCCGCTCGACTCGTCGAAGGGGACCGTTGACCATGAGCCGTCCTGTTGTGCTGAAGGCCCTGTGGGGCGCCGCCGCGCTGGTGCTCGTCGCGGGCTGCTCCTCGGGGGGTTCCACCGGCGGGTCCGGGGAGCGTCCCGGTACGGCTCCGCCCGCGTCGGTGTCCGCCCCGGGGTCGGCATCCGCCTCCGCCTCGGCCTCCGGTTCCGCGTCGCCGGGCGGCCGGGTGTCGGTGGCGGGCACGCTCACCGAGGGCCTGCGGTCGCCCTGGGGCCTCGCCGAGCTGCCGGGCGGCGACCTGCTGGTCTCCTCGCGGGACGAGCGGACGATCACCCGGATCGACGGGAGAAGCGGCGCCAAGACCCCGCTCGGAGAGGTGCCCGGGGTCGTGCCGGGCGGCGAGGGCGGACTCATGGGGCTCGCCGTCCATGACGGCTGGGTGTACGCCTATCTGACGGCCGCCTCGGACAACCGCATCGTGCGCATGCGGTACGGGGGCGCGGACGGCGACCGGCTCGGGGCGCCGCAGCCGGTGCTGACCGGCATTCCGAAGGGGACCGTGCACAACGGCGGGCGGATCGCGTTCGGACCGGACGGGATGCTGTACGCGGGCACGGGCGAGACGGGCGTGACCGGTCTCTCCCAGGACCGGGCCTCGCTCGGTGGGAAGATCCTGCGGATGACGCCGGAGGGCAGACCGGCGCCGGGCAACCCCTTCCCCGACTCCGTCGTCTACAGCTACGGGCACCGCAATGTGCAGGGCATCGCCTGGGACGACGCCGGGCGGCTGTGGGCGGCCGAGTTCGGGCAGAACACCTGGGACGAGCTGAACCTGATCGAGCCGGGGAAGAACTACGGCTGGCCCGAGGCCGAGGGACAGGCGGGCCGCGAGGGGTTCGTGGACCCGGTGGCCCAGTGGCCGACCTCGGAGGCCTCCCCGAGCGGCATCGCCTACGCGCGGGGGGCGATCTGGATGGCCGGGCTCAGGGGCGAGCGACTGTGGCGCGTGCCGCTCTCCGGCGAGGAACGCTCGGGGGACCCCGAGGCGTTCCTGTCAGGTGAGTACGGACGCCTGCGCACGGTCCTCGCCGGGGGCGACGGCCGGCTCTGGCTGGTGAGCAGCGAGACGGACACCCGGGGCACGCCCGCGCCCGGGGACGACAGGATCCTCCGGCTGGAGGTGAGGTGAGGGAGGCGGTGACCCGTGTTCGATCCGATCGCGGAGCTCTTCGCGCCGGGACGCCGGCACGCCGAGGACGAGCTGCGGCGGCAGGCCCTCACCCGGGAGGACCCGGGGGACGGGGACCCGGGGCGCGGCCCGATAGACCTCACCTCGGGCCGCGTGACGATACGGATCCCCCGGCCGGGGTCAGAGGGCCGTGTCGAGGAGGTGGAGCCGGTGGGCGAGGGCGGCGGCCTCGCCGCGGCCGGCGACGCCGAGCTTGGCGAGGATGTTGGAGACGTGGACGCTCGCCGTCTTCGGTGAGATGAAGAGCTCCTCGGCGATCTGCCGGTTGGTGCGGCCGGCCGCGACCAGGCGCAGGACGTCCTGCTCGCGCGGGGTCAGGCCGAAGCCGTCGTCGCCGGGCTCCGCGGGCGCCGGGAGCTGCTTCTCGGGTGCCAGGGAGAGGCGGGCCCGGGCGGCGAGGAGTTCCAGGTCCTCGCGGAGCGGGCGGTCACCGAGGCCGACGGCGGTCGCGTGGGCCTCGCGGAGCAGGGCCGTGGCCTCCTCGCGGTGGCCTCCCTCGACGAGCAGGGCGTCGGCGAGGCGGTGGCGGGCGCGGGCCAGCTGGGCGGGGCGGTCCAGCGGCTCGTAGGCGGCGACGACCTCGGCCCAGCGGGTGACGGACTCGCGGCCCTCGGCCCGGGCCAGCTCCTGGGAGACCTGGAGGGAGTGCGCGGCCCAGACGGGGGCCGGGGCGGCGAGCTCGCGGACGCATCGGCGGATCAGGGCGAGGGACTCGGGGCGGCCCTCGTCGGCGGCGGGCAGTCCCCGGCTGTCGGCCTCCGCGGCGGCGGCGGTGAGGACGAGCGGCCAGCCGTAGCGGTGGGTGCCGGGCGGGAAGCCGCCCTCGGCGGCGGTCGCGAGCTGGGCCCGGACCTCCTGGACGCGGCCTTCGGCGGCGGCCACCGCGATCGCGACCTGGGCCATGGGCAGGGTGTACTGCGGGATCGGGTCGCGGCTGCCGTAGACGGCGCGGGCGTCGGCGAGGTGGCGGCCGGCCGCGTCGAGGTCGCCCCGCACGACGGCGAGCTGGGCGAGCCGGAGGGAGGCCGAGCCGCGGGGCTTGATGCTGTTCGCCGAGTGCTGGAGCCGCTCGGCGGCCTCCCGGGCCTCGTCCCAGCGGCCGAGTGAGATCAGGGACTCGGCGCGGTTGGCCTCGATCCAGCCGATGCTGCCGACGAGTCCGTAGGAGCGGGTGAGGCGGATGCCGGCGTCGGCGACCTCGACGGCCTCGCGGGAGCGGCCGAGGGCTTCGAGGGCGGAGGAGATGTTGATGTGGGCGCGCGAGGCCTCGCTGAACTGGCCGAGGGCCATGGTCCGTTCGCGTACCTCGTGCATCTCGGCGAGACCGGACTCGACGTCCCCGGCGGCGGTCATGATCGTGCCGAGGGTGAGGCGGGCGTTGAGTTCGATCGACTCGGCCTTGACGTGCCGGGCGTACTCGACGGCCCGTTCGGCGGCGGCGAGGGCCTCGGGGCCGGGGTTGCGGAGCATGCCCCAGCCGGCGGCGCCGACGAGGACGGTGGCGTGGACGGCCGACGGCGGGAGGCCCTTGACGAGTTCCTGGGCGCGGGCGATCTCCTCGGAGCCGTCGCCGCGGCCGAGGTTGGACTGGAGGCGGGCCTTCTCGCTCCAGAACCAGGCGGCGCGCAGCGGGTCGTGCACGTCCTCGCCGTCGAGGAGGCGGAGGGCCATCCGGCCGATCTTCAGGGCGCGTTCGTGTTCGCCGCTGAGCCGGGCGGCGACGGCGGCCTCGGCTAGGAGGTCGAGGTAGCTGAGCGGGGTGGTCTCGGGGTCGCAGCCGCAGGGTGGGTAGGCCTCGGCGTAGTCCATGGGCCGGAGTCCGCGGCGGACCTCGGCGGGGGCCTCGTCCCAGAGCTCCATGGCCCGCTCCAGGAGCCGGAGCTGCTCGGCGTACGCGTGGCGCTTGCGGGTGGCGACGGAGGCGCGGAGGACGGCCGGCAGGGCCTGGGCCGGGTCGTGCGCGTGGTACCAGTACGTGGCGAGGCGGGTGGCCCGCTCGTCGGGCCGGACGAGCGAGGGGTCGGCCTCCAGGGCCTCGGCGTAGCGCCGGTTGAGGCGGGAGCGCTCACCCGGGAGCAGGTCGTCGCTGACGGCCTCGCGGACGAGGGAGTGGCGGAAGCGGTAGCCGTCGCCGTCGGGGACGGTGAGCAGGATGTTGGCGCCGACGCAGGCCCGCAGCGCCTCGATGAGCTCGTCCTCGCCGAGCCGCGCGACGGCGGCGAGCAGGCCGTACTCGACGGTGGAGCCGCCCTCGGCGACGATCCTGGCGACCCGCTGGGCGTCCTCCGTGAGCGTCTCGACCCGGACCAGCAGGAGGTCGCGCAGGGAGTCGCTGAGCGTGCCGAGGGCGCAGCCGGCCTCGTGGGAGACGACGAGCTCCTCGACGAAGAAGGCGTTGCCGTCGGAGCGCTCGAAGACCTCCTCGACGAGCCCGGGGTCGGGTTCGGCGGCGAGGATGCCGGTGAGCTGGCGGTGCACCTCGGTGCGGGTGAAGCGGGAGAGCTCGATGCGGCGGATGGTGCGGAGCCGGTCGAGTTCGGCGAGGAGGGGGCGCAGCGGGTGGCGGCGGTGGATGTCGTCGGCGCGGTAGCTGGCGACGACCACGATCCGGCCGCGGCGGAGGGTGCGGAGGAGGTAGGTGAGCAGGTGCCGGGTGGAGGTGTCGGCCCAGTGCAGGTCCTCGAGGACGAGCACGACCGTGCGGTCGGCGGCGAGCCGCTCCAGGAGCCGCACGGTGAGTTCGAAGAGGCGGGCGGTGGCGTCCTCGTCGGAGGGTTCGTGGCTGCCGGGGTCGCCCAGCTCGGGCAGCAGTCGGGCGAGTTCGCCCTCCTGGCCGTCGGCGGCGGCGGTCAGTTCGTCGGGCAGCTTGCGGCGGAGCGAGCGCAGGGCGGTGGCGAAGGGCGCGAAGGGCAGACCGTCGGCGCCGAGCTCCACACAGCCCCCGAGGGCGACGACGGCGCCCCGGTCGCAGGCCGCGTCGAGGAACTCCTCGATGAGGCGGGTCTTGCCGACGCCCGCCTCACCGCCGACGAGCAGGGCCTGGGGCTCTCCCGCGGTCGCGCGGGAGAGCGCCTCGGTGAGGGCGGTGAGTTCGCCGGCCCGGCCGACGAAGACGGGGCTGACTGACCTGGTCTCCACGGCGCCGAGCATCGCACAACCATCCGTACGGTCGCTCATACGGGGGTCACGCGGCCCGGGCGAAGCGGCCGCGGTCGCCGCCTGTCACCTGCCCCTCCGTGCCGTGGTGGCCGTGCCGGCGACCGAAGAGGTGCAGACCCCGGGTGGCCCCTGCGGCCTCGGCGGCCTCGTGGGTCAGGCGCTGGGCGGCGGCCTCGCGGACGAGCTGGGCGTGGTTCATGTGGTGGAGTTCGTACTCGAACATCGGGTGCTCCCTGGCGGTTCCGGGTTTCGGTATCGCTCCTTGCGATGCCTCCACTCTCGTTTCCCAGGGGGTCCCGTCACATCGGGCGAGTGCCGCATGTTCGGGGTACGGGGGGCCTTAGGCGGACCTCAGGGGGTCCTTAGACGCCCTGAGTACCCCCCTCAGGACCTCAGGACCCGGTGGTGGGCAGGCTCAGGAAGAGGTCGAAGTAGGTGCCGACCGACAGGAGCAGCCCGAGGCCGCCCAGGACCGCGCCGCCGAGGGCCACCGCCCGGACCCAGACGGGGCGCTCGGGGCGGGCGAGGACCAGGACGAGGACGGCGGTGACGAGCGCGAGCAGCGAGAAGAGGCCGTTGACGAGGGCGGTGCTGTGCCAGGCGTCGCCGTAGATCTCGGAGATCTGCTGGGCCGGGGTGCCGGACTGGCTGATGATCTGCCCGATGAGCGTCTCGCGCTCGGAGACGACCTTGCCCGTCCAGGTGCCGGTGAGCGCGACGGCGCCGAGGGCGGCGGAGACGACGGCCGCGCCGCCGGCCCCCACGCCGGTGCCGGCGGGCGCCTCGCCCACGAGCTCGTCGTCGGCCGGCTCGTCGTCGGCCGACTCGCCGTCGGCCGGGGAGTCCCCGGCCGACGCCTCGGTGTCCGAGGACGAGGACGAGGACGCGGACGAGGACTCGCCGGCGGCCGTCCCCGCCGCATCGGTCCGCGCGTCCGGCCCGGTCGGCGCGTCCTGCTCCACAGCGGCCTCGGTCGTCGGCTCCGGAGCCGTGTCCGTGGTCTTCTCGTCGGTCTTCGTGATGTCCATGCGGCGCACGCTAGGCGCCGCACATGAGAACGGCCTTAAGAGACCTGACGCTCTTTCGCCGCGCGCCACTCGGGGGCGAGGACGGCCCAGACCTCGGTGTCGGCGCGGGTGCCGCGGTGCGGGTAGTTCTCGCGCAGCACGCCCTCCTTCGTCATGCCGAGGCGGCGGGCGACGGCGATGCTCGGCCCGTTCTTCGAGGAGGCGTGCCACTCCACGCGGTGGATGCCGCGCTCCTCGATCGCCCAGTCGATGATGACCCGGCAGGCCCGGGTGATCAGGCCCTTGCCCGCGGCGGAGGGCTCCAGCCAGCAGCCCGCCTCGGCGGTCCCGTACGCCACGTCCATGGTGCGGAAGAGGACGCCGCCGACGAGCCTGCCGTCGGTCCAGATGCCGTAGATGCGTCCGGCGTCGGCCGCGGCCTTCTCGGCGTACGAGCGGAGGAAGGAGCGGGCGGAGTCGAGGTCGGCGACGAAGTCCGGGAGGGCGATGTGCTCTCCGACGAACTCCCGGCCCCGGTCCATGTGCGCGAGGAACTCCTCGGCCTGCCAGGGCTCCAGGGTCCGGAGCTCGGCGCCGTCGTCACCCAGCGATATCGCGAACATCGTCGTTCTCCTCGACCGTCGAAGCCGTCACACGTTGCCCTGGGATCTTCGCACGGGCGTCCGCGGCGGCACGGCTCTCGGCCGGCTCGATGCTGATCCTGGGCAGGATCCGGTCGAGCCGCTTCGGCAGCCACCAGTTCGCGCCGCCGAGCATGTGCATGAGGGCGGGGACGAGGAGGGTGCGCAGGACGAAGGCGTCGAGGGCGACGGCCGAGGCGAGCGCGATGCCGAACATCGCGATGACCCGGTCGCCGGAGAGGACGAAGGCCAGGAAGACCGCGATCATGATGACGGCCGCGGAGTTGATCACCCGGCTGGTCTCGGCGAGGCCGACCCGGACCGCCCGCCGGTTGTCACCGGTCTCCAGCCACTCCTCGTACATTCGGCTGACCAGGAAGACCTGGTAGTCCATGGAGAGCCCGAAGAGGACGGAGACCATGATCACCGGCAGGAAGGGTTCGATCGGTCCCGCGCTGCCGAGGCCGAGGAGCTCGCTCCCCCAGCCCCACTGGAAGATCGCCACGACGATGCCGAAGGCGGCGGCTACGGCGGCCACGTTCATCGCGGCGGCCTTGAGCGGGATGCCGATCGAGCGGAAGGCGAGCAGGAGCAGCAGGCAGCCGAGCGCGATGACGACGCCGACGAAGAGCGGCAGCTTGCCGACGATGATCTCGGCGAAGTCGTCGTAGGAGGCGGTGACGCCGCCGACGTGCACGTCCAGGGAGGTGCCGGCCTCGGCCTTCGGGAGGACGTCCTGGCGGAGCAGGTCGACGAGCTCGCTGGTCGCCTTGGACTGGGGCGAGGAGTCGGGGACGACGGTGAGGAAGGCGGTGTCGCCGGAGCTGTTGTACGTGACCGGGGAGACGGACGCGACGCCGTGGGTGCCGGAGAGCGCGGCCGGGAGCTGGTCGAGGGCGACCCGGTCGTCGGCGCCGTCGAGCGCGGCGACGAGCGTGAGGGGGCCGTTGACTCCGGGCCCGAAGCCTCCCCCAGAGCCTTCGGCCTGGGAGGTACCCCCACGGGCGATCAGGTCGTAGGCCTGCCGGGTGGTCGCGGTGGCGGGGCCGTTGCCCTGGTCGGAGGTGCCGAGGTGGAGCGAGAGCGTGGGCAGCGCGAGGACGGCCATGACGACGGCGGCCACGGCCCCGAGGAGCTTGGGGTGGCGCTCGACGAAGGCGGACCAGCGGGCGGCGAAGCCGGTGGGGAGCTCGAGCTGCGGACCGCGCTCGGCGAGGATCCGCCGCTCGCGCCGGGACAGGGCGCGCATGCCGATGAGGGAGAGCAGCGCGGGCAGCAGGGTGACGGAGGCGGCGACCGTGAGGACGACGGTGAGGGAGGCGGCGATGGCGACGCCGTTGAGGAAGCTGAGCCGCAGGATCAGCATGCCGAGCAGCGCGATGCAGACGGTGGCTCCGGCGAAGACGACGGCGCGGCCTGTGGTGGCGACGGCGATCCCGGCGGCCTCGGGTACGGGGAGCCCTCGTTTCAGGCCCTTCCGGTGCCGGGTGACGATGAAGAGCGCGTAGTCGATGCCGACGCCGAGGCCGACGAGCATGCCCAGCATGGGCGCGAAGTCGGCGACGGTCATCAGGTGGCCGAGCAGGACGATGCCGGAGTACGCGATGCCGACGCTGACCAGCGCGGTCGCGATGGGGAGCACGGAGGCGGCGAGCGAGCCGAAGGCGAGGAAGAGGACGACGGCCGCGACAGCGACGCCGACGACCTCGGCGATGTGGCCGCCGGGCGCCTCGGTGAGGGCGACGGCGGTGCCGCCGAGCTCGACCTGGAGGTTCTCGGAGGCGGCGGACTTCGCGGTGTCGACGAGGGCCTGGGCCTGGGCCTCGGGGATGTCGTCGGCCTGCGCGTCGAAGGTGACGGTGGCGTAGGCGGTGTGCCCGTCCTCGCTGATCTGGCCGGCCGTGTCCCCGTACGGGGAGGTGACGGCGGCGATCCCGGGGAGCTCGGCGACCTTGTCGAGCATCGCGGTCGTACGCCGCTCGACGGCTTCGGCGCGGACGCTGCCCTGCTCGGTGTGCCAGACGATGGTGTCGCTGTCGCCGCCGAGGCCCTGGAAGCCCCGCTCCAGGAGGGCGGTGGCCCGGCCGGATTCGGTGCCGGGGACCTCGTAGTCGTTGGAGTAGGCGCTGCCGGCGAGAACCGCGCCGGTGCCGACCCCGCCGAGGGCGAGAAGCCAGAGGAGGACGACGACGAGACGGTGCCGGATGCACCATCGGGCGATGGCTGCCAAAGGACGGGCTCCCTGGGTGGTTCGTGGATCTTGCACGGGAGCGGCCCGAGAAGAACGCATGACCTAGCTGCGCCCACTCTTGCAGCCAAACGTGATCGTTTGCCCCTTTCGTGTCGATGCTCACAGCCGTGTGCGAGGGTCCGGGACCGAGGTCCCGGACCCTCGCGCACGGAGGGGAGTCATCCGGAGACGCTGGGACGTCCGTTCTCGATGTGGCCCATGAGCCGGCGGCGGAAGCCACCGGGCGCGCTGACCTCGATGTCGTACCAGCCGTGCGCGTCGGCGGCGGAGTGCACGACCGTACGGGTCTTCCCGGGCTTCACCGTGACCGTGCGGGTCCAGTCGTCGAGGTCGCGCTCGTCGACGTAGCCGAGCGGCCGGACGGTGAAGGACAGCGGGGCCGCGCCCGTGTTCCGCACGGTGAGGTGCAGGTCACGGTCGTGGTGGTCGAGGCGCGTGGCGAGCTCGGCACCGCCGGCGGCGGGGCCCTCGAACTCGCGGCGGAAGCCGTTCGGGCCGGTGATCGTGAAGCGGTAACGATCACCCGTGACGGGGACGGTCCACTCCCCCGCCCCCCTGACGTCCCGGTGCTGCGGGGCCGGGAACTCGCCCGCGTACGGGTAGAGGGCGAAGTGCGCACTCGCCCTACCGGTGTTCCGCAGGGCCACCGTCACGGCCCCGGGGGCGACGGTGGCGGAGGCGTCCGGCTGGTACGGCAGGGGGCGGGCCGGGCGGGCGCCGGGCTCCTGGACGGGCATCCGCTGGACGGCCGGGGGCTGCGGCCGCCAGCGGCCGGTGAACGGCGGGACCGGGCCGGGCTGCTCGACGGGCGGCTGCCGGCGGCCGCGCTTGAAGTCGAAGGCGGAGGTGAGGTCGCCGGTGACGGCCCGCCGCCAGGGCGTGATGTTGGGCTCGGCGATGCCGGTCAGCTTCTCCAGGAAGCGGATCACGGAGGTGTGGTCGAAGGTCTCGGAGCAGACGTAGCCGCCGACGGACCAGGGGGAGACGACGAGCAGCGGGACCCGGATGCCGAGCCCGGTGGGCAGGCCCTTCCAGCGCTCGTCCGTGTTCTCGGCGGGCGGGACCGGCGGCGGCACGTGGTCGAAGAAGCCGTCGTTCTCGTCGTAGTTGATCAGGAGGACGGTGTGGCGCCAGACGTCCGGGTGCGAGCCGAGGGCGTCGAGCACCTTGTAGACGAGGCTCGCGGAGGCGATCGGCGAGGAGGAGCCGGGGTGCTCGGAGTCGATCGCGGAGGGCACGAGGTACGAGACCTCGGGGAGCGTGCCGGCGGCGACGTCGGCACGGAAGGCGTCGGCGAGCGTGCCGCTCTCGACCCGGCGCAGTCCGCGCTCGAAGAGGGAGCGCTCGGCCTCGGTGAGCCCGGCGACGCCCTGCTCCAGGAGGCCGAGGAGGCGGGTCCGCTCGGCGAGGTCCCCGGTGTCGCGGACGGCGGCGTAGAAGGACTCCATGAAGGTGTGGCCGCCGGTGTGCGCGAGCGCCTTCCGGGCGATCTTCTTGAAGGTGGTGAAGAACTCGATGTTGTTGTCGGTGAAGTTCTCCCACTCCGTGTACGTCTTCCAGCTCCGCCCGGCGGCTTCGAGCCGCTCGGCGTAGGTGGGCCAGCCGTAGCCGGGGTGGGTGCCCTCGGCGTAGGCGGCGTTGGTGACGGCGCGGGTGCCGTCGGCCTCGAAGCCGGTCCAGCCGGACCAGAGGTGGTTGCGGTTCGGGCTCGTCGAGGTGTGGACGGAGGAGTGGTAGGCATCGCAGATGGTGAAGGTGTCGGCCAGCTCGTAGTGCAGGGGGATGTCCTGCCGGTCGTAGTACGCCATGGTGGCGGCGGTCTTGGCCGAGACCCAGCCGTCCATCCAGCCGCCGCGCCAGGCCTTGCCGCCGCCGCTCCAGGAGTGGTCGAGGTCGCCGATGTACTGGAGGTCCTTCTGCTGCGTCTCGGCGGCGCCGCGGATCGGGAACGGCAGTACGGTCCTGCCGAGCGCGGCGGGCTGCTCGAAGACCGGCTTGCCGGACGGCAGCTCGATGGCGTTGCGGTCGCCGAACCCGCGGACGCCGCGGAGGGTGCCGAAGTAGTGATCGAAGGAACGGTTCTCCTGCATCAGGACCACCACGTGCCGCACCGCTCCCAGCCCTCCGGCCGGCGGCTCCGCGGCCATCGCGGCCTGCAGGGACGGCGGCAGCAGTGAACCGGCCGCGGCGACACCGAGGGCGCCACCGCCCAGCGCGAGGAGCCTTCTGCGGGACAGCTCGGGAGACTTCTCCGATGACAAGACCGACCTCCAGTCGACGGCCAATGGTTCGCCTTCGAGCCATTGGTGGTACGACGGGGACGGTAGTGAGCCGGGGTGACACAGAGAAGACCCGGCGAGGACGCGGCGATGAACGTCCAAGAGAACGGAACGGGAGTCCAAGTGCTTTCCGGCCGCCCGGCGAGAGCGCGCGCGGACGGCTCCCGCCCCGGGGCGCTGAACCGGCGCCCCCTGGAGCGCCCGGGAACGACGACGGCGGTGCCCCGGGTCCTCTCGGAACCCGGGGCACCGCCGCCGTACGGAAGGGGCGGGGATCAGCCCTCGCTGACGCCCAGCTTCTCCAGGATCAGGTCCTTGACCTTCGCCGCGTCCGCCTGGCCTCGGGTCGCCTTCATGACCGCGCCGACCAGGGCGCCGACCGCGGCGACCTTGCCGCCGCGGATCTTGTCGGCGATGGCCGCGTTGCCCGCGATGGCCTCGTCGACGGCCGTGCCGAGCGCGCCGTCGTCGGAGACGACCTTCAGACCGCGCTTCTCGACGACCTCGTCCGGGGTGCCCTCGCCCGCGAGCACACCCTCGATGACCTGACGGGCCAGCTTGTCGTTCAGGTCGCCGGCGGCGACCAGGGCCGAGACCCGGGCCACGTCGGCCGGGGTGATCGCCAGCTCCTCCAGGGAGACGCCCTGCTCGTTGGCGTTGCGGGCGAGCTCGCCCATCCACCACTTGCGGGCCGAGGCCGCGTCCGCGCCCGCCTCGGTCGTGGCGACGATCGAGTCGACCGCGCCCGCGTTGAGGATGGACTGCATCTCCAGCTCCGAGACGCCCCACTCCTCGCGGAGACGGTTGCGGCGCACGCGCGGCAGCTCGGGGAGGCCCTTGCGGAGCTCCTCGACCCACTCACGGGCCGGGGCCACGGGGACGAGGTCGGGCTCCGGGAAGTACCGGTAGTCCTCGGCGTTGTCCTTGATGCGGCCGGAGGTGGTGGAGCCGTCGTCCTCGTGGAAGTGACGGGTCTCCTGCACGATCGTGCCACCGGCGGTGAGCACGGCCGCGTGGCGCTGGATCTCGAAGCGCGCCGCCCGCTCCACCGAACGGAGCGAGTTGACGTTCTTCGTCTCCGAACGCGTACCGAAGGTCTTGGTGCCGTTCGGACGCAGCGACAGGTTCACGTCGCAGCGCATCTGGCCCTTGTCCATGCGCGCCTCGGAGACGCCCAGGGCGCGGATCAGCTCGCGCAGCTCGGCGACGTACGCCTTGGCGACCTCGGGGGCCCGCTCGCCCGCGCCCTCGATCGGCTTGGTGACGATCTCGATGAGCGGGATGCCGGCCCGGTTGTAGTCGAGCAGCGAGTGCGAGGCGCCGTGGATGCGGCCGGTCGCGCCACCGATGTGGGTGGACTTGCCGGTGTCCTCCTCCATGTGGGCGCGCTCGATCTCCACGCGGAAGATCTCGCCGTCCTCCAGCTGGACGTCCAGGTAGCCGTTGAAGGCGATCGGCTCGTCGTACTGGGAGGTCTGGAAGTTCTTCGGCATGTCCGGATAGAAGTAGTTCTTCCGGGCGAAGCGGCACCACTCGGCGATCTCGCAGTTCAGCGCGAGGCCGATCTTGACGGCGGACTCGACGCCGATCGCGTTGACCACCGGCAGCGAGCCGGGCAGGCCGAGGCAGGTCGGGCAGGTCTGCGAGTTGGGCTCCGCGCCCAGCTCGGTCGAGCAGCCGCAGAACATCTTCGTCCTGGTGCCGAGCTCGACATGGACCTCGAGGCCCATGACGGGGTCGAACGCCGCGAGGGCCGCGTCGTACGACAGCAGTTCAGTGACAGTCACGGTGAGACTTTCCCTCTCAGCCCAGCAGGACGTCGTCGTCGCCCAGGCGCTTGAGCTCCCGGTAGAGGATCGCCAGGCCGGTAACGATGGCGGCGGCGGACACCGCGGCGTCGATCAGCCGCAGGGTGTCGTTGTCGTTGCGGGCCAGCTTGGCCTGCTTCGCGACGCTGACGGCACCGAACGCGGTGGTCGCCAGCGAGACGTAGACGCCGGTCTTCGACTTCTTGAAGTTCTTGGCCTTCTTTGCCATGGCACTCACAGCGACGGAGCCTCCTCAAGCAGCGGGTGCCCCCACTTTTCCACGAAGGCGGCCTCGACGGCGGCGCCGACCTTGTACAGCCGGTCGTCCTTCATGGCGGGAGCGATGATCTGCAGGCCGACCGGCAGACCGTCCTCCGGCGCGAGGCCGCAGGGCAGCGACATCGCGGCGTTGCCGGCCAGGTTGGTCGGAATGGTGCACAGGTCCGCGAGGTACATCGCCATCGGGTCGTCGGCGCGCTCGCCGATCGGGAAGGCGGTGGTGGGGGTCGTCGGGGAGACGATCACGTCCACCTCCTCGAAGGCCTTCTCGAACTCGCGGGTGATGAGGGTCCGGACCTTCTGGGCCGAGCCGTAGTACGCGTCGTAGTAGCCGGAGCTCAGCGCGTACGTACCGAGGATGATGCGGCGCTTGACCTCGTCGCCGAAGCCGGCCTCACGGGTGAGGGCGGTGACGTCCTCTGCGGACCGCGTGCCGTCGTCGCCGACCCGCAGGCCGTAGCGCATGGCGTCGAAGCGGGCCAGGTTCGAGGAGCACTCGGACGGCGCGATCAGGTAGTACGCCGAGAGGGCGAGGTCGAAGGTCGGGCAGTCCAGCTCGACGATCTCGGCGCCCAGCGACTTGAGCAGCTCGACGGACTCGTCGAAGCGCTGCACGACGCCGGCCTGGTAGCCCTCGCCGCGGAACTGCTTGACGACGCCGACGCGCATGCCGGCGACCGAGCCGTTCCGGGCGGCCTCGACGACCGGCGGGACCGGGGCGTCGATGGAGGTCGAGTCGAGCGGGTCGTGCCCGGCGATCGCCTCGTGCAGCAGGGCCGCGTCCAGGACCGTACGGGCGCAGGGGCCGCCCTGGTCGAGGGAGGAGGAGAAGGCCACCATGCCGAAGCGGGAGACGCCGCCGTAGGTCGGCTTGACGCCGACGGTGCCGGTGACGGCGGCGGGCTGGCGGATGGAGCCGCCGGTGTCCGTGCCGATGGCGAGCGGGGCCTCGTACGCGGCGAGGGCGGCCGAGGAGCCGCCGCCGGAGCCGCCGGGGATACGGGTCAGGTCCCAGGGGTTGCCGGTCGGACCGTAGGCGCTGTTCTCCGTGGAGGAGCCCATCGCGAACTCGTCCATGTTCGTCTTGCCGAGGATGACGACGTCGGCGGCCTTGAGGTTCTTGACCAGGGTCGCGTCGTACGGCGGGATCCAGCCCTCCAGGATCTTCGAGCCCACGGTCGTCGGCATGCCGACGGTGGTGAAGATGTCCTTGAGCGCGAGCGGGACGCCGGCCAGCGGGCCGAGCTTCTCGCCGCGGGCGCGCTTCTCGTCGACGGCGCGCGCCTGCGCGAGAGCGCCCTCGCGGTCGACGTGCAGGAAGGCGTGGACCTTCTCGTCGACGGCCTCGATACGGGCGAGGTGGGCCTCGGTCACCTCGACCGCGGTGAGCTCGCCGGCGGCGATCTTCCCGGCGATCTCGGCGGCCGTGAGCTTGATGATGATGTTGTCCGTCATGACTTCTTAGTCCTCCCCCAGGATCTGCGGCACCTTGAAACGCTGCTGCTCCTGGGCCGGGGCGCCGGAGAGCGCCTGCTCGGGGGTGAGCGACGGACGGACCTCGTCCGCGCGCATGACATTGGTCAGCGGCAGCGGGTGAGAGGTCGGCGGTACGTCTTGGTCGGCGACCTCGGAGACGCGGGCGACCGCGCCGATGATGTCGTCGAGCTGGCCGGCGAAGTGATCGAGTTCTTCGCCCTTCAGCTCCAGACGCGCCAGCCGTGCGAGGTGGGCGACCTCCTCGCGCGTGATGCCAGGCATGCGGTTCCTCACGGGGTGAGCTTGATGGTTTGGTCCATCCTATGGGGCCGGTACCGCTCCCCGTGAAACGGTCGGCCCCGGGCGGGACATGTCCGAGGGGTGTGTTGCCGATCAGACCCGCGAGCCCGGCCTGATCGGCGAGACACCCCCTACGGGACGACCTGGCCCGAGGGCTGGTCGAGGACGGCCTCGGCGGCGATGTCGGCGGGGCGGCGCCAGCCGTGCTCGCCGCGGGCCAGGAGCCAGGCGGTCGCCTCGGCGGGCGGCATCGCGGCGGCGACGAGCCAGCCCTGGACGGCGTCGCAGCCCAGGTCACGCAGGCGCTCCCAGGTCTCGTCGTCCTCGACGCCCTCGGCGACGACGAGGAGGCCGAGGGAGTGGGCGAGGTCGAGGGTGCAGCGGACGATCTCGGCGTCCTCGGTGTCGACGGCGAGCCGGGCGACGAAGGAGCGGTCGATCTTCAGTTCGCTGACGGGCAGCCGGCGCAGATGGACGAGGGAGGAGTAACCGGTGCCGAAGTCGTCGAGGGACATCTTGACGCCGTGGCCGGTGAGGCCGTTGAGCGTGTCGGCGGCCCGCTGGGGGTCCTCCAGGAGGACGTGCTCGGTTATCTCCAGTTGGAGGGCGCCGGCCGGGACGCCGTGGCGGGCGAGGCGGGCGGCGACGGCGCCGGCGAAGCCGGGGGTGTGGACGTCGCGCGGCGAGACGTTGACGGCGACCGGGACGTTGAGGCCCTGGGTGCGCCAGCGGGCGACCTGGGCGAGGGCGGTCTCCAGGACGTACTCGGTGAGGTGCGGCATCAGGCCGGAGGACTCGGCGATGGCGATGAACTCGTCCGGCGGAACCTTCCCGCGCTCCGGGTGGACCCAGCGGACGAGCGCCTCCAGGCCGGCGACCTGGCCGTCGAAGCGGACCTTGGGCTGGTAGTGGAGTTCGACCTCGCCCGCGTCGAGGGCGCGGCGCAGGTCGCCGAGGAGGCCGAGCCGGTCGGGGGTGTTGGAGTCGCGCTTGGACTCGTAGACCTCGACGCCCGTGCGGTCCCGCTTGGCCTGGTACATGGCGACGTCGGCGCGGCGCAGCAGGCCCTCGGCGTCGAGGGCGTGGTCGGGGAAGACGGCGACGCCCGCGCTGGCCTCCAGGACGAGGGTGAGTCCGTCGAGGTCGAGCGGGGAGGAGAGTTCGGCGACGAGGTGGCGGGCGACGCGCTGGGCGCTGGTGGTGGAGTCGGCGGTGGGCAGCAGGACGGCGAACTCGTCGCCGCCGAGCCGGGCGGCCTCGGCGCCGTGGGGCAGGGCGAGGCGGAGCCGTTCGGCGATCTGGAGGAGCAGCCGGTCGCCCGCGAGGTGTCCGAGGGTGTCGTTGACCGACCGGAAGCGGTCGAGGTCGATCAGGACGAGGGCGGCGCGGGCGCCTTCGCCCTCGGCGTCCTCCAGGGCCGTCCAGGCCCGCTCCAGGAGCCACTGGCGGTTGGGGAGTCCGGTCAGGGGGTCGCGGAGCTGTTCCTCGGCGCGGGCCCGGGCGATCCAGAGGGTGGAGTCGAGCGCGATGAGGGGTACGGCGAAGAGCGGCAGGAGGACGGGGCGGGTGGCGGCGACGACGCAGATGAGCGGGGCGATGCCGAGCAGGGCGACGGCGACGAGGCCCTGCCGGAGGAGGGCGGTGCGGGCGATGGTGGGCAGTCCGCGGCCCTGGGGCGCGAGCGTGTACCACAGCAGGATGCGGGTCACCACGAGGTAGGCGGCCGCGGCGAGGACGACTTCCGGGAGGTCCCCGATCGTCCAGTCGAGGGGCTGCCACGGCTCCTCGACGGTCGGTACGTCTCCGAAGACGGCGAGGACGAGGGCGGCGGCGCCGACCCCGAGGACGTCGGCGGCGCCGTGCAGCAGGCCCTGTCGCCAGCGGTGCCGACGGGCGGCGCCGACGAGGGCGACGACCGTCAGCGAGACGAGTCCGGCGGGCACCCAGCCGTACAGCAGGAGCACGGCGAGGGTGAGGGCGGCGCCGGAGCCCGTGCCGCCCCACCAGCGGTCGCGGCCGAGCGCGACCAGGTGACCGACGATGAGTCCGGTGAGGACGGCGAGGGACCAGCCCGCGGCACCGCCGGGGAAGAGTCCGTGTCCGGTGCTCAGGGCCCGCTGGAGGCCGGCGACGAGCACGACGGCGGCGATGCCCACCACGGCTGCGGGCAGCCGGGAGGTGAGGCCCGTGGGGACCACACGGCCGTACGGCCGTGGGGCCGGGGCGACGCTCTCGGTCGGTTCCATTCCCGTCCCTCTCACAGGCGGCGGTGCCGTCGGTGTGCGATGGGCCGCGATCGCGCGGCCGTCCGTCGTCGGGCCGTCCGCCATGCGGCCGCCACCGGGCGGCCGTTCCTCATGCCACTGGGCCGTTCGTCCTGGCGCGTACGACCGGCAGCCCTCGCGCGGACGTGCGGGACAGGACGCACGGTCACCACAGTAGGCCGCCGAGGGCTCCGACGGGCAGCGCTCTCCCTCTCTTGCCCGAATGCGACCCGGCCACCCGTAACGATCTGGTATGCGCCGAACGGGTGAGCTTTTCCCGGGCCGTCGGCGGCTACTCGGCGACCGGTACCGCGGCCTCGCGAGCGGCTTCGGGACCTTGTTCGAGCAGGACCGAGAAGCCTTCCTCGTCCAGAACCGGAACCTTCAGCTGCATCGCCTTGTCGTACTTCGAACCAGGGTTTTCGCCGACGACCACAAAGGCGGTCTTCTTTGAAACGGAACCGGTGACCTTCGCTCCGAGGCTCTGGAGGGACTCTTTTGCGCCATCCCTGGTGAACTTCTCCAGGGTCCCGGTCACGACGACCGTGAGACCTTCCAGCGGACGCGGTCCCACGTCCTCCCCGGCGCCCTCGTCCTCCAGCGACACTCCGGCGGCGCGCCACTTCCGCACGATCTCGCGGTGCCATTCCTCGGCGAACCACTGCTTCACCGCGGCCGCGATGATCCCGCCGACGCCGTCGACGGCCGCCAGCTCCTCCTCGCTCGCCTGCTCGATCCGCTCCAGGGAGCGGAACTCACGGGCCAGCGCCTCGGCCGCGACGGGCCCCACGTGCCGGATCGACAGGCCGTTGATGAAGCGGGCGAGCGGGCGCGCCTTGGCCGCCGCGATGTTCTCCAGCATCGACAGGGCGTTCTTCTTCGGCTCGCCCTTCTGGTTGGCGAAGACCGTGACGATCTTCTCCTCGCCGGTCTTCGGGTCCCGCTTGGGCAGTCCGCTGTCCTGGTCGAGGACGTACGCCTTGATCGGCAGCAGCTGCTCGACGGTCAGGTCGAAGAGGTCGCCCTCGTCCACCAGGGGCGCCTCGGCCGGCTCCAGCGGGCGGGTGAGCGCCGCCGCGGCCACCTTGCCGAAGCTCTCGATGTCCAGGCACTGTCGCCCGGCCAGGAAGAAGACCCGCTCGCGCAGCTGGGCCGGGCAGGTCCGGGCGTTCGGGCAGCGGAGGTCGATGTCGCCCTCCTTCATCGCCTTCAGCGGCGTCCCGCACTCCGGGCACTCGGCGGGCATCACGAACTCCCGCTCGGTGCCGTCCCGCAGGTCGGCGACGGGCCCGAGGATCTCGGGGATCACGTCACCGGCCTTGCGCAGCACGACCGTGTCGCCGATCAGCACGCCCTTGGCCTTCACCACCTCCTGGTTGTGGAGGGTGGCGAACTCGACCTCGGAGCCGGCCACGGTCACCGGCTCCACCTGCGCGTACGGCGTGACGCGCCCGGTGCGGCCGACGCCGACCTTGATGTCGACCAGCCTGGTGTTGACCTCCTCCGGCGCGTACTTCCAGGCGATCGCCCAGCGGGGGGCGCGCGCCGTGGAGCCGAGCCGGCCCTGGAGCGGGATCTCGTCGAGCTTGACGACGACCCCGTCGATCTCGTGCTCGACGGAGTGGCGGTTCTCGCCGAAGTACGCGATGAAGTCCCGCACGCCGGCGAGCGAGTCGACCACGCGGTTGTGCTTCGCGGTCGGCAGGCCCCACTCGTGCAGCAGCTCGTACGTCTCCGACAGCCGGGAGATGTCGAAGCCCTCGCGGGCGCCGATGCCGTGGACCACCATGTGGAGCGGGCGGGAGGCGGTGACCTTGGGGTCCTTCTGGCGCAGCGAACCGGCGGCCGCGTTCCGCGGGTTGGCGAAGGGCTTGTCCCCCGCCTCCACCAGGCGGGCGTTGAGCCCTTCGAAGCCCTCCATCGGGAAGTAGACCTCGCCGCGGATCTCGACGAGGTCCGGGACGCGGTCGCCGCGCAGCCGGTCCGGGACGTCGGTGATCGTCCGGACGTTGGGCGTGATGTCCTCGCCGGCGCGGCCGTCGCCGCGGGTCGCGGCCCGGGTCAGCCGCCCGTGCTCGTACGTGAGGTTCACGGCGAGGCCGTCGACCTTGAGCTCGCACAGGTAGTGGAAGTCGGGGGTGCCGACGTCCCGCGCGACCCGCTCGGCCCAGGTGGCGAGCTCCTCGTCGTCGAAGGCGTTGTCCAGGGAGAGCATGCGCTCCCGGTGCTCGACGGAGGTGAACTCCGTCTCGTACTGCCCGGCGACCTTCTGGGTCGGCGAGTCGGGCGTCCGCAGCTCCGGGTACTCCTCCTCCAGCGCCTCCAGCGAGCGCAGGAGCTTGTCGAACTCGCCGTCGCTGATGACCGGCTGGTCCTTCACGTAGTACCGGAAGCGGTGCTCCTCGACCTGCTCCGCCAGATCGGCGTGCTTCTCCCGTGCCTCGGCGGGCAGGGCCCCCTGTTCGACTGCCACCTTCGTCCGTCCTCCCGTGCCTCTGAACCCGGTCACTCTGGGTTGTCCGCGAGCGATCTCGCCGCCCGGGCGCAGTGCGCGAGGGCCGCGCGGGCGTAGGCGGGCGAAGCGCCCGCGAGCCCGCACGTGGGGGTGACGACCACGGACTCCGCGAGAGTCCCCGGATTCAGCCCCAGCCTGCGCCACAGCGTCCTGACACCCATGACGCTACCGCCCGGGTCCGACAACGGGCCGTCGGTGGACGGCACCACACCGGTGAAGAGCTTCGTGCCGGCCTCCACGGCCTCGCCGATCGGCTCCTCGTCACGTTCGGTGAGGAGACCGAAGTCGAACGAGACCCCGGCGACACCGGCCCGGCGCAGCAGCGCGAAGGGGACGTCGGGGGCGCAGGAGTGGACGACGACCGGCCCGTCGTGGGCGGCGATCACGTCCCGCAGGGCGCTCTCCACGACCTGCCGGTCGACGGCCCGGTGCGTGCGGTAGCCGCTGGCGGTACGGATGTGTCCGCGCAGGACGGCCGTGAGCGAGGGCTCGTCGAGCTGGAGGACGATCCGGGCGCCGGGGACGCGCTTGGCCAGCTCCGCGAGGTGGGCGCGGAGCCCCTCCGCGAGGGAGCCGGCCAGGTCGCGGCAGGCGCCCGCGTCGCCGAGGGCCGCCTCGCCGCCGCGCAGCTCCAGGGCCGTGGCGAGCGTCCACGGGCCGACGGCCTGGACCTTGAGCGGGCCCTCGTACCCCTGGGTGAACTCCTCCAGGGCGTCCAGGTCCTCGCCGAGCCAGGACCTGGCCCGCTTGGTGTCGCGGCCCGGCCGGTCGCTGATCCGCCAGCCGCTCGGCTCGACGTGCGCGTACAGGTCGACGAGCATCCCGATGGTCCGGCCGATCATGTCGGCGCCGGGCCCTCGGGCGGGCAGCTCCGCAAGGAAGGGGAAGTCCTCGAAGGAGCCGGTGACCGTCTTCGCGGCCTCGCGGGCGTCGCCGCCGGGCATGGACCCGACGCCGGTGGCGGGGCCGAAGAACCGCGTGCCGCCCTTGTCCGCGCCGTCTGTCTCGTCGCTCACGCCTATCGCCCCGGTCGGACGGTGAGGTCGTTGATCTCGGCGTCGCGCGGCAGGTCGATCGCGGTGAGGATCGCCGTCGCGACCGACTCGGGGTCGATCCACCTCGACGCGTCGTACTCCTTGCCCTCCTGCTGGTGGACCTTCGCCTGCATCGGGCTCGCGGTGCGGCCCGGGTAGACGGAGGTGACGCGCACACCGTGGGCGTGCTCCTCGTGGCGCAGGGAGTCCGCGAGGGCCTTGAGGCCGTGCTTGGAGGCGGCGTACGCGCTCCACTCGGCGTGCGCGGCGAGCCCGGCGCCCGAGTTCACGAAGACGACGTGGCCCTGGGAGACGCGCAGCTGGGGCAGGAGGTGGCGGGTCAGCTCGGCCGGGGCGACCAGGTTGACGTTGAGCTGGTGGTGCCAGGTCTTCGGGGTGAGGTCGCCGACCGGGCCGAGGTCGACGACGCCCGCGATGTGCAGGAGGCTGTCGACCCGCTCCGGCATGGTCTGGTGCGAGAAGGCCCAGGACAGCCGGTCCGGGTCGGCCAGGTCCCCGACGAGCGTCCGCGCGCCCGGGAACTGCGCGGCGAGCTCCTTGGCGCGGCCCGCGTCGCGCGCGTGCAGCACGAGTTCGTCCCCGCGCGCGTGCAGGCGGCGCGCGACGGCCGCGCCGATGCCGGAACCGGCTCCGGTGATCACATGTGTAGCCATGGGCACCATGCTCGCATCAGCGGGGGCCGCCGCTCTCCCCCAGGCCCGGTCCGGTCCGGTCCCCGGCGCTCCCTCAGCGCTCCGCCAGGCTCTCCTCCAGGTGGGCGAGGGCCGTCGGGCCGTCCTCCGCGAAGAACACGAGGTCGGTCAGCGGGACCGGCAGGAAGCCCTCGTCCGCCATACGGCGGAGCTGGATCTTCAGGCCGTCGTAGAAGCCCGCCGTGTTGAGCAGGACCACCGGCTTGGCGTGCTGGCCATGCTTCTTCAGCTCCAGGATCTCGGTGGCCTCGTCGAGGGTGCCGATGCCGCCGGCCATCACCACGATCGCGTCGGACTTCGCCAGGAGCAGCGCCTTGCGCTCGGCCAGGTCCCGGGCGACGACCATCTCGTCCGTGTCCGGGCGGGCCTTGTACTGGAGGAACTCGACGGAGACGCCGACGAGCCGGCCGCCCGCCTCCTGGGCCCCGTCGGCGACGACCTTCATCAGGCCGGTGTCGGAGCCGCCCCACACGAGGGTGTGGCCGGCCTTGCCGAGGAGACCGGCGAACTCGCGGGCCGGCTCCGTGTACCGCTCGTCGAGGTCGGCGGCGGAGAGGAAGACACAGATGTTCATGCGCTCCACCGTAGGGGGTGACCAGCGGCTTCGCGGATTCCTCGGGAATTCTCCCCGTACGGCGATGAGTTCCGGGGCCGGGCCGGGTCTGCACTGCCATGGACGAGGTGAAGACCCTGCCGGACAGGGCCGTGGGACGGGTCACGTCACGGGACGGGACGACGATCGCGTACGAGAGGTACGGCGACGGGGCCGGGCCGCCGCTGGTCCTGGTGAGCGGCTCCCTGCGCACGGCAGGGAGCGAGCGGCCCCTCGCCGCACTGCTCGCCCGCCGCTTCACGGTCGTGACGTACGACCGGCGGGGGCGCGGCGGGAGCGGCGACACCGGGCCGTACGCGGTGGAGCGGGAGATCGAGGACCTGGCGGCGGTGGCCGCGGAGGCGGGGAGCGGCGCGGCGCTGTACGGGGCGGGCACGGGCGGCGTCCTGGCGCTCGCCGCAGTGGCCGCCGGGCTCTCGACGGGGCCGGTGTCGGTGTACGAGCCGCCGTACTCGGCGGAGGCCGCCGCGCTCCACCGCCGGGCCGCGGAGCTGCTCGGCCGGGGCCGGCCGGACGCGGCCCTCGACGTGTTCCTCGCGGAGTCGGGCGTACCGGCGGGGGCGTGGCCGGGCGGGGTGGCGCCGGCACCGACCCTCGCGTACGACCACGCCGTCCTCGGCGACGGGACGGTGCCCGAGCGGAGTCTCGCCGGGGTCCACGCGCGCGTGCTGGTCGTCGACGGGGGCGCGAGTCCCGGGTGGGCGCGCCGGGCGGCCCACGCTCTGACGGCGGCGCTCCCCCGGGCCCGCCACCGGACCCTGACGGGCCAGACGCACGAGGCGGCCCCGCACGTCCTGGCGCCGGTCCTGGAGGAGTTCCTGGTGGAGGACCGGGAGGCGAGCGAGGTCGGCTAGGGCGTGTTGCGAAAGGAGCGCCGGCCGCCCGAAGGGCGGGCCCGACGGCGTCTGGTGCGTGCGATCGCAAGGCGGAGGGTCGCCCCGATACTGGATGTATCGGGGTGATCCCGACAACGCGGCGAGCGTGCGTGCCAGGCGCCGTCGGGCAGGCGGGACTTTCGCAACACGCCCTAGGGCGTGTCGTCACACTCCCGTCGTCCGCCCGAAGGGCGGGCCGCAGGGCAGGCGGGAGTGTGACGGCAGGGCCTAGGACCCCGCTTCCCCCGCGCCCCGCTACGCGGGCGTGGGCTCGGTCGTGCGGCGGGTGGTGGTGGCGATGGTGGCCGAGCCGACCACGCGCGTGCCGTCGTAGAGCACGATCGCCTGGCCGGGGGCGACGCCGCGGACCGGCTCGGCGAAGGTGACCGTGAGCTCGCCGTCGACCAGGGCGGCGGTCACCTCGGTCTCGCCGCCGTGGGCACGGAGCTGGGCGGTGTAGCGGCCGGGGCCCTCGGGGGCGGTGCCGCACCAGCGGGGCTTGATCGCGGTGAGGGCGGTGACGTCGAGCGCCTCGACGGGGCCGACCGTGACCGTGTTGTTCACGGGCGAGATGTCGAGGACGTAGCGGGGCTTGCCGTCGGCGGCCGGGTGGCCGATCCGCAGGCCCTTGCGCTGGCCGATGGTGAAGCCGTACGCGCCCTCGTGGGTGCCGACCTTGGTGCCGGCCTCGTCGACGATGTCACCCTCCGCCTTGCCCAGGCGGGAGGCGAGGAAGCCCTGGGTGTCGCCGTCGGCGATGAAGCAGATGTCGTGGCTGTCGGGCTTCTTCGCCACCGCGAGTCCGCGCCGCTCGGCCTCGGCCCGGATCTCGTCCTTGGTGGTGAGGGTGTCGCCGAGCGGGAACATCGCGTGCGCGAGCTGCTTCTCGTCGAGCACCCCGAGGACGTACGACTGGTCCTTCGCCATGTCGGAGGCGCGGTGCAGCTCGCGCGTGCCGTCGTCGTTCAGGACGACCGTCGCGTAGTGGCCGGTGCAGACGGCGTCGAAGCCGAGGGCGAGGGCCTTGTCGAGCAGCGCCGCGAACTTGATCTTCTCGTTGCAGCGGAGGCAGGGGTTGGGGGTGCGGCCCGCCTCATATTCGGCAACGAAGTCGTCGACGACGTCCTCGCGGAACCGCTCGGCGAGGTCCCACACGTAGAAGGGGATGCCGATGACGTCGGCGGCCCGGCGCGCGTCGCGCGAGTCCTCGATCGTGCAGCAGCCGCGCGCTCCGGTGCGGAACGACTGCGGGTTCGCGGAGAGCGCGAGGTGCACGCCGGTGACGTCGTGGCCCGCTTCGGCGGCCCGGGCGGCGGCGACGGCGGAGTCCACTCCGCCGGACATTGCGGCAAGTACCCGGAGGGGCTGGGTGCGGGGGTGCGGGGGCGAGGTCTCAGTCATAGCCCTACCAGGGTACGGGGCCCGGGAACCAAGGTCGCGGGAGTAAGCGTTCTCTGGTGCATGGGGAGCAGGGGAAGCGGTTCGGACAGGCGGGTGGGGCGGCGTGCCGTGCTGCTCGGCGGCGGGGTCGCCGTGCTGGGCACGGCCGCGCTGGCCAGGGATGAGCTGGCGCGCGCGTGGTGGCGGCTGCCGGGGATGGAGAAGAAGCGGGTCGAGGGCGAGCTCGACCACAAGGGCGCCGAGTGGACGTCTGCGGCGCGGGCGAACTGGCGGCGGGCGGACCGGCCGGACGACTACGGCATCGACCGGGTCGTGATCCATGTCGTGCAGGGCAGCTACGCGACCGCGCTGAAGGTCTTCAAGAACCCGGGGCACGGGGCCGCCGCGCACTACGTGGTCCGCAAGGACGGCCATGTGGCGCAGATGATCCGGGAGCTCGACGTCGCGTTCCACGCGGGGAACCGCGACATGAACGAGCGGAGCATCGGCATCGAGCACGAGGGCTTCGTCGACCGGCCGCAGGACTTCACGCCGGCGATGTACGCGGGGTCGGCGCGGCTGACGGCCGACATCTGCGCGCGGTACGGGATACCGGTGGACCGGGAGCACATCATCGGGCACGTGGAGGTCGAGGGCACCGACCACACCGACCCCGGGCCGCACTGGGACTGGGACCGCTATCTGCGGCTCGTGCGCGAGGCGTCGAGGAAGCGCGAGGCGACGCAGAAGCCGGTGTGACGGCGGCGGGAGCCGGTGTGACGGCGGCCCGGCCGGCGGGCCGGGCCCTCAGCTGAGGCCCGCGGTCCTCGCCCGCTCCACGGCCGGGCCGATGGCCTCGGCGACCGCCGTGACGTCCTCCTCGGTGGAGGTGTGGCCCAGGGAGAAGCGCAGGGTGCCGCGGGCCAGGTCCGGGTCGGTGCCCGTGGCGAGCAGGACGTGGCTGGGCTGGGCGATGCCGGCGGTGCAGGCGGAGCCGGTGGAGCAGGCGATGCCGGCGGCGTCGAGGAGCAGGAGCAGGGAGTCGCCCTCGCAGCCCGGGAAGGTGAAGTGGGCGTTGGCGGGGAGCCGTTCGACGGGGTCGCCGCCGAGGATCGCGTCGGGGACGACCGTACGGACGGCGGTCACGAGCTCGTCGCGCAGGGCGCCGACCTCGCGGGCGAACTCCTCGCGGCGCTCGGTGGCGAGCCGGGCGGCGACGGCGAAGGCGGCGACGGCGGGCACGTCGAGGGTGCCGGAGCGGACGTGCCGCTCCTGGCCGCCGCCGTGCAGGACGGGCACGGGGGTGTACTCGCGGCCGAGGAGCAGGGCGCCGATCCCGTACGGGCCGCCGATCTTGTGGCCGGAGACGGTCATCGCGGCGAGGCCGGAGGCGGCGAAGTCGACGGGGACCTGGCCGACGGCCTGGACGGCGTCGGCGTGCAGGGGGACGCCGAACTCGGCGGCGGCGTCGGCGAGTCCGCGGACCGGCATGACGGTGCCGATCTCGTTGTTCGCCCACATGACGGTGGCGAGGGCGACGGACCCGGGGTCGCGGGCGATGGCCTCGCGCAGGGCCTCGGGGTGGACGCGGCCGTGGCGGTCGACGGGCAGGTACTCGACGTCGGCGCCCTCGTGCGTGGCGAGCCAGTCGACGGCGTCGAGCACGGCGTGGTGCTCGACGGGGCTCGCGAGGACGCGGGTGCGGCGCGGGTCGGCGTCGCGGCGGGCCCAGTAGAGGCCCTTCACGGCGAGGTTGTCGGCCTCGGTGCCGCCGGAGGTGAGGACGACCTCGCTGGGCCGGGCGCCGAGCGCGGCGGCGAGCGTCTCGCGTCCTTCCTCGACGGTCCGCCGGGCGCGCCGTCCGGCGGCGTGCAGGGAGGAGGCGTTGCCCGTGACGGCGAGGTGGGCGGTCATCGCCTCGATCGCCTCGGGCAGCATGGGCGTGGTCGCGGCGTGGTCGAGGTAAGCCATGGTGGGTCGATTCTACGAGTCCACCGCGGCGGCCCCGGCGTCTGGCCGGTTTACGCCCCCGTTCAGGCCGGGTGCCGGGGACTTCCGTCCTCGGATCCGGCCTGAACGGCAAGAACCCTCGGCGGCGGGGGGCGCGGGCGGTCGTCAGCCGCGGGGGGCGCGGGCCAGCTGGCGGGACTGGGCCACCAGGCGGTCGGCGCTGTCCCAGACCTCGGCGTCCTCCTCCAGGAAGCCGCCGGCGAGGTTGCGGGTGGTGATCGAGACCCGCAGGGGGCCGGGGGCCGGGCGGCAGCGGATGTGGGTGGTGAGCTCCACGGTCGGGGTCCAGCCCTTGAGGCCGAGCTCGAAGGAGGTCGGCGGCAGCGCGTCGACCGTGAGCAGCAGGGAGAGCGCGTCGGGCTCGCGGCCGTCGACGAGGCCGAACCAGGCCCGCATCTCGCCCTTGCCGGACGGGGCGCCGACGGCCCAGCCCACGCAGGCCGGGTCGAGGCGGAGGTCCAGGCGGTCGGCGATGGCGGAGGAGCCGGGGATCCTCGGGGCCGGGTTGTCGGCGGCGCTGAAGCAGTGCTCGATCGGGGCCATCGCGGGCGGCGTCGCGGTGGTGCGGACCTCGTCGGGCAGGGCGTCGAGGTCTCCGTACGAGGCGAGGACGCGGATGCGCTCGACCTCGGTGCCGTCCTCGGCGTACTGGAAGAGCGAGGCCTGGCCGGTGGAGAGGGTCCGGCCGGTGCGGACGGTCTCGGTCCGGATCACCGCGGGGCCGGGCACGGACGGCGTGAGGTAGTGCGCCGAGATCGTGAACGGGTCGGGGTGCGGGAGGTGGTCGCCGAGGGCGCGGCCGAGCAGGGCGAGGAGGTAGCCGCCGTTGACTGCCTGGATGATCGTCCAGCCGGCGGAGAGGTCGGCGTCGTAGACGCCGGGGGCCCGGAGGGTGACGGCGGTGTCGCGGTCGAACTCGCTCGCGGAGGCGAAGGCCGTGGCGGTCGTCTCGGCGGCGGTCGGCTCGGTGCTCGTGCTCATGGTTCCGACGGTACCGCAGCTCGTTACTGAGCGGTAGCTTTTTCGGGTTCCTCGCGCGCGGAGGAGCGGCGGTTCCAGGCGCGGGGCGCGCGCCAGTGGTAGCGCATGGCGAGGAGCCGGAGGACGAAGGCCGTGAGGACGGCGGCGCCGCTGGTGAAGGCGTTGAGCGCGTCGAAGCGGATGCACAGGACCACCATCGTCGCTCCGACGATCGCGGGGACGGCGTACAGGTCGCGGTCCCAGCGGAGCAGGGACGGCACCTCGTTGGCGAGCACGTCCCGCAGGACACCGCCGCCGACGGCGGTCGCGAGACCGAGCGCGGCGGAGGAGGTCAGCCCGAGGCCGTAGTCGTACGCCTTCGTCGTACCGGTCACGCAGAAGAGGCCGAGGCCCGCGGCGTCGAAGACGTTCACGGCGGTCTGGGTCCGCTCGACCTCCGGGTGCAGGAAGAAGACGAGGACCGTCGCGACCAGGGGCATGACGAAGTAGCCGAGGTCGGTGAAGGCGGCGGGGGGTACGGCGCCGATGATCAGGTCGCGGAGGAGACCGCCGCCGAGGGCGGTGACCTCGGCGAGGACGGCGATGCCGAAGACGTCGAAGTTCTTGCGGACGGCGAGGAGGGCGCCGGAGATGGCGAAGACGAAGATGCCGATGAGGTCCAGGGCGTGCTGGACGTCGGGGCTGAACAAATCGTGGAGCACCGCCCAATTGTGCCGGGTGCTGCCGCTTGGGTCGGCCCGCGCCGGGCGGTGGGCCCCGTGCCGGGCACCTGCCCCCGTGCCCGACCCCGCCCCCTGTGCGCGGCGCTCTGATGGAGCGGGCTCAGGCACAGGGGGCGGAGGCGCCCGCGGAGGGCGCCGTCCCGTGTGCCCACCCTCCCCCGGAGGGGGCACCCTCAGCCCAGGCGGGACGACTGCCCACACACGGGGGGGGAGGCGGGCAGGAGCACGCGGGCCCGGGCGGCACGCCGGAGGCCCCTGCCGCGGGGTGCGGCAGGGGCCTCTCGGTGTCACGCCTTCGGCGACTCGTCGCCCTCGGCCGACGGCTCCGCCTTCGGCGACTCCGACTCCTGCTCGGGCTTCGCGTCCGACGGCTCCGGCTTCGCCGCGGGCTCCGCCGGCTTCGCCTTCGTGATCTCGACCGACTCCCGGGCCCCCGGGATCGTCACGCCCTCCGCGTTCTCCGGGTGGTGGCAGGCCACTCGCTGGCCCGGGCGGAGTTCGATCAGCGGGGGTTCCTGCGTGCGGCAGACCTCCGTCGCCTTCCAGCAGCGGGTGTTGAAGCGGCAGCCCGGCGGCGGGGCGATCGGGGACGGGACGTCGCCGGTGAGCAGGATGCGCTCGCTCTTGGCGCCCCGGCGGCGCGGGTCCGGGATCGGGACCGCGGACATCAGGGCCCGCGTGTACGGGTGCATCGGGTTCTCGTACAGGGACTTGCGGTCCGCGAGCTCGACGATCTTGCCGAGGTACATCACCGCGATGCGGTCCGAGACGTGCCGGATGACCGAGAGGTCGTGCGCGATGATCACGTACGTGAGGCCGAGCTCCTGCTGGAGGTCGTCCAGCAGGTTGACCACCTGGGCCTGGATGGAGACGTCCAGGGCCGACACCGGCTCGTCCGCCACGACCAGCTTCGGCTTCAGGGCCAGGGCGCGGGCGATGCCGATGCGCTGGCGCTGGCCGCCCGAGAACTCGTGCGGGTAGCGGTTGTAGTGCTCGGGGTTGAGACCCACCAGACCCAGGAGGCGCTGGACCTCCTTGCGCACACCGCCCTCGGGCTCGACGCCCTGGAGCTTGAACGGGGCGGAGACGATCGTGCCGACCGTGTGGCGCGGGTTCAGCGAGCCGTACGGGTCCTGGAAGATCATCTGGATGTCGCGGCGGAACGGACGCATCCCGCCGACGCCCAGGTGGGAGATGTCCTTGCCCTGGAACTCGACCGTGCCGTCGGTCGGTTCGAGCAGCCGCGTGATGAGCCGGCCCATCGTGGACTTGCCGCAGCCGGACTCGCCGACGACGCCGAGGGTCTCACCGGGCAGGACCTCGAAGTCGAGCCCGTCGACCGCCTTGACCGCACCGGTCTGACGCTGGAGCAGCCCCTTCTTGATGGGGAAGTGCTTCTTCAGGCCGGTGACCTTGAGGAGGGGTTCCATGGTCTCGCTCACAGTTTCGGCGCAATCTCTTCGGTCCAGATCCGGGTGCGCTCCTCCTGCGGCATGTGGCAGGCCGAGAAGTGGCGGTCGCCGGCGAGCGCCAGCTCGGGCCGCTGGGTGCGCGTGATGCCGCCCTTGGGGACGTCCGCGTACGGGCAGCGGGGGTTGAAGGCGCAGCCGCTCGGGATGTTGATCAGGCTGGGCGGGTTGCCCTTGACCGGGATGAGCCGCTCGGTCTGCTCGCGGTCGATCCTCGGCATCGAGCCGAGCAGGCCCCAGGTGTAGGGGTGCTGCGGCTCGTAGAAGACCTGCTCGGCCGGGCCGCGCTCGACGCAGCGCCCGCCGTACATCACGAGGATGTCGTCGGCGAGCTCGGCGACGACGCCGAGGTCGTGGGTGATGATGACGACCGCCGAGCCGAACTCCTTCTGGAGGTCCCGCATCAGGTCGAGGATCTGCGCCTGCACCGTCACGTCGAGCGCGGTGGTCGGCTCGTCCGCGATGAGCAGTTCGGGGTTGTTGACGAGCGCCATGGCGATCATCGCGCGCTGGCGCATGCCGCCGGAGAACTCGTGCGGGTAGTTGTCGAACCGCTTGGCCGGCTCGGGGATGCCGACCCGGTCGAGGAGTTCGACGGCCCGCCGCTTCGCGGTCTTCTTGTCCACCGGGTGGTGGACCCGGTAGGCCTCCACGATCTGGTGGCCGACCGTGTAGTACGGGTGCATCGCGGACAGCGGATCCTGGAAGATCATCGCCATCTCGCGGCCGCGCATCCGGCGGACCTCGTCGGGGTCGGCGGAGAGCAGCTCGCGGCCGTTGAGCCAGATCTCGCCGGAGATCCGCGCCTTCTGGCGGCCGTACTGGCCGACGGTGTGCAGGCCCATGATGCCGAGCGAGGTCACCGACTTGCCGGAGCCGGACTCGCCCACGATGCCGAGGGTCTTGCCCTTCTCCAGCTGGAAGCTGAGACCGTCGACCGACTTGACCAGACCGTCGTCGGTCGGGAAGTGGATCTTGAGGTCGCGTACGTCGAGGAAGGCGTCGGACGGGGCGCCCGAGGACACGACCGGCTCTCCGGGCGCCGCGCCCGTCTTCGTCAGCTTGTCGGTCATGCGAGCCTCACTCGGGGGTCGATCACCGCGTACAGGAGGTCGACGACGAGGTTGGCGAGGACCACACAGGCGGCGGTGATGAGGGTGACGGCCAGGATCAGCGGCAGGTCACGCTCGCTCACGCCCTTGATGGCCAGGCCGCCGAGGCCGTGGAGGCTGAACGCGGTCTCGGTCAGGATCGCGCCGCCGACGAGGGCGCCGAGGTCCATGCCGAAGATGGTCAGGATGGGAGTCATGGTGGAGCGCATGGCGTGCTTGCCGAGCACGACCGGCTCCGGCAGACCCTTGGCCCGCGCGGTACGGATGTAGTCCTCGCCGAGGACCTCCAGCATGGTGGCGCGGGTGAGACGCGCGTACATCGCCGCGTACAGGAAGGCGAGGGTCACCCAGGGCAGCAGCAGGCCGCCGAACCAGCCGGTGAAGGACTCGGTGATCGGCGTGTACGAGGCGTCGACCCAGCCGAGCTGGGTGCGGAAGACGAGCATCGCCAGCATGGCGGTGAAGAAGATGGGGAGCGAGACGCCCGCGAGCGCGGTGATCATCGCGACCCGGTCGATGACCGTGCCGCGCTTGAGCGCGGAGATCACACCGGTGGAGACACCCAGGACCAGCCACAGCACCGCGGCGCCGATGACCATGGAGAGGGTGACGGGGAAGGCGTCGACCAGCATCGACCACACGTCCTGCTCGGTGCGGAACGAGTAGCCGAAGCAGGGCATCGCGCAGTGGATGGTGTCGCCACCGCCCGTGTAGTCCCGGCCGACGAAGATGCCGGAGACGAAGTGCCAGAACTGAACCAGGATCGGCTCGTCCAGGCCCAGCTTCTGACGGATGCCCTCAATGGAAGCCGGATCCGCCTGCTTGCCGACGAACATCGCGGCAGGGTCGCTGCCGGTCATCTTGGGGATGAGGAAGAAGATGCTGAGCGTCACGAGCGTGACGACGAGCAGCATCACGACGACTGCGAAGAGCCGTCGGATTATGTATGCAAGCATGCGGTCGGCCGGTCGGCGGCCGGGGGGCCGATCGGGTCCCCCGGCCGCCGCCCTCGGCCATCACCTGCCCTTCGGACCTGGCGGCGGGTGGTGCGCCGGTGGAGCGGGTCGGATTACTTGACGACGCCGAGCGACGCGTAGTCGTAGCGGCCGTTGTAGGCGTCCGCCGTGTAGACGTTGGTCAGCCGGGAGCTGCGCCAGATGATGTTCTTCTCGTGGGTGAAGGGCAGGTAGACCGCGGCCTCCGAGACCTTCGTGTTGATCTGCTTGTAGAGCTCGCCGGCCTTGTCGGGGTCGGTCTCCTTCAGCGCCTGGTCGAAGAGGCCGTTGACGGCCTTGTCGTTCAGCTCGGAGAAGTTGTTGTTACCGCTCTGGAGGATGAAGCGGCCGTCGACCAGCGGCTGGAGGAAGCCCTGGCCCGACGGGAAGTCGGCGCCCCAGCCCATGATGATGATGCCGTAGCCCTTGTCCTTGACGACCTTCGGCGAGCCGATGATGCCGGAGGTCTGGGCGCCGTCGAACTGGTCGATCTGGGCGTCGATGCCGACGGCCTTCAGCGACTGCTGGAGGGACTCGGCGGTCGCGATCTCGATCTTCTTGTTGTTGCGGACCGCGATCGTGGTCTTGAAGCCGTTCGGCTTACCGCACTTCTTCAGGGCCTCCTTCGCCTTGGCGAGGTCCGGCGCACCGGCGAGCTTGCCGTACGGGTCGGCCTTCGCGTCGGCACCCTTGATCGCCGGCGGCAGCATGTTGGTGGCGATGTCGCCACCGGCCTGCGGGCCGCCACGGGCGGTCTGGAGGGACTTCGAGTCGGCCGCGTAGATGATGGCCTTGCGGCACTCGATGTTGGGGATCACCGTCTGCGGGAAGACCGCGTAGCGGATGAAGCCCGTCTGCGGGTTGTCGACGTTGCCCTTGTGCTGCTGGAGCACCTTCTGGCGCGCGGCGGCGCCGACACCCGTCGCGTTGATGTCGAGGTCGTACTCGCCCTCGACCAGACGGTTGTCCATGTCGTCGGCGTTCGTGGTGAACGTGACGCTGATCTTGTCCGGGAGGGCCTTGCGGACGGTGTCCGTCTTGGCGTCCCACTTGTCGTTGCGGACAAGCTTGATGGACTTGTTCGGCGTGTACGACTCCCACTTGTACGGACCGGAGGAGAAGGGCTTCAGCTGGTACTTGGCCTTGGTGTCCTTGTCCTGGCGGACCGGGGACGCGGCGGGCATGGCCAGCATCTGCAGGAAGTCACCGTTGGCGACCGGCAGCTTGAAGACGATCGTCTTGTCGTCCGGGGTCTCGATCGCCTTCAGGCCGAGCTTGTCCGGGGTGGTGTCCTTGTAGGGACCCTTGTACTCGCCCTTGGGGTCGAGGACCTGCTGGAGGTAGATCGGGCCGCCGGAGATGACGTCCTGGGCCCAGATGCGCTCGATGCCGTACTTGATGTCCTTGGAGGTGATCGGCTTGCCGTCCTCCCAGGTCACCCCGTCCTTCAGCGTGAAGGTGTAGGTGAGGCCGTCGGCCGAGACCTTGCCGGCGTCGGTGGCGAGGTCCGGGACGAGCTCGGTGGAGGCCGCGCCCGGCTCGGACTTGAAGGTGACCAGCTGGCGCGTGTAGTAGCGCGCGAAGTCCCACACGAAGCCGTAGTAACCGCGCTGCGGGTCCCACGAGTCGGCCTCCTGCGAGCCGATGAACTTCAGCTCGCCACCCTTCTTGTCCGAGGGGTTGGCGACCTTGTTCACGGCGGCGTTGAAGCCGGCCGCGCCCTTCGGGCCCTTGTCGCCCGTCTTGCTGCCACCGTCGCCGCCGCACGCCGTGGTGACGACCATCGTGGCCGCCGCCAGGAGCGCGCCCGCGGCGATTCTGCGCCTCTGAGAGCTCATCAGAGTCATGGGTCTCGCAACCTCCGGAGTAGTGACGGCCGTCATGTCGGTCCGCCGTTGGGGGATGAGCCTCCTGTCGCCAGCGGCAGGGGCGGGTCTGTGTGGTGTCGGGGCCGTCGCCGAAGCGGTCAGCGGGAGCCCTTCGGGTCGAGCGCGTCACGCACGCCGTCGCCGAAGAGGTTGAACGCCAGGACGGTGATGAAGATCGCGAAGCCGGGGATCACCATGAAGATGGGGTCGGCCTCGTAGGTGGTGATGGCCGTCGACAGCATCTGGCCCCAGGAAGCGGTGGGCGGCTTCACACCCGCGCCGAGGAAGCTGAGCGCCGCTTCGGTGAGGATGTTGGTGGGGATCATGAGGGTCGCGTAGACCATGATCGGGGCGATCAGGTTGGGCAGCAGCTCGCGGCGCAGGATGTAGAAGCGCCCGGCGCCCAGGCTCTGGGCGGCCTCGATGTACTCGCGGTTGCGCAGCGAGAGGGTCTGGCCGCGGACGATGCGGCCGACGTACGGCCAGCCGAAGAAGCCGATCACGAGCACCAGGGCCGCGATGCGCACGCCCGAGCCGTCGAGTCCGAGGAGCTCGTTCGGCAGCACCGAGACCAGGGCGATCGTGAAGAGCAGCTGCGGGAAGGCCAGCATGACGTCCATGACGCGGCTGAGGGCGGCGTCGATCCAGCCGCCGAAGTAGCCGGCGATGATGCCGAGGACGGTGCCGAGGACGACCGCGAAGACCGCCGCGAGGAAGGCGACGAGCAGGGAGATCCGGGCGCCGTAGACGATCCGGCTGAAGACGTCACGGCCGTTGACCGGCTCGACGCCCAGCAGGAACTCGGAGCTGATGCCGCCCCACGACCCGATCGGCGTACCGAAGAGCGGGTCGATCTGGTCCTCGTGGAACTCGTCCGGCGGGTGGCCGAGCAGACCGACGATGACCGGCGCGAAGACCGCGACCAGGATGAGGAAGACGACGACGAAGGCGCCGGCGAGGGCCAGTTTGTCGCGCTTCAGGCGGGTCCAGGCGATCTGCCAGGGCGAGCGGCCCTGGATCGCCTTGGCGGTCGTGCCGGAGTTGTCCGGTGTGCCGGGAGCGTCGGGCGCGCCGACGACGGTGGCGGTCGACTCGCCCGCACTCGTCTCGTGCAGTGGTGCCGTCATCGTGGTGAGGACCCCTCTCGGCCGCCGGTAGCCGGCCCTTGCCCGCCGCGGGTAGCGGCTCGGTGGAACAACCTGCTGGGCACCGGCTCGAAAGGAGCCGAACGCCCGGTGTTCCGGGGAGTCTTCAATGCGTTTGCGATCACCCGCCAGCCCTGACGGGGAATGTTTGCTCAAACGTGATGCGGTGCTGCGACTTCCGTTATCCGGACGTCGTGATCACCTGAGCGGACCATCTCGGGTCCTCTTCGCCGCAATCGGACATGTCACCCAACTAGGCCTTCGAGGTGCGCTATTGGGGCGAACAACGGCCTCCGGAGAGAACTCCGGAGGCCGTTGGGGTGCGAGGTGAGACGAGTGGCGTCTCAGTATCCGGACGGAGCCGGCGGCGGGTATCCGTATCCCGGAACGGCGGCGGATCCGCGTCCGGCGTGCGCCTCGCGGTCGTAGAAGGGACGCGCGTGGGCGGTCAGCCAGAGCGCCACCGGGTCGTACGCGTCGGAGAGCGCGACCGTCGAGACGGGGAGTCCGTCGGGGACGGCGGAGATCGACTGGCGCATCATCGCGCGGACCGAGTCGACGGCCGCCGCGGAGGTGTCGTACAGGTCGAGCCCGACGGCGAGGTACGGGGAGCCGAGCGCGGGCTGCACCCAGCCGCGGCGCAGCGACCGGACGGCCGGGGTGCGGTGCGCGTTCTGGGTGAGCAGGGCGTAGAACTGCGGGATCTCCAGAGCGGGTTCGCTGACCCGCAGCGGCCCGGCGGGCATCCGGTCGAGGCCGGTGGCGATACGGCGCAGATCGGCCCAGGGGATGCCGACGCCGCCGCCGGGAGCGTGCGGATTGAGCCAGATGCCCCAGCGGTCGGGGTAGAGGGCGCGGGCCATCTCGCGGCCGGTGACGAGCTCGTGGGCGCGGTTCCAGCCGGAGGCGGCGAGCTCCTGGGCGGAGGTGACGCAGGGCGCGTAGCCGAAGCCGTCGACCTCCATGTTCCCGTACTGGGCGTCGGGCGAGCCGGGAGAGCCCTGCCAGAGCAGCATCCAGACCTCGCCGTCGGCCAGGGCGTGCAGCAGCCTCTCGTACGCGTCGTAGCGTCCGGGTGCCACCTGGCGCAGCATGTGCTCGACCCCTCCGGTCGCAGCGGTGCTCGACGCGCTCACCCTGGGTCCCGCCCCTCTTCCGTTCACCACGTCCGGCCAGCCGCTGATTCGGTTCGGCTGAGCTCTCGGTCCAGTTCAGTTCAGCTTAGACAGGGTGCCGCTCACCCGGCGGCGCGCTGGTAGAAGGGGCGAACCCGCTCCAGCATCCAGTCGCCGACCGGGTCCCGCGCCATGTCGAGCAGGATGAGGTTCACCGGCCAGGCGGCCTCGACGCGGCCCAGGGCGCGGCCGAGGGCGTCCAGGGGCGCGTTCCGGTCGACGCCGTCCCAGGCGACGAGCTGGACGCCGATGAAGAGGGCGGGTTCGGTGCCCTCGACGCTCGCGAGGGCGCGGCGGGCGGTGGCGACGACTCCGGTGGCCTCGAACTCGGCGGAGGCGGCGGCGAGGAAGTCGACGGGGTCGTCCTGCCAGTCGGGCTCGAAGAGCCGGACGCGCCCGCCGCTGGCGGGGCCGTCGAGGGGGGTGCGGCCGACGCGGCAGAGCTCCGCGACGGCGGGCGGGGGCAGCGGGACGCCGACGGTGCCGCCGGGGTTCACGGCGATGCCGAGCTGCGGGGGCAGGCCGCGGGCGAAGTCGCGGGCGGGGGCGACGGTGTAGGACATGTGGGTGCCGACACAGGCGAGGAACTGCTGTTCGGAGCTGAAGACGGGGACGAAGGCCGCGCCGTCGATCTCCATGGTGGCGAGGTCCAGGTCGGGGCTCTCGGGGCCGCCGCCGTTGGGCAGGGGCACCCAGATCTCGCTGCGGCCCAGCACCTCGACCAGCCGGCCCCCTGCGGCGGGGTTGCCGAGCGAGGCGGCCAGCACCTCTTCGAGCTCATTGCCCGGCCACGTCACGTCCACGGTCCCTCTTCCCCTGTCTCGCGGGGGCGCGCCCTCCCGCGCCGCCCCGCAGCACCCTAACGCCGCCTTGACGCCGTCGTGGCCAAAAGCAGCGGGTACGAGTGTGGGACAGCCCTCAGAGACCGTCCACGGCGCCCCGCCGGAGCGCGCCGCGGACGGCGCGCGGAGCAGGCCCCCGCAGCCTCGCGGACGGCGTCAGGACCGGGCCTCGGGCCGGATCCAGGACGACGTCAGGGCCGGATCGAGGGCGGCATGCGGACCGGGCCTCGGGCCGCCTCGCGGACGGCACCCCGACCGGGCCTCGGGCCGGATCGAGGACGGCACCCCGACCCGGCCTCAGGCCGCGTCGCGGAAGCCGATCTTCCGGAGGGCGCCCGCGGAGTCCCGGTCGAGCAGGGTCGCCGAGGCGCAGCCGTGCGGCAGGCTGCCGGACTCGGCGGCCTTCAGCATCCGGCCGACGGCCCGCCGGTGCCGGGCGAAGGCGTACGCGGAGACTCCGCGGCCCCGGGCGCGCTGGCCGTCGCGCGCGGTGTCCGGCGTGACGTCGAGCAGGACCAGGTGCAGGGCGCTGCCGCGGCGTCTCGCCTCGCGGGCGAGCCAGCCGCGCACCCAGGACTGGGTGCCGCAGTCGTGCACGATCACGCTCGCGCCGGAGCGCAGGGCGCGGCGCAGTCCGGCGTAGTGCGCGATCCGGACCAGGGGGCGGTAGACCGCGTACGGCAGGAGGCGCGGCATGCGGGCCTCCCAGCGCTCGCGGGTGTCCTGGGAGTCGATCCCCCGGCCGTCGGCGGCGCGCTTCATGAGCGTGGACTTGCCGCTGCCGGGCAGCCCGGAGACGACGACCAGGTCGCCCGCCGCGAAGGTGAGGGCGCGGGGGCCGCGGCCGCCGCGCTCGCGCAGGTCCCGCAGGATCCGGCCGCGGCGGCCGGTCCCGGCGCGCGCCCTGGTGCGGGCCCGGGCGCGCTGGGGCGGTATGCCGGTACCCGTCGCGTACGCGCCGGTGTGCTGGATCCTCATCGTTGCTCCCCCTGCCGGGCCTCAGGAGACCCTTGCCCACAAAGTGTAAAGAAGCGGTAATGAGATACAAGTGATGTGCCACGCGGAGCCCGCGTGCAATGATGTGCGCGCCAGGCGCGCACAGTCGCCACACAATCGCATACCGGCCGCTCGAATCCGCGCGGGAGAGTTCCGGACCGCCCGAGGCGTCCGGACGCCGAAGGAGCAAGACCCTCCCTTGAATCTCTCAGGCCCCGTACCGCGTGGATGAGGCAGATCTGAAAAGCGGGACACCCTGCCGTGTCCCCACCCAAGGTGCAAGCCGAGCTCTCGACGACGAGATGCCTTCGGTGAACCTCTCAGGTTCCATGACAGATGGGGAGGACGTCCTCGCCCGTCATGTGTTTCGTCACCGAACCGCCCTTGGGATCCGGGAGCCACCCCATGAGCACTGCCCCCCGTCTGACCGCCCTCGATGCGCTGCATCGTTCGCTGGGCGCGACCATGACCGACTTCGCGGGCTGGGACATGCCGCTGCGCTACGCCAGTGAGCGGGACGAGCACGTCGCCGTCCGGACCAAGGCGGGCCTCTTCGACCTCTCCCACATGGGTGAGATCACCGTCACCGGTCCGCAGGCCGTCGAGCTCCTCGACTTCGCCCTGGTCGGCAACATCTCCACGGTGGGCGTGGGCCGCGCCCGCTACACGATGATCTGCCAGGAGGACGGCGGCATCCTCGACGACCTGATCGTCTACCGCCTCGGCGAGACGGAGTACATGGTCGTCGCCAACGCCTCCAACGCGCAGGTCGTCCTCGACGCGCTGACCGAGCGCGCGGCCGGCTTCGAGGCCGAGGTCCGCGACGACCGCGACGCGTACGCGCTGATCGCGGTCCAGGGCCCGGAGTCCCCCGGCATCCTGAAGTCGCTCACCGACGCCGACCTGGACGGCCTGAAGTACTACGCCGGCCTGCCGGGCACGGTCGCGGGCGTGCCCGCGCTGATCGCCCGTACCGGCTACACCGGCGAGGACGGCTTCGAGCTCTTCCTGAAGCCCGAGCACGCCGAGGGCGTCTGGAAGGCGCTGACCGAGGCGGGCGCCCCGGTCGGTCTGATCCCCTGCGGCCTGTCCTGCCGCGACACGCTCCGCCTGGAGGCGGGCATGCCGCTGTACGGCCACGAGCTGACGACCGCCCTCACCCCCTTCGACGCCGGTCTCGGCCGGGTCGTGAAGTTCGAGAAGACGACCAACGACGGCCGCTTCGTCGGCCGCGAGGCGCTGGAGAAGGCCGCCGAGCGCGCCGAGACCGCCCCGCCGCGCAGGCTCGTCGGCCTGGTCGCCGAGGGCCGCCGGGTCCCGCGCGCCGGTTTCTCGGTCGTCAAGGACGGCGTGGTGATCGGCGAGGTGACCTCGGGCGCCCCGTCCCCGACGCTCGGCAAGCCGATCGCGATCGCCTACGTGGACGCGGCGCACGCCGCTCCGGGCACCGAGGGTGTAGGTGTGGACATCCGCGGCACCCACGAGCCCTACGAGGTCGTGGCGCTGCCGTTCTACAAGCGCCAGAAGTGACGCAGTCGTCTCATCCCGGGTCTCACCCCGCGAGACCCACGTTCATCAGTACTCCCCCGATCCAGGAGAATCAGGTCATGAGCAACCCCCAGCAGCTGCGCTACACCAAGGAGCACGAGTGGCTGTCGGCCGCCGAGGACGGCGTCGCGACGGTCGGCATCACGGAGTTCGCGGCCAACGCGCTCGGTGACGTCGTCTACGCCCAGCTCCCCGAGGTCGGCTCGACCGTCACCGCGGGCGAGACCTGTGGCGAGCTGGAGTCGACGAAGTCCGTGAGCGACCTGTACTCCCCCGTCTCGGGTGAGGTCGTCGCCGCCAACCAGGACGTGGTGGACGACCCGTCGCTGGTGAACACGGCTCCGTTCGAGGGTGGCTGGCTGTTCAAGGTACGTGTCGCGGGCGAGCCGGACGAGCTGCTCTCCGCCGACGAGTACACCGCGTTCTCCGCCGGCTGAGACCGGGCCCGAGACCCCTAGGGATCGATTCATGTCGCTTCTGAACACTCCCCTCCACGAGCTGGACCCCGACGTCGCCGCCGCCGTCGACGCCGAGCTCCTTCGTCAGCAGTCCACCCTCGAGATGATCGCCTCGGAGAACTTCGCTCCGGTCGCGGTCATGGAGGCCCAGGGCTCCGTCCTCACCAACAAGTACGCCGAGGGCTACCCGGGCCGCCGCTACTACGGCGGCTGCGAGCACGTCGACGTGGCCGAGCAGATCGCGATCGACCGGGTCAAGGACCTGTTCGGCGCCGAGTACGCCAACGTCCAGCCGCACTCCGGCGCCTCCGCGAACCAGGCCGCCCTCTTCGCGATCGCCCAGCCCGGCGACACGATCCTGGGTCTGGACCTGGCGCACGGCGGCCACCTCACCCACGGCATGCGCCTGAACTTCTCGGGCAAGCAGTTCAACGTGGTCGCGTACCACGTGGACGAGGCCGGTCTGGTCGACATGGCCGAGGTCGAGCGCCTCGCCAAGGAGCACCGCCCGAAGGTCATCATCGCGGGCTGGTCCGCCTACCCGCGTCAGCTGGACTTCGCGGAGTTCCGCCGGATCGCCGACGAGGTCGAGGCCTACCTGTGGGTCGACATGGCCCACTTCGCGGGTCTGGTCGCGGCCGGTCTGCACCCGAACCCGGTCGAGTACGCGGACGTGGTGACCTCCACCACGCACAAGACGCTCGGCGGCCCCCGCGGCGGCATCATCCTCGCGAAGAAGGAGTTCGCGAAGAAGCTGAACTCCTCGGTCTTCCCCGGCTTCCAGGGCGGCCCGCTGGAGCACGTGATCGCGGCCAAGGCCGTCTCCTTCAAGGTCGCGGCCTCGGAGGACTTCAAGGAGCGCCAGCAGCGCACCCTGGACGGCGCCCGCATCCTCGCCGAGCGTCTGGTCCGGGACGACGTCACCGCGCACGGTGTCTCGGTCCTGTCCGGCGGCACGGACGTGCACCTGGTCCTCGTCGACCTGCGCAACTCGGAGCTGGACGGCCAGCAGGCCGAGGACCGTCTCCACGAGGTCGGCATCACGGTCAACCGGAACGCCGTTCCGAACGACCCGCGCCCGCCGATGGTCACCTCGGGTCTGCGCATCGGCACGCCGGCGCTCGCCACCCGCGGCTTCGGCACCGAGGACTTCACCGAGGTCGCCGACATCATCGCCGAGACCCTGAAGCCGGGCTTCGACGGCGAGAAGGCCGAGTCGCTCAAGGCCCGCGTGACCGCGCTCGCCGACAAGCACCCGCTCTACCCCGGTCTGAAGTAATTTCGTACGCTCTTCGTACGCTTTAGTTCCGATTGCGTTCGTACGGAACCTCTGGGGCACCGCGCACACTGGACAGTGAGCGCGGTGCCCCGCCCCATGATCAACGTTTCTGCACCACCCCGGCAGACAACGACGTCTAGCCCCCACAAGGAGTCCCCCGTGGCCATCTCGGTCTTCGACCTGTTCTCGATCGGCATCGGCCCGTCCAGCTCCCACACGGTGGGCCCGATGCGCGCGGCCCGGATGTTCGCCCGACGGCTCAAGAACGAGGGCCTGCTCGCCCACACGGCGGCCATACGGGCGGAGCTGTACGGCTCCCTGGGCGCGACCGGCCACGGCCACGGCACCCCCAAGGCGGTGCTCCTCGGCCTGGAGGGCAGCTCCCCGCGCACGGTGAACGTCGAGACCGCGGACGAGGAGTTCGAGCGGATCAAGTCGAGCGGCCGGATCAACCTCCTCGGCGCGCACGAGATCCCCTTCGACTTCGACGCCGACCTGATCCTGCACCGCCGCAAGGCGCTCCCGTACCACGCCAACGGGATGACGATCTTCGCCTACGACGCCGAGGGCGCGCTCGTCCTGGAGAAGACGTACTACTCGGTCGGCGGCGGCTTCGTCGTCGACGAGGACGCGGTCGCCGGCGAGAACCCGATCGTCCCGGACGACACCGTCCTGAAGTACCCCTTCCGCACCGGCGACGAGCTCCTGCGCCTCGCCAAGGAGACCGGTCTGTCGATCTCCTCGATGATGCTGGAGAACGAGAAGGCCTGGCGCACCGAGGAGGAGATCCGCGCCGGTCTCCTGGAGATCTGGCGGGTCATGCAGGCCTGCGTCTCGCGCGGCATGTCCCGCGAGGGCATCCTGCCGGGCGGCCTGAAGGTGCGCCGGCGCGCCGCGAACACGGCCCGCAAGCTGCGCTCCGAGGGCGACCCGGCGGCGCTCGCGATGGAGTGGATCACCCTCTACGCGATGGCCGTGAACGAGGAGAACGCGGCGGGCGGCCGGGTGGTCACCGCCCCGACGAACGGCGCGGCCGGCATCATCCCGGCGGTCCTGCACTACTACACGAACTTCGTGCCCGGCGCCGACGAGGACGGCATCGTCCGCTTCATGCTCGCGGCCGGCGCGGTCGGCATGCTCTTCAAGGAGAACGCCTCCATCTCCGGCGCCGAGGTCGGCTGCCAGGGCGAGGTCGGCTCGGCCTGCTCGATGGCGGCCGGCGCGCTGGCCGAGGTCCTCGGCGGCACCCCGGAGCAGGTGGAGAACGCGGCCGAGATCGGCATGGAGCACAACCTGGGCCTGACCTGCGACCCGGTCGGCGGCCTCGTGCAGATCCCGTGCATCGAGCGGAACGGCATGGCGGCGGTCAAGGCGGTCACCGCCGCGAAGATGGCGATGCGCGGCGACGGCAGCCACCTGGTCTCCCTCGACAAGGTCATCAAGACCATGAAGGAGACGGGCGCGGACATGAGCGTCAAGTACAAGGAGACCGCGCGCGGCGGTCTCGCGGTGAACATCATCGAGTGCTGAGGCCCGCCTCCCGCTCGTCCCGCTTTGTCCGGTGAGGTGATCACGGGCCGCGCGCGGCCTACAATGCGCGACCGCTGATGATCACGAACACCGGACGAGACGGAGAAGCGATGCGGAGACTCCTGTGGGTGGCGGTGGCGGCCGGCCTGGCCGGGACCGCCGCCGTGAGCGGCTGCGGGGCCCCACAGGCCTCGGGCCCGGCGGCCGGGACCCCGACGGCTTCCCCGTCCGTGACGGCTCTCCCGTCCGCCTCCCGCACTCCGGCGGGCGCGACGGCCGGCACGAAGGACGGCACGAAGGCCGGCGCGGCGGAGCTGCTGGCGCGGGCGGAGGCGGCCATGGGCGCCGAGGCCGGCTGGACCTTCACGGTGACGGGCAAGGAGTCGCTGACGCAGTCCGGCGCCCCGGAGGGACAGGGCAGCAAGGCCTCGTACTCCGCCAGGGTGGACCGGACGGCCGGTCCGGAGGCCCTGCACCAGGCCGGCACGGTCACCGGCAAGAACGGGAGCAGGCCCGAGGAGGTCGTCACCGTGGGCGGCACCGGGTACGTGCGGGAAGGCGCACCCGGTACTCCCTGGACCACCGGGCCGCTGACCGACCCGGAGATCGCCGCCAAGGTGGAGGACCCACTGGACGTCCTGGCCTCCTTCGCCGACCACGCCGAACGGGGCGAGCGGATCGAGGTCGTCAGGTCCGGCGGCGAGATCCGGCTCCGGATGCGGGTGCCGTCCGCGACCCTGGCCGAGCGCGAGGAACGCCCGGCGGTCGCACGGGCCGCCCGGGAGTTCCTGCCGACTCTGAAGCAGCTGCGGAAGGCCGGGGTCACGGCGAGCGAGAAGAAGATCGTCCTGACCGGGTTGGAGGAGAGCCTCGTCCTCGACGCACGGACCCACCGGATGACGTCCTACCGGTCCTCCTTCGGCTTCGCCGTCCCGCACGAGGGCAGGCAGCTCCGCTACGCGCAGACGCTCGGGGCGGACACCCGCGGCATCTTCACGGGCCGGATCGAGGCCCCCGTCACCGCCCGGTAGACCGGCCCCCCTAGGGCGTGTCCGGTCGGGTGAAAACCGGCTCACCGGCCCAGGGCCGCCTGTAGTGTCCGCGTCATGACCACGCAGACGGAGACCACCGACGCCGAGTGCCTCGCCCTGACCCGCGGACTGCGCCGGCGCGGCGCGATCGTCCTCGCCGTCTTCGGTCTCGTCTGGGCGCTCGCGGGCGGTTCCGGGGTGACGGCGGGCCCGGTGGCGGTCGCCGTCGGTGTCGTCGCGGCGGCCGTGGCCGGCGGCGCGGTCGTGGTCGCCTTCCGGGGCACCAGGGGCCCGGTCCACCGGCTGGTGCGGCTGCCGGAGAAGTGGAACCGCGGGGTCGGCCTGGTCAACGGCGCCGAGCTGCTGGCGATCTTCGCGGTGATCGCCGCGTCGAACGCCTCGGGCCACCCGGAGTTCGTCCCGGCCGGGATCTGCCTCGTCGTCGGTCTGCACTTCTTCCCGCTGGCGCGCCTCTTCGACCAGCCGCAGTACATCTGGACGGCCGTGTCCCTGACGGCGGTCTCGCTGCTGGGCCTCGCCGTCCTCGCGACCGGCGCCACCGCGGAGACCGTCCGCGCGGTGGTGGGCCTGGGCGCGGCGCTCGCGCTGTGGGCCTCGTCGTTCCACGTGGCCCTGCGGGGCTAGGGCGTGTTGCGAAAGTAGCGCCGGCCGCCCGAAGGGCGGGCCCGACGGCGTCTGGTGCGTGCGATCGCAAGGCGGAGGGTCACCCCGATACTGGATGTATCGGGGTGATCCCGACAACGCGGCGAGCGTGCGTGCCAGGCGCCGTCGGGCAGGCGGGACTGTCGCAACACGCCCTAGGAGGCGAGCCGGCGAGGACCGCCGCGGTCGGACGGCTCGGGGGACCGAAGGGTCCGGGAAGCGTCACCGGACGGTCGTCACCGAGCCCCGGGCGGGCGGCGACTCAGGGTTGCGCCGCCCGCCCGGGCGGGCGGTTCAGGCCTTGCTGTAGTGCGCCCAGAACTCGTCCCAGGACAGGACGCCGTCGCCGTTGTCGTCGCGCTGCTTGATGAGGACCTCGGCGACCGTCTCGGTGACGTTGAAGTCGCCGTGGCGGGCCATGAGGCTCTTGTACTCCGCGGCGGTGATGAAGCCGTCGCCGTCCGCGTCGAACTGGTTGAATGCCGTGCGTGCCGACTCGATGTCCGCCACTGCTTCCGCCCCTTCTTGGTGCTTCTCTGACGGGCTCAGATTAGCGGGCCCGCCGCCGCCGGATGCGGGCGGTACGCGGGGTGGGGCCCGCCGGGCGGGACGTGCCCTACCGGAAGACGCCGGTGTGGCCGAGGGAGTAGCGGCCGGGCTGGGGGTAGACGGCGAGGCCGTGGGGACCGCCGCCGACGGGGATGCGGGCGAGCTGCTTGCCGCTGGTGGTGTCGATGGCGTACACCTCGGCGTCGTAACGTCCTGACAGCCACAGGACCTTGCCGTCGGCGGAGACGCCGCCCATGTCCGGGGAGCCGCCGTCGGGGAGCCACCACTTCTTGGTGAGCTTGTTCTTCACGAAGTCGAAGACGGAGACGGAGCCCTCGCCGCGGTTGGGGACGAACATCTCGCGGGAGTCCCGGCTGACGTAGAGGCCATGGGCACCCTTGCCGGTGGGGAGCAGGGTGGGGGTGGTGAACTTCTCGCCGTCGAGCACCCACATGCCGTGGGCCATCATGTCGGCGACGTAGAACGTCTTGCCGTCCGGGGAGATCTTGACGTCCTGGGGCATGGCGCCCTCGAAGGGCAGTTTCTGCTGGCCGATCACCTCCATCTTCTCGGTGTCGACCTTGAGGAGTTCGCCGGAGAACTCGCAGGAGACGACGAAGTAGCGTCCGTCGGCGGAGAAGTCGGCGTGGTTGACGCCATAGCAGCTCACCGGGACGGTCTTCTTCCGTTCCATGGTGTGCGGGTCGCGGAAGACGAGTTCGCGGTCGAGGGAGGCCATGACGATCGCGTACTTGCCGTTGGGGGTGAAGTAGAGGTTGTACGGGTCGTGGACCTCGACCGGCTTGCCCGCGACGCCGGTGGCGGGGTCGATGGGGGTGAGGGTGTGGCCCCGGTTGTTGTTGACCCAGAGGGTCTTCATGTCCCAGGAGGGCACGACGTGCTGGGGCTGGATGCCGACGGGGATCGTCTCGACGACCTGGTAGGTCGTGGGGTCGATGACGGAGACGGTGTTGGAGTTGGTGTTGGGGACGTAGACCCGGGAGGGGAAGTTCCTGACGACCGGGGAGAGCTGGTTCGGCCGGTCGGCGGCGTAGACGTCGTTCGGGTCGAGGAGCGGCGGCATGCCGGGGAGTCCGGCGGGGGCCTTGGGTACGGCGGGGGCGGCGGCCTTCCTGACCCCGGTCGCGCCGTTCTCGTCCTGGTTCGCGCCGCCGCAGCCCGCGAGGGTGACGAGCAGGGCCGTGGCGAGGAGGGCTCCGCTGCGCGCGGTGAGGTGTGCCATCAGGTCAGCAGCTCCGTGGTGGTGACCGCGCGCAGTCCGCGGCGGTCGAGGTCGGCGAGGAGGAGGGGCAGCGCGGCGGCGGTGTCCGGGTAGCCGAAGTGCAGGCTGACGACGGAGCCGGGCCGGAGGGTGCCGGTGACGTTGCGGACGATCGCGGCGGGGCCGGGCGAGGTGAAGTCCAGGGAGTCGACGTCGTACGAGAGGGCGTGCGGGTATCCGGCGCGGTGGGCGGCGCGCAGGACGGCCGGGGAGGCGTGCTGGGTGCGGGAGGGCCGGAACCAGGTGCCGACGGAGCCGGTGAGGCGGCGCAGGCGGGTGGCGCAGGCCTCGATCTCCGCGTGGGCCTCCGCCTCGGTCATGCCGTTGACGTCGGTGTGGTGCTGGGTGTGGTTGCCGAGGTCGTGGCCGCCGTCGAGGATGCGGCGGGCCATGCCGGGGTGCTGGTCGAGCCAGGTGCCGACGGCGAGGACGGTGACGCGGGCGCCGGCCTTCTCGGCCTGGCCGAGGAGGGTGCGGGCGAGGGCGGGGTCTCCCTGGCCGTGGAAGGTGAGGGCGACCCGGGGCCGGTCGCGGGGGCCGTGGTCGATCTCGGCGGGCCGGCCGGGGTAGCGGCGCGGTGCCGGGGCGGCGGCCGGGGCGGCGGCCGGGGCGGCGGCGGGGGCCGTGCCCGGTGCGGCTCCGGGGCGGCGGGAGGCCGGGGCGGGGCGGGGCTCCGTACCGCAGGCGGTGGCGAGGGCTCCCGCGAGGGCGGCGGCCGCGCCCGCCCGGAGGGCACCGCGGCGGTCGGTCGGCTTCACACGACCAGTAAAGAAGGATGTCTGCCGAATCGTGATGATTAGGCCGAATCAGGACGTTTGCGGACCACGTCGGGACGTCCACCATGCGGACGATCCCGGGAAACAATCGATGAACCGCATAGCCATTCAATGTTTACAAGGCGGGTGCCACAGATCACCAATGATTCATAGAAGATCAATCCCCATTTGACCGATTTTGCCCCGGTAGGGACTTTTGGCTACGAGGCCGCCTGTCTGTCATAGTCGGGGACACGACCCCCATTGACCCGGGCCAGGTCGACATAGCAGCCGTGGATACACCCCCCCCCCGTCCACGGCGCACCACATGAGAGCCCCCAGGCGCCCCACCTCGGCGTACGGGGGCTTTCGTGCGTCCGGGGCCGGGTCCGCCGTCAGGCGCGGTCGGCGACCCGCATCTCGAACCAGGTCGTCTTGCCGCGCGGCGCGAGGTCGACGCCCCAGCGGTCGGAGAGCTTGTCGACGAGGAAGAGCCCCCGGCCGCTCGTGTCGAGCTCACCCACGGGCATCAGACACGGCAGCCCGCGCGAGGGGTCGCGGACCTCGACCCGGATCCAGCCGCGCCGCCGGTGCATCCGCAGCGCGAAGGACCGGGCGCCGGTGTGCCGGACGGCGTTGCCGACGAGCTCGGAGACGAGCAGCACCGCGTGCTCGGCGATCTGCGGGCCGAGCCCCCACTGGCGCAGGACCACGCCCTGGGCGAGGCGCCGGGCCACCCAGGCGGACTCGGGACGGGACGGCAGCCGCACGTCCTCCTCGGCCGGGTTCCCGTACAACTCCAGTACACCGGCGACCTGTTCGTCTTCCACGGCCGGTGACCACCGTGCGGCGGCGGCGCTGCCGCGCTGCCACGGTTGTTCCGTACCCTCCAGGCCCGCCATGCCCCCCATCATGGCCGCACGGAGCCGTCCGCGGGGGCCGTTCCGGCGGAATCGGCCCCCGCGGGGTTGACCGGCACGGCCGGGGACGTGCCTCAGGCGAACTTCGCCTTGCCCGGGCCCTCCTCGACGAAGCTGCGCATGCCGTTCTCACGGTCCGCGGTCGCGAACAGCCCGGCGAACCAGGTGCGTTCGATGGCGAGACCGGTGTCGATGTCGGCCTCCAGGCCCTGGTCGACGGCCTCCTTCGCCGCCCGCAGGGCGACCGCCGGCCCCTGCGCCAGCTTCGCCGCCCAGGCGTGCGCCTGCTCGTACACCTCGGCGGCCGGGACGACCCGGTCGACGAGACCGAGGGTGAGGGCCTCGTCCGCCTTCACCATGCGGCCGGTGAAGATGAGGTCCTTGGCGCGGGAGGGGCCGATCAGCCGGGAGAGGCGCTGGGTGCCGCCGGCGCCGGGGATCAGACCGAGCAGGATCTCCGGCTGGCCCAGCTTCGCGTTGTCGGCGGCGATCCGGTAGTCGGCGCAGAGCGCGAGCTCGCAGCCGCCCCCGAGGGCGTAGCCCGTGACGGCGGCGACGACGGGCTTGGGGATGCGGGCGATCGCCGTGAAGGAGTCCTGGAGGGCGCGCGAGCGCTTGACCATGGCCACGTGGTCCATGACCTGCATCTCCTTGATGTCCGCGCCGGCCGCGAACACCTTCTCGCCGCCGTAGAGGATCACGGCCCGCACGTCGTCGCGGTCGGTCGCCTCCTGGGCCAGCTCGCGCAGCCGGTCCTGGACGGCGATGTCGAGGGCGTTCATCGGGGGGCGGTCGAGGCGGATCGTGCCGACGCCATCGGCGACTTCGAGGTTCACAGTCATGGGGGAAGGTTAGTCGGCAGGGGGTCTGGGGGCCTCCCCCCAGAAGGCACAGCACGGGAAGGGGCCCGGTGCTGTTGCTCACAGCGCCGGGCCCCTCCGTGTGCGACGACCTACTTGATCCACTCCGCCCACGGCATGTTCCAGCCGTTGAGGCCGTTCTCCGGCTGGATCTGCTTGTCCTTGGAGTTCTTGACCACGATCACGTCACCGATGATCGAGCGGTCGTAGAACCAGGCGGCCGGGGTCGAGCTGTCGCCCGCGCCGCGCGTGTCCGACAGGCCGACGCAGCCGTGGCTGACGTTCGAGGAGCCGAAGGTGCTCTTCGGGGCCCAGTAGTTGCCGTGCACGAAGGTGCCCGAGGTGGAGAGCCGCATCGCGTGCGGGACGTCCTTGATGTCGTACTCGCCGCCGAAGCCGACCGTGGCCCCGTTCATGCGGGTCACCTTGTACTTCTCGCTGATGACCATCTGACCGTTGTACGTGGTCGTCGACGGCGCGCCCGCGGTGATCGGCAGCGTCTTGATGATGGAGCCGTCCCGCTCGATCTTCATCGTCTTGGCGCTCGCGTCGACGGTGGAGACCTGACGGCGGCCGATGGTGAAGGTGATGGTCTTCTTCTGCTTGCCGTAGACGCCCGGGCGGCCCTCGACGCCGTCCAGGTTGAGGTCGACGGTGACCTTGGTGCCCGCGGCCCAGTACTCCTCCGGGCGGAAGTCGAGGCGGTCGTTGCCGAACCAGTGGCCCTCGATCTCGACGGCCGGCTCGGCCGTCACCTTGATGGCCTTCTCGACGGCGTCCGGGTCGGTGATGCCCCGGGTGAAGTTGATGGAGACCGGCATGCCGACGCCGACGGTCGAACCGTCCTCCGGCGTGTAGTGGCCGATGAAGGTGTTCTTCGGGACCAGGGTGGTGAAGGTGGTGTCCTTCGCCGACTCGCGGCCCTCGGCGTCCTTCGCGACGGCGTGGACCTTGTACTGGGTCCCCGCGGAGAGGTGCGCGGTGGGTGCCCAGCTGGCGCCGTCCGCGGCGATCTTGCCCTCGACCGCGGTGCCCTTGGAGTCGGCGACCGTGACCGTGGACAGCTTGCCCTGCGTGGCGGTGACCTTGAGGGCACCGCTGGTGGCGACCGAGTCGGCGCCGTCCTTCGGAAGGATCGTCACGACCGCCTGGGAGGCGGCGTTCTCCGGCTTGCCGCTCCCCTGCGACGCCGGGTCCTGGCCCCCCTTGGCACCGCCGGTCTCACCGCCGCCGCAGGCGGTGAGGACGAGGAGCAGGGCCCCCGCGGCGAGCGCCTGCAGCCGGACGCCCCCGCGTCCCCGGCCGCGCCGGCCCGTCGCTCCTACCGATGCCCCCGATATCGGCTGCCCGTTCACTGTGGTCTTCTCCCCTCGCACGGCCTGGCACTGCCACGGCCCCACCCCCGTGCGCATTCGCTCGCGCACACGGCGCTAGATAATCACACCGCAGGACACGAAAGATCCTCGCGAATGTCACCGTTCCGTCCCGATCGACGTGCTAAGGCGACAGGAGGACGGCCCGGTGACGAAAGGGACGCGAGAGGGACACGGGAGGGACACACCGGGAGCCGACGGGCAGGCCGGCAGGGGCTCGACGGGCACGTGAGGGGCCCGCCTCACCCCACGTCGGCCCGGCTCAGCCCAGCGCCGAACCGGCCTTCCACCGGACCCAGTCCATGTTCCAGCCGCCGAGCCCGTTGTCGGGAGCGACCTTCCGGTCGCGCGAGTTGACCACCTCCACCACGTCGCCGATGAGCGTCCGGTCGAAGAACCACCCCGCCGGGGAGTCCGCGCTGCCGCCCTTCTCGTCCCGCAGCCCCACACAGCCGTGGCTGACGTTGGCCGTGCCGAAGGTGCCGGGCGCGGCCCAGTAGTTGCCGTGCAGGAAGGTCCCCGACTCGGTGAGCCGCATCGCGTGCGGGACGTCCTTGATGTCGTACTCGCCGCCGAAACCGACCGTCCGCCCGTCCATCCGCGTCACGTCGTACAGCTCCGTGACGACCATCTTCCCGTTGTACGTGGTCGTCTTCGGCGCGCCCGCGGTGATCGGCACGGTGGCCAGCAGCGCGCCGTCCCTGCGGACCTCCATGGTGTGCGCGGCCGCGTCGACGAGGGAGACCTGGGAGCGGCCGACGGTGAAGCCGACCTTCTTGCGTTGGATGCCGTACACGCCGGGCGCGCCCTCGACGTCGCGGAACGCCAGGTCGACGGTGACCTTCGTGCCCGGCTTCCAGTACGCGGCGGGGCGGAAGTCGAGCCGCTCCTTGCCGAACCAGTGGCCGACGACCTCGACCGGCGGGTCCGAGGTGACGCGGACGGCGCGCTCGACGGCCTCCCGGTTCTCGATCGGACGGTTGAAGGAGAAGGAGACGATCATCCCGGTGCCGACAGTGGAACGGTTCTCCGGCTTGAAGTAGCCGATGAACCGGCTCTCCGGCACCACGGTCGTGAAGGTGGTGTGCCGGGCCGAGCGGCGGCCGTGGGCGTCGAGCGCGACGGCGTCCACGCTGTACTTGGCGGCCAGCGCGAGCCGGGCGTCGGCCCGGGGCCGCCAGCGCAGCCCGTCCGCCGAGATCTCGCCGGCGACCCGGGTCCGCTGGGCGTCCTCGACCTGGACGACCGTCACCCGTTCGAGCCGCCCGCTGTCCACCCGCACCTCGACGGGGCCCTCGGCCGGCACCCCCCGGCTGCCGTCCTCCGGACTCACCCGGATGACGTCCCCGGGGGCCCGCGCCTTGCCCGGCAGGGAGAGGTCGACGCCCCCTCCGCCACCCGCTCCTGTGCAGCCCGCGAGGCCCGCCACCAGTCCGGCCACCGCGAGTGCGTACCTCGCCCGTTTCCATACACGATTCACGCTCGGCCCAACGACAGCCCCCCTCCAGGGGAAACGTGCGTGCGGGCCATGTTGGGAGCACGGCCGTGCGGGCAGAACAGGGGGGACGACGGGAAAGAACGACGCGCGGGAGCGGTGGCCGGGACGCCGCCGCTCCCGCCGGTGCGGGCCCCACGAGCCCCACGAGCCGCGGGAGGCCGGGACGGTGTCGAGCGCAGCCGAGCAGGAGGCGGTACAGGAGCATGCCCTGGAGCGGGCCCGACCGCCCGTCTGGCCGGGGGCGCCGACGCCGCTCGGCGCCCGGTGCCGGGTCGGGCCCGGCGGGGTGACGGGCACCAACTTCGCCCTCTGGGCGGGGGGTGCGGAGGCGGTGGAGCTGTGCCTCTTCGACGCGGACGGCACGGAGCGGCGGCTGCCGCTGACGGAGCTGACGCACGAGATCTGGCACGGTTTCGTGCCCGGGATCGGTCCCGGGCAGCGGTACGGCTACCGGGTGCACGGCCGCTGGGACCCGTGGACGGGTGCCCGCTGGAATCCGGCGAAGCTGCTCCTCGACCCGTACGCGCGGGCGGTCGAGGGCGACTTCACGCTGCCGCCCGAGGTGTACGGGCACGTGCGGGACTGGCCGCAGCAGCATGTCGCCGACACCGTCCGCGACGACCGGGACTCCGCCCCGTACGTCCCCAAGGGGGTCGTCGTCCAGGACGACGACGACTGGTCGGACGACCGCAGGCCGAAGACGCCCTGGCAGGACTCGGTCATCTACGAGCTGCACGTGAAGGGCTTCACCCAGCGGCACCCGGGCATCCCTGAGCGGCTCCGCGGCACGTACGCGGGGCTCGCGCACCCGGCGGCGATCGAGCACCTCGTACGGCTCGGGGTGACGGCGGTCGAGCTGCTGCCCGTCCACCAGTTCGCGCACGAGGACCATCTGCTCCGGCGCGGGCTGAGCAACTACTGGGGGTACAACTCCCTCGGCTACTTCGCCCCGCACGCCGCCTACTCCTCCTCGGGGACGACGGGGCAGCAGGTCGGCGAGTTCAAGCGGATGGTGCGGGCGCTGCACGCGGCCGGCATCGAGGTCATCCTCGACGTCGTCTACAACCACACGGCGGAGGCCGGCGAGCTGGGCCCCACGCTCTCCCTCAAGGGCATCGACAACCGCGGCTACTACCGCCTCCAGTCCGACGCCCGCCGGTACGCCGACTACACGGGCTGCGGCAACACGCTGCACGTCGTGCAGCCGCAGGTGCTGCGGCTCATCACCGACAGCCTCCGCTACTGGGTCACGGAGATGGGCGTCGACGGCTTCCGCTTCGACCTGGCGGCGGCGCTGGCCCGCTCGATGCACGACGTCGACATGCTCTCCCCCTTCCTCGCGGTCATCGCCCAGGACCCGGTGCTCCGCCGGGTCAAGCTCATCGCCGAACCGTGGGACGTGGGCAACGGCGGCTACCAGGTCGGCGCCTTCCCGCCTCTCTGGACGGAATGGAACGACCGCTACCGGGACGCCGTACGGGACTTCTGGCGGGGCGCGCTGCCCGATGTGCGGGACCTCGGCTACCGGCTCTCCGGCTCCAGCGACCTGTACGCCTGGGGCGGCCGGCGGCCGTACGCCTCGGTCAACTTCGTCACCGCGCACGACGGCTTCACGCTCCGGGACCTCGTCACGTACGAGCGGAAGCACAACGAGGCCAACGGCGAGGGGAACCGGGACGGCACCCACGACAACCGTTCCTGGAACTGCGGGGCCGAGGGCGAGACCGACGACCCCGGCATCCAGGCGCTGCGGCTGCGCCAGCTCCGCAACCTCCTCACCACCCTGCTCCTGTCGACCGGGGTGCCGATGCTCGTCGCCGGCGACGAGATGGGCCGTACCCAGGGCGGCAACAACAACGCCTACTGCCAGGACAACGAGATCGGCTGGCTCGACTGGTCGCTGCCGGAGGACCCGGGGCGGGCCCAGCTCCTCGCCCTGACCCGCCGGCTGCTGGCGCTGCGCCACCGCCACCCCGTGCTGCGCCGCCGGGCCTTCTTCTCGGGGCGGGCGCAGGGCGCGGACGGGCTGCGGGACCTGGCCTGGTTCGGGGCGGACGGGGCCGAGATGACGGAGCGGGACTGGTACGCGCCGTCGGCGACGCTCGGGCTCTACCTCTCGGGCCGGGACATCCCGGGCCGGGACGAGCGCGGGGAGCAGATCACCGACGACAGCTTCCTCGCCGTCCTGCACGCCGGCCACACGCCGCTGGAGTTCCGGCTGCCGGGACCGCCGTGGGCGGAGTCGTACGAGCTCCTCGTCGACACCACCCGGGAGGACCAGTCGGGGGCGCCGGGCACGGTGCACCGGGGCGGCGGGACGATCACGGTCGGCGCGCGTTCGACGGTGCTGCTGCGGGTCAGGGAGTGAACGGGGGCGGGGTGAGTGGTCCGGGGGCGGCCGGGGCGGGTGTCAGGTGCGGCCCAGGATGCCCCGGTCGTAGCCCGTGGCGACGGCGGCCGCCCGGTCCTTGACCCCCAGCTTGCCGTAGATGTGGGTGAGGTGGGTCTTGACGGTGGCCTCGCTGATGAAGAGCTCGGCGGCGATGGCGCGGTTGGCGGTGCCCTTCGCGACGAGGCCGAGGATCTCGGCCTCCCGGGCGGAGAGCGTGGCGTCGGCGACGGGCACGGGGGTGCGGACGGCGGTGACGAGGCGGGTGGCGACGGCCGGGGAGAGGACCGTACGGCCCTCGGCGGCGGACCGGACGGCCGCGAACAGCTCCTCGCGCGGGGCGTCCTTGAGGAGGTAGCCGGTGGCGCCCGCCTCGATCGCCGGGAGGGTGTCGGTGTCCGTGTCGTACGTGGTCAGGACGAGGACCCGGGAGCGTGCGCCGCGGCGGGTGAGCTCGGCGATGGCGTCGACGCCGCTGCCGCCGGGCATGCGCAGGTCCATGAGGACGACGTCCGGGTCGAGCCGCAGGGCCAGCTCGACGCCCTCGACCCCGCCGGAGGCCTCGCCGAGGACGCGGAATCCCGATCCCGCCGCGGCGAACATGCCGCGCAGGCCGTCCCTTACGACGGGGTGGTCGTCGACGATCAGAAGGGTGATGTCGGTCATGGCGCCCCCTCGGTCATGGTTGCCCCCACGGTACGCGCGCGGAGATCGCCGTGCCCTCGCCCGGAGCGGCCTCCACGGTGACGGTGCCGGTGAGCCGTTCGGCGCGGGCCCGCATGCCGTCGAGGCCGAACCCGCTTCCCGTGCCGACGCGTTCGGGCGGGGCGAGCGGGTCGAAGCCACGGCCGTCGTCCCGTACGTCGAGGGTGATCTCGTCGTCCATGTAGGAGAGCGTGACGCCGGCGCGGGAGGCGCCGGAGTGGCGGGCGGCGTTGGACAGGGCCTCCTGCGCGATCCGCAGGAGGGTGGCGGCGACCTCGTCGTGGAGGGGGAGCTCGGTGCCGGTGACGGTGAACCGGGTGTCGACGCCGGTGCGTTCGGCCCAGTCGGCGACGGTCTTGCGCAGGGCCTCGGGCAGGGTGTCGTGCTCCAGGGCGGCCGGACCGAGGTTCCGCACGGAGCGGCGGGCCTCGCCGAGGCTCTCCCGGGCGAGACCGGCCGCCCGCCTGAGGTGGGCGTCGGCGCGCTCGCGGTCGGGGGTGGCGGTCGCGGCCTGGAGCTGGGCGATGACTCCGGTGAGGCCCTGGGCGATGGTGTCGTGGATCTCGGCGGCGAGCCGGCGGCGCTCGTCGGCGACCCCGGCCTCCCGGGCCTGGAGGAGGAGTTGGGCCTGGAGGGCCGCGTTCTCGGCGAGGGCCTGTTCGAGGCGGGCGTTCGTACGGCCGAGTTCGGCGATGGTGGCGGTGCGTTCGGCGGCCTTCTCGGCCTCTTTGCCGCCGAGGTGGGAGAAGACGATCGCGAGGCAGGCGTTGAGGGCGAACAGTCCGCCGAAGGCCAGCCAGTTGACCAGGGCGGCGGGCGGCAGCCCGCCGGACTGGGAGCCGGCCATGACGACGGCGGTGACGAGGAGTCCGGCGCGGGAGGCGCGGCGCGGCAGGAGGTGCTCGGCGTCGAAGTAGCCGATGCAGGCGTAGATCGCGAAGAAGGGGTTGAGCCAGGCGAGGGCGAAGGCGAGGGCGGTACGGAGGGTGAAGTAGGCGACGGACGCGGGCCCGGGCACCCCGGCCACGATCTCGGGCCCCGTCCGGGGCGGCTCGCCCTCGGGGCCCGCCTCCGGGTCCCTGGGGCGGGCCCGGGCACAGTGGCGGTGCCAGACCGTCTGCAGGACGAACGCGGCCGACACCAGGCACCCGACGGCGATCTCCTCCGCTCCGCTCATCAGCTCCCCCGCCGCCCCGACGGAGATGACGGTGGCGACGGCGAGCAGCCCGTAGGGCCCCCAGCTGAAGAACTGGCGCCAGCGCTCCTCGACGGTGGTGGGCACCCCGCGCCCCCTCTCGCTCACTCCCAGCGGAACCAGCGCACCGCGGCGGCGGTCAGGCCCACCATCCACACGGCCATGACGGCGAGCGGGGCCCAGCCGGGCCAGCCGCCGGACATGGCCGTGTCGAGTGCCTGGGACGCGGCGCCGCACGGTGTGAGCTGCACGATCCGCTGCAGGGTATCCGGCATGGCCTGGACGGGCACCCAGACGCCCGCCGTGAACATGGTGGGGAAGAAGACGGCCGAGCCGACGGCCGTGGCGATCTTCTGCGTGCGGGAGACCGCGCACACGGCGGCGCCGAGCGCGAGCCCGCCCGCGACGGCGAGGAGCAGGGCGAGGGCGTAGCCGGGGAGGTTCTCCGGCAGGGCCACGCCGAAGGCGAGCCGGCCGACGATGATCACGAGCAGCGTGGAGACGAGCGCGGCGACGGCGTGCAGGGCGAGCTGAGCGGTGAGCAGCGTCCCGGCGCGTACGGGGGTGGTGGACATCCGGCGCAGGATGCCGCGTTCGCGGTAGCCGGAGAGGACCGGGGGCATGGCCTGGAGTCCGGACATGATCAGGGCGAACAGGACGGCGACGGGGACGTAGAGGTCGATGACCCGGCGTCCGCCGAGGTCTTCGGAGGCCTCCCGGAAGGAGGGGATCAGACCGAGGATCGTGAGCAGGACGGTCGGCGAGACCATCACCCAGAACAGGGAGCCGGGTTCGCGGGCGAAGAGCCGGGCCTCGGTGCGCAGGACCGTACGGGTGGCGGTGGTGGCACTCATCGGGGGTCGGCTCCTGTCAGGTCGAGGAAGGCGTCGTCGAGGGTGGCGTCGACGACGCGGAGCCCGCCGGCGGTGACACCCCTGCGGGCCAGGAGGGAGACGAAGGCGGCGACGGTCTCGTCGGTGCCCCGGACGACGGTCCGGCCGTCCTTCGTCTCGACCGCCGCGGCGCCGGGCAGCGCGCGGAGCTCCGCGGGGTCGAGCGGTGTGCGCGCGGCGAAGGAGATCTCCTTGGCCGCCGAGGAGCGCCCGATGAGTCCCTCGGGGGTGTCGAGGGCGGCGACCCGGCCCCGGTCGATGACGGCGATCCGGTCGCAGAGGCGCTGGGCCTCCTCCATGAAGTGGGTGACGAGCAGGACGGTCACGCCGCCCGCGCGGACGGACTCGACGAGCGACCAGACCTCGCGGCGGGCGCGCGGGTCGAGCCCGGTGGTGAGCTCGTCGAGGACGACGACCTTCGGGTTCCCGATCAGGGCGAGGGCGATGAACAGCCGCTGCTTCTGGCCTCCCGAGAGCTTCCCGAACCGCGTACCCAGCCGGGGCAGCAGCCCGAGCCGCTCCGCGAGCTCGTGCCGGTCGGCGGGCCGCTCGTGGAAGGAGGCGTACAGGTCGAGCGCCTCACGGACGGTCAGCTTCGCCTGGAGCTCGCTCTCCTGGAGCTGTACGCCGAGGACCCGGGTGACGTCGGCGCGCCGGGTGACGGGGTCGTACCCGCAGACGCGCACCCGCCCCTCGTCGGGGGTGCGCAGTCCGGCCACGCACTCCACGGTGGTGGTCTTGCCCGCGCCGTTGGGCCCGAGGATCCCGAAGACCTCGCCCTCGCCGACGTCGAAGGAGACCCCGTCGACGACCTTCCGGTCGCCGTACGTCTTGTGCAGTCCGCGCACCTCGATCGCTGTCATGCCCCGAGCCTGTCGGTCCGGGCGGACGGCCGGTATCGGCCATCGCGCTCGAAGCGGCATCAACCGATCGGCTGATGGCGGCACGGCGTCCGGGGGACGTGGGGGACCGAAAACCGGATGAGACGTGTCAGTGGCGAACCGTATGGTCGGACCTGATGCCCGAGAAACCCTTGCCCCCAGAGACTCCCCCGAACTCCTCCGACCGTTCGGCGATCCGCGTGCTGCTCCGGCTGTGGCCGTACGTCCGCCCGGTGCGGGTGCGGCTGTTCACGGCGGCGTTCGTCGCGATCGTCGCCTCCTGTCTGTCGCTCGTCATTCCGCTCGTCCTGAAGTGGATGGTCGACGGGCCCATCACCGACCGCGACCCGGGCGGGGTGTGGCTGGGGGCGCTCTACCTCCTGCTCCTCGGCATCGCCGAGGCCGTCCTCTTCGGGTACCGGCGCTGGCTGGTCGCGCGGCCGCTCTCCGGGGTCGAGGCGCGGATGCGGTCCGACCTGTACCGCAGGCTCCAGCGGCTGCCGATCGCCTTCCACGACCGGTGGGCCTCGGGGCAGCTGCTCTCGCGCGGCACGACCGACCTCATGCTGGTCCGGATGTTCCTGGCCTTCCCGCTGACCTTCCTGCTGGTCAACGGCGTGACGATCCTCGCCGGTTACGTCCTCCTGCTCGCCCAGGACTGGTCGCTCGGCCTGGTGCTGCTGACGCCCGTGGTGCCGCTGGTGATCGTGTGCTCGCTCTTCGAGAGCCGCTACGGGGTCGTGGCGCGGCGCGCCCAGGACCAGGTCGGCGATCTGACGACGGTCGTCGAGGAGAGCGTCCTCGGCATCCGGATCGTCAAGGGCTTCGGCCGGCACCGCAGCCAGGCGCGGGCCTTCCGTGAGCTCGCCGGACAGCTGCGCGGCACGGAGCTCGTCAAGGCCCGGCTGCTCGCCCTGATCTGGGCGGTGATCACCGTCGTGCCCGAGCTGGCCATCGGGGCGGCGCTGGTCCTCGGCACCGTGCAGGTCGCGGACGGGGACCTGTCGGCGGGCACGCTCGTCGCGTTCCTGTCGACGGCGCTCGCGCTGCGCTGGCCGGTCGAGTCGATCGGTTTCCTCCTCGCGATGAGCCAGGAGGCGGCCACCGCGACGGAACGGTACTTCGAGGTGATGGACGCGGACGAGGAGCCGGACACGACGGCGCCCTCGGCCCCGGCCGACGACTCCGCCGGCGTGCGCTTCGAGAACGTCTCCTTCCACTACCCGGACGCCCCGGACGGGACGCCGGCCGTCCTGGACGGCATCGACCTCCACATCCGCCCGGGCGAGACCCTGGCCCTGGTCGGCGGCACGGGTTCCGGCAAGACGACGCTCACCGCGCTCGTACCGCGGCTGCACGAGGCGACCGGCGGGCGGATCCTGCTCGACGGCGAGGACATCGCCCTGATGGAGCGGGAGCGGCTGCGGACCCTGGTGTCGGTGGCCTTCGAGGAGCCGACGCTGTTCTCGGCGAGCGTCGGGGAGAACGTCCTGATGGGCGCCGCTGCCGGAGCCGGCGAGCCGGAGCTGCGGCGCGCCCTCGGCGTGGCCCAGGCGGACGGCTTCGTGGACCGGCTGCCGGAGGGCACGGAGACCCAGGTGGGCGAGCAGGGGCTGAGCCTCTCCGGAGGCCAGCGCCAACGCCTGGCGCTGGCGCGCGCGGTGGTCGGCCGGCCCCGCTTCCTGGTCCTCGACGACCCGCTCTCGGCGCTCGACGTGCACACGGAGGCGCGGGTGGAGGCGGCCCTGCGGGAGGTGCTCCGCGAGACGACGGCGCTGGTCGTGGCGCACCGCCCGTCGACGGTGATGCTGGCCGACCGGGTGGCGCTGCTGTCCGGGGGCCGCATCACGGCCGTGGGCACCCATCAGGAACTGCTGCGGAGCAGCGAGGAGTACGCCTGGCTGATGTCCGGCGACGACGAGGGGAACGGACACCGATGACGGACACGACCGTCGCGACCACGAGCGAACCCCCGGCCGCACGGTCCGAGGCGCCGCCCGCTGACCCCTTCGACCGCGACGACCTGCCGGCACCGCCCGGTGCGACGGGCGGGCTGCTGCGCTCCCTCCTCGCCGGCCACAGGCGGCGGGTCACGGCGGCGGCACTCGTCCTCCTCCTCAAGGAGGCGGCGGTCCAGGCGGGCCCGCTGCTCGTCGCGTACGCCATCGACCGGGGCGTCCCGGCCTTCCGCGCGGGCGACCACGGCCCGGTGGTGGCGGTAGCGCTCGGCTACCTCCTGTGCGCCGCGCTCTCGGGACTCCTGCAGTACGCCTTCGTACGGGTGGCCGCCCGCGTCAACCAGGACGTCCTCCTGGACCTCCGGGGCCGGATCTTCCGCCATGCCCAGGTCCTGAGCGTGGACTTCCACGAGCGCTACACCTCGGGCCGGCTCATCTCCCGCTCCACGACGGACGTCGAGTCGCTGCGCGAGCTGCTCTCGGAGGGGCTCCAGGAGCTGATCGGGGTGGTCCTCTCCTTCGTCTCCATCTCCGTGATCCTGCTCTGGCTCGACCTCGGCATCGGAGGGGTGGCGGTGGCGTCCTTCGTCCCGCTGTACCTCCTGGTACGGATCTACCGCCGCCGCGCGGGCGCGGTGTACGCGGAGCGGTCCACGGCGATCGCGGGCGTCATCGTGAAGTTCGCGGAGACGATGAACGGAATCCGCCCGGTGAGGGCGTTCCGCCGCGAACAGCGGAACGACGCCGAGTTCGCGGTGCTGAACACCCGCCACGAGCGCAGCAACGGGGACGCGCTCCTGGAGATGGCCCGCTATGTGGTCGGCTCGCGGCTCGTGGCGAACACGGCGGTGGCGGGGATGGTCCTGTGGGGCGCGTACCGGGTGGCGGGCGGCACCCTGGAGCTGGGTGTCCTGGCGGCGGCGGTGCTGTACATGCGGCGCCTGTACGACCCGATCGACCGCCTGGGCATGTTCCTCAACTCGTACGAGTCGGCGGCGGCCAGCCTCACCAAGATCGCCGGCCTCCTGGCCCAGGAGCCGGGGGTCCCGGAGACGACGGCGCCGAAGGAACTGCCGGACCGCGAGGGCACACCGGGCCGTGAGGTGGTCTTCGAGAAGGTCCGCTTCGCCTACCGGACGGGCGGCGAGGTGCTGCCCGCGTTCGACCTGAGGATCCCGGCGGGCCAGACGGTGGCGGTCGTGGGCGCGACGGGCGCAGGCAAGTCGACCCTGGCCAAACTCCTCTCCCGCTTCTACGACCCGACGGACGGCCGGGTACTCCTCGACGGCGTCGACCTCAGGGACCTGACCACGCCCACCCTCCGCCGAGGGGTCGTCATGGTGACCCAGGAGGCGTTCCTCTTCTCCGGGACGGTGGCGGAGAACATCGCGATCGGCCGCCCGGACGCGACCCGCGAGGAGATCGAGGCAGCGGCCAAGGCCATCGGGGCCCACGAGTTCATCACCACCCTCCCGGACGGCTACGACACCGACGTACGCAAGCGGGGCGGCCGGATCTCGGCCGGCCAGCGTCAACTGGTGGCGTTCGCGAGGGCACTTCTCGCGGACCCGGCGGTCCTGATCCTGGACGAGGCGACGAGCTCGCTGGACGTGCCGGGAGAGCGGGCGGTGCAGCGGGCGATGGACACGGTCCTGGCGGGCCGTACGGCGGTGGTCATCGCCCACCGCCTGTCGACGGTGGAGGTGGCGGACCGGGTCCTCGTCATGGAGTCGGGCAGGATCGTCGAGGACGGCACGCCCAGGACCCTCGTGTCGGGCGAGGGCCACTACGCGGGCCTGCACAAGGCATGGCGGGACAGCCTGGTGGGCTGAGAACGAACCACCGGCGGCCACCGCTCCACCGACGGGAGTGGGGGACGTGGAGGGGGTCGTGCTCGGGACGCAAAGCGTGATGTGTGGCGCGGGAGAAACGCTCGCCCCTCAGGAGGCCCGAGGGCGCCGTAAATCATGCAGTCCCGAACGCGACCCCCGGAGCGTCCCCCACGCACTCAGGAACGCCCCCGCAACACCACGACGGACACCACGGCAGCAAGCGCCATCAACACGGCGGCCCCCAAGGCGGCACCCCCATGGCCGAGACGAAGGCGGACCGCGCCGCGTCGAGGACGGCGGGCGAGGCCTCCAGCGCCCCCCAACGTCTCCCGGGCGGCGGCCGGAGCGGACACGGGCATGGCCGCGGTGTAGACGGCCGCCCCGATCGACCCGGGGAGAGCCATGCCGAGCGCTCCGCCCAGCTCCTGCCCCGATTCGAGGACGGCGGCGGCCGACCCCGCGCGCTCGGGCGGGGCGGCGCCGAGGGCGAGTTCGTTGGCGAGGGTCATGGCGGAGACGAGCCCGGCGTAGGCGGCACTGGCCATGAGGACCGCCCAGAAGGGCGTGGTGCGGTCGATCGCGTCCAGCCAGGCGAAGCCGCCGGCGGAGACGAGGAACCCACCCCCATGACGTACGCGCGGTCGACCCGCCGGGAGAGCACCGCGGCCACCGGGGCGGCGAAAAGAACGCCGACGGCGGGGACGAGGCTCCACAGGGCGGCCTCGAAGGGGCTCTGGCCGAGGACGGACTGCAGGTATTGGGTGAGGAAGACGGCGAAGCCGACGGTCGCGACCATGGCGAGCAGGTTGACGAGGCCTGCGCCTATTGGCTCTGGAGAGAGCAGTCGCGCCAAGGCTCGGGCTTTGAACTGCTTCTCCGACGGCGAGTGGGTGACTCCTCCCCCGGATTGACCCGGGGGCTTCTCCTGACGGTGGCTAGGCCACTTCGGGAAGGACCAGCCCGGCCCGGGTAGTGATCGGCCAGCATCCCGGACAGGGCCTGCGCCTGCCGGATCGTTGGGCGGAGAAGGAACGTGTATGCGCGATACGTTGCCGCCCCTTTTCTCCCGATCCGACTGATGCGATCACCCTACCGACCGCCACCGACAGCGGGGAAGACTCCGCCACTTCACCTCTGCAGCCGCGAGTGAACACCTCCTCCACCGAACGCCGTTAGCCCTCACCCATGGACGCGCCGTGGAACAGAATGAGCCATGCTTCGATGCGATCCGGGCGGGTGGTTCGCACCCCGATCCGGACTCGGCCACGACCGACGGGGCCTTCGGTCTGGACCTCGACGCGCTCTTCGAATTCGGGCTTCAGCGAACTCTGGACGGCATCGCGTCCATGATCGACGAAACGTCCGGTTAACGAACACGAACGTACGGGCAGCGGACGAGTTCCGGCCAACTTGCCGACGCACTCATGACAGGTACCCGTCAGTCCTGTCACTCTCTCCCCGGTTCTTCGCATCACTGTTCGCCGCTTCACCCGAACGTGCTGCACAGCTCCGATGGTGCTCCACAGCTTGCGCTCCACAGCTCTCCAGTTGCTCTGCCCGGACGGGCCTCACCCAGTCCGCCGGTACCCCCCTCGCAAAAGGAGTCTGCGTGAGATCCACGCCCAGCCGTCGCGCCACCGCGACCGGCGCTCTGATCGCTGCCGCCGCCATGCTCGCCGTGAGCGTCCAGACCGGGTCCGCCACCGCGGCCGACGATCCCTGGACCATCGCCCCCAAGGCCCAGCAGGGCACCTCGGCGAACCCCGGCAAGCTCCCCGCCGACCTGACCCCGGCCGAGCGCGCCGCGCTCATCAAGGCCGCCGACGCCGACAAGGCCGCCACGGCCAAGGAGCTCGGCCTCGGCGCCCAGGAGAAGCTGGTCGTCCGCGACGTCGTGCAGGACCGCGACGGCACGACCCACACGCGCTACGAGCGCACCTACGCCGGCCTCCCCGTCCTCGGCGGCGACCTGATCGTCGCCGAGACCAAGGGCGGGACGACCGCCTCGGTCACCAAGTCCTCCCGCGCGGAGCTGAAGAACGTCGACCTCAAGGCCACCGTCGCCCCGGCCGCCGCCGAGAAGCAGGCCGTCGGCCTCGCCAAGGCGGAGGGCTCCAAGGAGACGGACGCCGAGCGCGCCCCGCGCAAGGTCGTCTGGATGGCCAACGGCGCCCCCGTCCTCGCGTACGAGACCGTCGTCGGCGGCCTCCAGCACGACGGCACCCCGAACGAGCTGCACGTCGTCACGGACGCCAAGAGCGGCGCGAAGCTGTACGAGTGGCAGGCCGTGCACACCGGCACGGGCAACACCCAGTACAGCGGCCAGGTGACCCTCGGCACCGCGCCCTCGTACACGCTCACCGACACGACCCGCGGCAACCACAAAACGTACAACCTCAACCGGGGTACGTCCGGCACCGGAACGCTCTTCTCCGGCTCCGACGACGTCTGGGGCGACGGCACCCCGCAGAACCTGGAGACCGCGGGCGCCGACGCGCACTACGGCGCCGCCCTCACCTGGGACTACTACAAGAACGTGCACGGCCGCTCCGGCATCCGCGGTGACGGCGTCGGCGCGTACTCCCGGGTCCACTACGGCAACGCCTACGTCAACGCCTTCTGGCAGGACTCCTGCTTCTGCATGACGTACGGCGACGGCTCGGGCAACACCAAGCCGCTCACGTCCATCGACGTGGCCGCGCACGAGATGACGCACGGCCTCACGTCCGTCACCGCCGGCCTGGTCTACAGCGGCGAGTCCGGCGGCCTCAACGAGGCCACCTCGGACATCTTCGCGGCGGCCGTCGAGTTCTACGGCAACAACGCCCAGGACAAGGGCGACTACCTCGTCGGCGAGAAGATCGACATCCGCGGCAACGGCACCCCGCTGCGCTACATGGACAAGCCGAGCAAGGACGGCTCGTCCAAGGACTACTGGTACTCGGGCATCGGCAGCGTCGACGTCCACTACTCCTCGGGTCCGGCGAACCACTGGTACTACCTGCTCTCCGAGGGCAGCGGCGCCAAGACCGTCAACGGCGTGAACTACGACTCGCCGACCTCCGACGGCCTGCCCGTCACCGGCATAGGCCGGGACAAGGCCTCGCTGATCTGGTTCAAGGCGCTCACCACCAAGTTCAACTCCTCCACCAACTACGCCGGCGCCCGCACGGGCACCGTCGCGGTGGCCACGGAGCTGTACGGAGCCAACAGCCCCGAGGTCCTCGCCGTCCAGCACGCCTGGGCCGGTGTGAACGTCGGTACCCGCCCGGGTGGCGGCGAGCCGCAGCCGGGCAAGGTCTTCGAGAACTCGGCCGACGTGTCCATCCCGGACAACGGCGCCGCGGTGACCTCGACGGTCAACGTCACCGGCATCGCCGGCAACGCCCCCGCCACCCTCAAGGTGGACGTGGACATCGTCCACACCTACCGCGGTGACCTCGTGGTCGACCTCGTCGCCCCCGACGGCTCGGCCTACAGCCTGAGCAACCGGTCCGGCGGCAGCGCCGACAACATCGTCCAGACCTTCACCGTCAACGCCTCCTCGGAGGTCGCGAACGGCGCCTGGAAGCTCCGCGTCCAGGACAAGGCCTCGATCGACACCGGCTACATCAACAACTTCAAGCTGACCTTCCCGTAAGCCCGGGAAAGGCCCGCACAGCCTGAAGTGACATGACGGAGGCCCGGAGGGAACGTTCCCTCCGGGCCTCCGCACGTCCGTCCCCGCACGTCCGCGTCGGCTCCGCGTCTGCATACCCTGGGCACATGATCAGGGTGCTGCTGGCGGACGACGAGACGATGATCAGGGCAGGGGTCCGGGCCATCCTCACCACCGACCCCGGGATCGAGGTGGTCGCCGAGGCCGGCGACGGCCACGAGGCCGTGGAGCTCGCCCGGCAGCACCGGCCCGACGTCGCCCTGCTCGACATCCGGATGCCCCGGCTCGACGGGCTCGGCGCCGCCGCGGAGCTGCGCACGGCACTCCCGGACACGGCCGCCGTCATGCTCACCACCTTCTCCGAGGACGCCTACATCGCCCGGGCCCTCGCCCTCGGCGTCAGCGGCTTCCTGCTCAAGTCCGGCGACCCGCGCGAACTCATCGCCGGCGTCCGGGCCGTGGCGGCCGGCGGCGCCGCCCTCTCCCCCGCCGTCGCCCGCCGCGTCATCGACACCCTCGGCGGCGAGCGCCTCGGCCGCGCCGCCGAGGCACGGGCCCGGCTGGAACCGCTCACCGGCCGCGAGCGGGAGGTCGTCGCCCTCCTCGGCGCCGGGCTCTCCAACCAGGAGATCGCGGACCGCATGTACGTCGTCGAGGGCACCGTCAAGGCGCACGTGAGCGCCGTCCTGGCCCGCCTGGGCCTCCGCAACCGCGTCCAGCTCGCGGTCCTCGCGTACGAGGCGGGCATGGTCCCCGGCGGCCCCGCCGGTGCCCCGGATGCGTGAGCGCCTCTTCGACCTCGGGCTGTGGCTGCTGCTGTGCGTCCCGGTGCTGCTGAGGTCGGATCCGAACGACGGCGGGAGCTGGCCGCAGGTCGTCGTCGGCGTCGTGGTGCTCGGCGGCTGCGTCGCCGTCAGCCGGAGGTGGCCGCTGGCGCCGATCGCGGTGACGGTCGCCCTGAGCCTGCCCGCCACCCTGGAGCTCTTCACCCCCTCGTACAGCCTCGCCCTCGTCGCCTTCGGCTATCTCGCGGGGCGCCGCCAGGAGCACACCCGAAGCGCGCTGTGGCTGTTCGGCGCGGTGGCCGCCGTCGGACTGCTCCTCACCCGGCTCACCGCCACCTCGCTCGGCCAGTGGTTCACGCTGCTCCTCGCGCTGGCCCTGGCGATCGTCGCGCCGTGGCTGATCGGCCGTTACGTCCGCCAGTACGACCGGCTCGTGCACAGCGGCTGGGAGCTCGCCGTCCGGATGGAGCGCGAGCAGGCGGCCGTCGCGGACCGGGAGAGGCTGCGGGAACGCTCGCGGATCGCGGGGGACATGCACGACTCCCTCGGCCACGACCTGGCCCTCATCGCGGTCCGAGCGGGCGCCCTGGAGGTGGATCCGGCGCTCGGTCCCGACCAGCAGCACGCGGCCGGCGAACTGCGCCGCGCGGCGGCCGACGCGACGGCCCGCCTCCGGGACGTCATCGGCGTCCTGCGGCAGCCCGACGAGGACCCGGCGCCGACGGCCCCGGGCGGCGAGCCGGTCGAGGAGCTCGTCTCCCGCGCCCGCGCCTCGGGCCTCGCGGTCACCCTCACCGTGACCGGGGAGGGCCACGAGCCGGACGGGATGGCCGGGTGGGCGCTGCACCGCGTCGTCCGGGAGGCGCTCACCAACGCGGCCAAGCACGCGCCGGGCGGCGCCGTGGACGTCCGGGTCGACGCCGGCCCGGCACGCGTCACCGTGGACGTCGTGAGCGGTCCGGGCACGGCCGGTTCGCCGCTGGCCTCGGGCGGCACCGGACTCGTCGGCCTCGACGAGCGCGTACGGCTCGCGGGCGGGACCCTGACCCACGGGCCCACGCCCGACGGGGGCTTCGCGGTCCGCGCGAGCCTGCCGCGCCGCACGCCCCCCGGCGGCCCTGCCGCGCCGGCCGCGCCCACCTCGGCACGGGAGCTGGACCGGGTCCGGCGCGCGGTCCGCAAGGGCCTCGCCCAGGCCGTGTGGATCCCGCTCGCGCTGCTCGCCGCGCTCGGGCTGCTGATGGCCGGGGTGGCGCTGTGGACCCAGCACCAGTCGTACCTGGAACCGGACGACTACGGGCGGATGCGGATCGGCCAGACGCTCAGCGCGATCACCGAGGCCGAGGACCTGCCCGAACATCCGCTGGACGGCCCGCCGAAGGTCGTCCCGGCGGAGCCGCCCGGCATGGACGAGTGCCGGTACTACCGGTCGACGCTGCTCGCCGCGGTCCCGGTGTACCGGCTCTGCTTCGTCGACGGGCACCTCGCCGACAAGGCCGAGGTGCCCTGATCCGCCCCGCGGGGTGTCGTGCCTACCGCAGGAGACAGCCCGCGCCCTCCCCCGCCGTCTCCTCCGGCAGGGCCACGAGACCGAGTTCGGCCTGGTGGGCGAGGAGCGGGTGGGCGGGCAGGACGCGGACCGTGCAGCCGAAGGAGCCGGTCCTGTCGAGCTCCAGGGTGCCCGCGTACGGCAGGCGCCCCTCCAGGTCCGGGCCGCCCGCCGGCTTGAGGGTGCCGGTGCGGGTGTCCGCGAGGGTGTCGTCGGCGTCGACCCGGCCCGTGACGGCCTGCACCTCGACGTCGTCGGGGCCGAGTGCACCGAGGGCCACCCGGACCCGGACGACCGGGGTGGAGCCGAGCTCCGCGTCGGCCAGGTCCTCGGCGAGCCCGTCGCCGACCTCGACGTGGTCGACGGAGACCTTGGGCCAGGCCTCCCTGACCCGGGCCTTCCAGGCCGCGAGCTCCCGCGCCCGGTCCGGGGTGAGCGCCCGGCGGGCCTCGGCGGCGGGGACGTACAGCCGCTCGACGTACTCGCGGACCATCCGGTCGGCGAGGACCTTCGGGCCGAGGTCGGCGAGGGTGCGCCTGACCATCGCCGTCCAGCCGGCCGGGACGCCGTCGGGGCCCCGGTCGTAGAAGCGGGGGGCGACTCGGCGCTCGATCAGCTCGTAGAGGGCGGCGGCCTCCAGGTCGTCCCGGCGGTCCTCGTCGGCGGCCGCCGCGCCGTCGGCGGTGGGGATGGCCCAGCCGAAGTCGGGCTCGAACCACTCGTCCCACCAGCCGTCGAGGACGGAGAGGTTGAGGCAGCCGTTGAGGGCGGCCTTCATGCCGCTGGTGCCGCAGGCCTCCAGCGGGCGGAGCGGGTTGTTGAGCCAGACGTCGCAGCCGGGGTAGAGGCCGCGGGCCATCTCCATGCCGTAGTCCGGCAGGAAGACGATCCGGTGCCGGATCCGGGGGTCGTCGGCGAAGCGGACCAGCTCCTGCACGAGCCGCTTCCCGCCGTCGTCGGCGGGGTGCGCCTTGCCGGCGACGACGAGCTGCACGGGCCGCTCGGGGTGGAGCAGCAGGGCGCGCAGCCGGTCCTTGTCCCGGAGCATGAGCGTGAGCCGCTTGTACGAGGGGACGCGGCGGGCGAACCCGATGGTGAGGACGTCGGGGTCGAGGACGGAGTCGGTCCAGCCGAGTTCGGCGGCGGCGGCCCCGCGCTGGCGCCAGGAGGCCCGGAGCCGTGCCCGTACGTCGGTCACGAGCCGTTCGCGCAGGGTGCGGCGGAGCTCCCACAGCTCGCGGTCGGTGGCGTCGGGGCCGAGCCGGCCGACCTCGGGGGCGACCCAGGTGGGGGCGTGGACGCCGTTGGTGATGGAGGTGAGGGGCACTTCGTCGGCGTCGAAGCCCGTCCAGAGTCCGGCGAACATGGCGCGGCTGACGGCGCCGTGGAGGGTGGAGACGCCGTTGGCGCGCTGGGCGAGGCGCAGTCCCATGGCGGCCATGTTGAAGACGCCGGGGTCGCCGCCGAGCGGGGTCTCGTCGCCGAGTGCGAGGACGCGCCCGGTGTCGACGCCGGGGAGGGCGCCGTCCTCGCCGAGGTGGCGGGCGACCAGGCTCCGGTCGAAGCGGTCGATACCGGCGGGGACGGGCGTGTGGGTGGTGAAGACGGTCCCGGCCCTGACGGTCTCCAGGGCGCTGTCGAAGTCGAGCCCCTCGCCCTGGAGTTCGCGGATGCGTTCGAGGCCGAGGAGTCCTGCGTGGCCTTCGTTGGTGTGGAAGACCTCGGGGTCGGGGGTGCCGGTGAGCCGCGTGTACGTGCGGACGGCCCGGACGCCGCCGATGCCGAGGAGCATCTCCTGGAGGAGCCGGTGCTCGCTGCCGCCGCCGTACAGCCGGTCGGTGACGTCCCGTTCGCCGGGGGCGTTCTCCTCGACGTCGGAGTCGAGCATGAGCAGCGGGACGCGGCCGGCCTGGGCGATCCAGATGTGGGCGTGCAGGCTGCGTCCGCCGGGCAGGGCGAGGGTGACGCGGGCGGGTGCGCCGTCGGCCTCGCGGAGCAGGGTGACCGGCAGTTCACCGGGGTCGAGGACGGGGTAGTGCTCCTGCTGCCAGCCGTCGCGGCCGAGGGACTGCCGGAAGTAGCCGTGCCGGTAGAGCAGGCCCACGCCGACGAGGGGGACGCCGAGGTCGCTGGCGGACTTGAGGTGGTCGCCGGCGAGGATGCCGAGGCCGCCGGAGTACTGGGGCAGGGCCGCGGCGACGCCGAACTCCGGTGAGAAGTACGCGACGGCCGCGGGCGGCCGGCCCGCCCGGCCCTGGTACCAGCGGGGCGCGTGGAGGTAGGTGTCGAGGTCATCGGCGGCGGCGGTCAGCCGGGCCAGGAAGTCCCGGTCGGCGGCGAGCGCGGCGAGCCGGGGGGCTTCGAGGGAACCGAGGATCCGGACGGGGTCGGTGCCGCCGGCGCTCTCCGGGGCGAGCGAGTCGAAGAGGGCGCGGGTGGGTTCGTGCCAGGACCAGCGCAGGTTGTGCGCGAGGTCGGCGAGGGGTCGAAGGGTGTCGGGGAGGACGGGACGCACGGTGAATCGACGGATTGCCTTCACGCGTTCCACCTTCGCAGGCGAGTACGGAGCGGAGTGGACGCACCACGCTGTGCGTCCGTCGTTCCGCTCCGACGTTAGGACATGTCGCCCGGCCGGACCATGGCGCGTCGGCGCGTTCGGCGTGTCGGCCAAGGGCCCGGCGTCCGGCGCCCGCCGGATCAGGTGGCCCCCGCGCCTCCCGCGCGGTACTCGCCCGGTGTCACCCCGTAGCACTTGCGGAAGGCGACGTGAAAGCCTTCGGCGCTCCGGTAGCCGATGCGGGCGGGCAGGGCCGACTGCGGGAGCGAGGTCTCGGTGAGGAGGCGCACGGCCTCCTGCATGCGGCGGGCGGCGAGGTAGCGGGCGGGGGACTCGCCGACGAGTTCGCGGAAGGCGGCGGCGAACGCGGAGCGGGACATGCCGGCCTCGCGGGCGAGGGAGTCGATCCGCCAGGGTTCGGCGAAGCGGGTCGCGATCGTCACGACGGCCCGGCTGATGCCGGGGTGCCGAAGCAGGGGCAGTGAGGCGGGGCCGCCGGCGAGTTCGCGCAGCAGCGGGCGGAGCGCGAGGACGAGCGCCATCTCGAAGGCGCGCAGGGTGATGAGCCGGTCGCCGGGCCGGCGGGCCGGTCGGGGGTGGCGAGCAGCCGGAGGGTGTCGCGGAGCAGCGGCTCGCGGTCGACCTGGCCGCGGTCGAGGACGAGGGCCCAGGGCAGTGAGGTGGAGAGGGCGGTGGCGGCGCCGGCGTCGTAGTGGAGTCCGGCGCAGAGGAGCCGGGCCGTGGGGCCGGTGCCGTCGATGACGATCTCGCCGGAGGTACCGGGCCGCCGTTCGGGCAGGACGGCCTTGAGGGGGACGCCCCGGCGCTCGGGGCGGTCGGCGAGGCGGTGTGCGGTGCCGGTGGGGAAGACGACGAGATCTCCGGTGTGCAGTTCGACGGAGGGCTCGCCGGCGGCGGTGATCCAGCAGTCGCCCTCCACGACGTAGTGCAGGACGGCGCAGCTGCGTTCGGCGTCGCCCTCGACCGCCCAGGGGGCCCGGACGTTCCAGCGGCTGGCGAAGACCCCGGTGAGCCGGAGGGGTTTCAGGAGTTCGCTCAGCAGGTCCTCGTGCTCGGCGCCGCGGTCCTGGTGCGCGTGCCGCTGGTCACGGGCGGTTCCCACGGTGTCCATGGACGATCCTTCAGTCTCCGCACCGGTTTGTTGATTGAACGGCCGCAGTCGTCGCGGCGAGCCTGGAGGGAGTCGGCGCAGCAGCGGCGACAGCCTATCGAAGGGGCTCGGAGAGACATGTCCAGTGAGATTCCGATGCGGGTGGCGGTCGTCGGCGCGACCGGTTTCCAGGGGGGTGCGGTGGCCCGGCTGCTGGCGGAGCGGAGCCATCCGGTCCATGGTCTGACACGGCGTCCGGAGGCCGACCGGCCGACGCTGCCCGGCGTCCGCTTCCTCGCCGGCGACCTGGGGCGGCCGGCGGACGTGCGGCGGCTCTTCGAGGGCACGACGCACGCGTTCGTCACGCTGCCGCTGGTGTACGAGGCCGAACGGGTGGAGGCGTACGCGCGGGGCATAGCGGAGGCCGCGCTGTGCGCGGGCACGACACGGCTGGTGCTCAACACCAACACCCGGGTCCCGCAGACCCGGACGGGGGTGGCGGCGTTCGAGACACGGCGCCTGGCGGAGCGGGTGATCCGGGACAGCGGGGTGCCGCTCGTGGTGATCCGGCCGCCGGTCTACCTCGACAACCTCTTCTCGCCGTGGAACGGTCCCGCGCTCGTCGACGAGGGCGTACTCGCCTGTCCGCTGCCGGAGTCGGCGCGGACGGCGTGGCTCTCGCACCGGGATCTGGCGGAGGCGGCGCTCGCGGCACTGACCCGGGAGGGCCTGGAGGGGCGGACGTTCGACGTCGGCGGGGCGGAGGCGCTGACGGGCGGTGAGCTCGCGGCGGCGTTCGGCCGGGGGCTGGGCAGGGCCGTGCGCTACCAGGAGCTGGATCCGGCCGACTTCGAGCACGGGCTCGCCGGGTTCCTCGGTCCGGCGGCGGCGGCCGGGGTGGCGGGGATCTACCACCACATGGCGAGCGGCGCGGATCCGCTGCTCATGGCGGGCGACGACGGAGTGTCGGCGGAGGCGCTCGCGCTGGAACCGGCCCCGGTGGAGGAATGGGTGGCCGGTCAGCCGTGGCGGGTCTGGTCGTCGGACGCGGAGGAACCGGACGCCTCGCCGTACCGCTGACCCGCACGGCCGGCGCGTCCCACGGGTCCGTCCCTCCTCTCCGGCCCGCCCCGCCCCACCGGTTCGCGAGGAGCTCCGCCCCGCTCCGGCGGGGCGGGGATTTTTCGGTCGTCCGTGCGCTTGCCGGTGCGGCTACGTCCTAGTAGTTAACAAAGCGCCGGATTGCCCACCCGAGAACTGTGGGAAGGCTCCTCCGGTACCCACACCCCCCGGACCCTCTGGAACCCGTACTCCCTGTGGACCCGCCATCCGAGTGAACGCGGACAGGAGCCGTCAATGCCCGCAACCCGCCGGCCGTCGACGGAGCTAGAAAGAGCGCACCACCACCCGCACCCCCGTAACCCGTCAGGTGATGCTGTGAATCCGCTCATGGGACGCATTCCCGTACTGGACGTACGCCCGCTGGTCGACTGTGGCCGGCGCCCCGCGAAAGCGGTGGCAGGAGAGACCTTCGAGGTGACGGCGACCGTCTTCCGCGAAGGGCACGACGCGGTCGCCGCCAATGTCGTGCTGCGCGGCCCGTCCGGCCGCCCCGGCCCGTGGACCCCGATGCGTGAACTGGCCCCCGGTACCGACCGGTGGGGCGCCGAGGTCACCCCGGACGCCGAGGGCTCGTGGACGTACACCGTCGAGGCGTGGAGCGATCCGGTGGCCACCTGGCGGCACACCGCGAAGATCAAGATTCCGGCCGGCATCGACTCCGAACTCGTCCTCGCCGAGGGCGCCGAGCTGCACGAGCGGGCCGCGAAGGGCGTCCCGAAGAAGGGCGGCGGCCGGGAGGCCGTGCTGGCCGCGGCGGACGCGCTGCGCGATGTCGCCCGCCCGGCGGCGGTCCGGCTCGCGGCGGCGCTCGCGCCGCGGGTCGTCGAGTCGCTCGACCGCCACCCGCTGCGCGAACTGCTGTCCTCCTCCCCCGCGTTGCCGCTCCACGTGGAGCGGGAGCGGGCGCTGTTCGGCTCCTGGTACGAGTTCTTCCCGCGCTCGGAGGGCGTGCGGAAGGTCAAGGGCCGTACGGTTCCGGGGAACTTCCGCACCGCGTCGGAGCGGCTTCCGGCGGTCGCGGCGATGGGCTTCGACGTGGTGTACCTGCCGCCGGTGCACCCGATCGGCGAGACGCACCGCAAGGGCCCGAACAACTCCCTCTCGGCGTCACCGAACGACGTGGGCGTGCCGTGGGCGATCGGCTCCCCCGAGGGCGGGCACGACGCGCTCCATCCGGACCTCGGCACCTTCGAGGACTTCGACGCCTTCGTGGCGCGGGCCCGGGAGTTGCGGCTGGAGATCGCGCTGGACTTCGCGCTCCAGTGCTCGCCCGACCATCCGTGGGTGGAGAAGCACCCGGAGTGGTTCCACCACCGGCCGGACGGTTCGATCGCGTACGCGGAGAACCCGCCGAAGAAGTACCAGGACATCTATCCGATCGCGTTCGATGCCGACATGGACGGGATCGTCGCGGAGACCGTGCGGGTGCTGCGGTTCTGGATGGACCACGGGGTCCGGATCTTCCGCGTGGACAATCCGCACACCAAGCCGGTGGTGTTCTGGGAGCGGGTGATCGGCGAGATCAACCGGGCCGATCCGGACGTGATCTTCCTGGCGGAGGCGTTCACGCGGCCGGCGATGATGCGGACGCTCGGCGCGATCGGTTTCCAGCAGTCGTACACGTACTTCACGTGGCGCAACACCAAGGAGGAGCTGACGGATTACCTCACCGAGCTGTCCGGCGAGTCGGCCGCGCAGATGCGGCCGAACTTCTTCGTGAACACCCCCGACATCCTGCACGCCTACCTCCAGAAGGGCGGCCGGCCGGCGTTCGAGGCGCGGGCGGTGCTGGCGGCGACGCTCTCGCCGTCCTGGGGCATGTACGCCGGGTACGAGCTGTGCGAGAACACCCCGGTGCGGGAGGGAAGTGAGGAGTACCTGGACTCGGAGAAGTACGAACTCCGGCCCCGTGACTGGGAGTCGGCGGAGCGGGCCGGGAGGACGATCACCCCGCTGATCACCGCGCTGAACCGGATCAGGCGCCGTCACCCGGCGCTCCGCAGGTTGCGGAACATCACCTTCCACGACACCGACAACGCGCAGGTGATCGCGTACTCGAAGCGCTCGGGTTCGAACATCGTTCTGGTGGTCGTCAACCTCGACCCGCACCACACCCAGGAGGCTTCACTCTCGTTGAACATGCCGGAACTCGGCCTCGACTGGCACGAGACCGTGCCGGTGCGCGACGAGCTCACCGGCGAGACCTATCACTGGGGCAGGGCCAGTTACGTGCGCCTGGAACCGGGTGTCACACCCGCGCACGTCCTCGTCCTGCGACCGTCCCCGCAGACCGGAGGGTCACCCACCACATGACTGTCAACGAGCCCGTCCCCGACACCTTCGAGGACACCCCCGTCAAGGACCGCGATCCCGACTGGTTCAAGCGGGCCGTCTTCTACGAGGTCCTGGTCCGCTCCTTCCAGGACAGCAACGGCGACGGCGTCGGCGACCTGAAGGGCATCACGGCCAAGCTGGACTACCTCCAGTGGCTGGGGGTGGACTGCCTCTGGCTGCCGCCGTTCTTCAAGTCCCCTCTGCGGGACGGAGGTTATGACGTCGCGGACTACACGTCCGTGCTCCCCGAGTTCGGCGACCTGGCCGACTTCGTCGAGTTCGTCGACGCGGCCCACCAGCGCGGGATGCGGGTGGTCATCGACTTCGTCATGAACCACACGAGCGACCAGCACGAGTGGTTCCAGGAGTCCCGGCGCGATCCGGAGGGGCCGTACGGCGACTACTACGTCTGGGCGGACGACGACAAGCAGTACGCGGACGCCCGGATCATCTTCGTCGACACGGAGACCTCCAACTGGACCTTCGACCCGGTCCGCAAGCAGTACTACTGGCACCGGTTCTTCTCGCACCAGCCGGACCTCAACTACGAGAACCCGGCGGTGCAGGAGGAGATCCTGTCCGCGCTGAAGTTCTGGCTGGACCTGGGGATCGACGGCTTCCGGCTCGACGCGGTGCCGTACCTGTACCAGCAGGAGGGCACCAACTGCGAGAACCTCCCGGCCACCCACGGCTTCCTCAAGCGGGTCCGCAAGGAGATCGACGACCACTACCCGGACACGGTGCTGCTCGCCGAGGCGAACCAGTGGCCGGAGGACGTCGTCGACTACTTCGGCGACTTCCGGTCGGGCGGCGACGAGTGCCACATGGCCTTCCACTTCCCGGTCATGCCGCGGATCTTCATGGCCGTGCGGCGCGAGTCGCGGTACCCGGTCTCCGAGATCCTGGCGAAGACCCCGGAGATCCCCTCCGGCTGCCAGTGGGGCATCTTCCTGCGCAACCACGACGAGCTCACGCTCGAGATGGTCACGGACGAAGAGCGCGACTACATGTACGCCGAGTACGCCAAGGACCCGCGGATGCGGGCCAACATCGGCATCCGGCGCCGTCTCGCCCCGCTCCTCGACAACGACCGCAAGCAGATGGAGCTCTTCACCGCGCTGCTCTTCTCGCTGCCCGGCTCGCCGGTGCTGTACTACGGCGACGAGATCGGCATGGGCGACAACATCTGGCTGGGCGACCGGGACGGGGTCCGCACCCCGATGCAGTGGACGCCCGACCGGAACGCGGGCTTCTCCTCCTGCGACCCGGGACGGCTCTACCTGCCGGCCATCATGGACCCGGTCCACGGCTACCAGGTGACCAATGTCGAGGCGGGCATGGCCTCACCGTCCTCGCTGCTGCACTGGACGAAGCGGATGATCGAGATCCGCAAGCAGAACCGGGCCTTCGGCACGGGCACGTACACCGAACTGCCCGCGTCCAACCCGGCGGTGCTCGCCTTCCTCCGGGAGGACGGCGACGATCTGGTCCTCTGCGTGAACAACTTCTCGCGGTTCGCGCAGCCGACCGAGCTCGACCTGCGGCGCTTCGCCGGCAGCCAGCCGGTGGAGCTGATCGGCGGGGTGACGTTCCCGGCCATCGGCGAGCTGCCCTACCTCCTGACCCTTGCGGGACACGGCTTCTACTGGTTCCGTCTCAAGAAGGGCTGACCGGCGGTCAGTTCGGATTCGTCCGGGGTGGGACGGTTTCCCCCGTCCCCCTCTGGGCACTGTGTCCCACACACGTTCCACGTCACGATTCAGGTCCATACGGGCCTTCTTGCCGGACCCGTACGGATCTTCCCCTTCCGACACGTCCCGCACTTCCGGACAGTCCAAGCCGCCATCCGGGACACTCTGCGCATTTGAACGCATACGACAGCCAACTGCGCGCCCCGGGGAAAGGACGCGATGCCATGCCGGAGACCGCATCCACCACCCGGGCCCCGGACGCCCTCCTTCCGTCCCTCGCACCCCTGCTCCACGAATGGCTGCCACGGCAGCGCTGGTTCGCGGGCAAGGGCCGCCGGGTCATCGGATTCACGCTGGACGCGGCCACCGAGCTGCTCCCCCTGGACGGCGCGGGACCCGGTCTCCTCCATCTGCTCGTACGGGTCGACCAGCCCGGCCGCCCGGCCGGCACACCCGCCGACTGCTACCAACTGCTCCTGGGCGTACGGACCCAGCTGCCGCCCCGCCTCGCCCCCGCCCTGATCGGGCGGATCCGGCAGGGCCCGCTCGCCGGACGCGCGGTCTACGAAGGGCTGCGCGACCCGCGGCTCGCGGGACTCCTCTACGAGCGGCTGCGCTCCCCGGGCCGGACCGGCCCCCTGCGCTTCCACGCCACCACCGCACTCCCCCCCGCCCTCGCCCCCCGCGTACTCGATGCCGAGCAGTCCAACTCCTCGCTCGTGTACGGGGATTCGTTCATCCTGAAGATCTTCCGACGGGTCAGTCCCGGTGCCAACCCGGACCTCGAACTGCCCCTCGCCCTGAGCCGGGCCGGCTGCGCGCGCGTGCCGGCCCCGGTCGCCTGGTTCGAGTCGGGGGCCGCGACCCTCGGCGTCCTCCAGCCCTACCTCCGGGACTCCCGGGACGGCTGGCGGCTCGCGCTCGACGCGCTCGCCGACGGGCGGGAGTTCACCACCGAGGCGCGGGCCCTCGGCCGGGCCACGGCCGAGGTGCACCTCGCGCTCGCCGGCGCGCTGCCGACCCTGCGGCTGCCGCGCTCCGAGACCGAGCACCTCGCCGCGGCGATGGACCGGCGGCTGCACGCCGCGGCGCAGGCCGTACCGGCGCTCCTGCCGTACGTGCCGGGGCTGCGGGCCGTCTTCGCGGCGGCCGGCGAGGCGCCCGGCGCGGGTGCGCTCCAGCGCATCCACGGCGACCTGCACCTGGGGCAGACCCTGCGGGGCTCCGACGGCGGCTGGGCCGTCATCGACTTCGAGGGCGAGCCGGCGAAGCCGCTGGACGAGCGGCGGAGCCCCCAGCCCACCGTCCGGGACGTCGCCGGCATGCTCCGCTCCTTCGACTACGCGGCCCGCACCCACCGGCCGTGGAACGCGGACTGGGCGGCGCGCTGCCGGGCCGCGTACTGCACGGGCTACGCCGAGGCGGCGGGCGCGGACCCGCGCGCCGACCCGGCGCTCCTGCGCGCCTACGAGACCGACAAGGCGGTCTACGAGGTCGTGTACGAGGCCCGGCACCGTCCGGACTGGCTCCCCGTGCCGATGTCCGCGATCGAGCGCCTCGCCGCGCCCCGGTGATCCCGTCCGCCCCCGTGGCCGGCCGCCCCGCCCCGACGGGCGGGGCGCCGGACCCGTTCGGCCCAGCCGCCCGCGGCGCGCGCACCGCTCCCGCCTGCGGTGACCCGCACGCGCCCCGTTCGGCCGAGTGTCCCGCACCCTCGGGGCGCCGTTTCCTACCCCGTAGACAACCGTGGACACGTACACCCGTATCCCTCGTTCCCGCCCTCCAGGAGGCACCCCCGTGACCGCCCGATCCGCAGGCAAGACGTCCCGCGCCCGGAAGACGCCCGCACCGGACCGGACCGAGGTACGGAAGGCGCCCGCTCCGGACCGGACCGCCGTGCGGAAGGCGCCACCCGTCGGGCCGGGTGACCGGGCCCGGCTGCTCGCGGGCGAGCACCACGACCCGCACGGCCTGCTGGGCGCCCACCCGGTCAAGGGCGGCGTCGTGATTCGCGTGCTGCGGCCGTGGGCGAAGGAGGTCACGGTCCTGACGAAGGGCCGCCGCGTCACGCTCCACGACGAGGGCGACGGCCTGTTCACCGGCCTGCTGCCGCTGCTGCGGAAGGTGCCGGCGTACGAGCTGCGCGTGCGGTACGAGGACGGCGGCGAGGAGCTCGCCGTCGTCGACCCGTACCGCTTCCTGCCCTCCCTCGGCGAGCTGGACCTGCACCTCATCGGCGAGGGCCGGCACGAGGAGCTGTGGACGGCGCTCGGCGCCCACCTCCTGACCCACGAGGGCGTCGCCGGCACCCGGTTCGCGGTCTGGGCGCCGAACGCCCGGGGCGTCCGCGTCACCGGTGACTTCACGCACTGGGACGGCACGGCGCTGCCGATGCGCTCGCTGGGTTCGACGGGCGTGTGGGAGCTGTTCGTGCCGGGCGTCGGCGAGGGGGCGCTGTACAAGTTCGACATCGCCCGGCCGGACGGTTCGCACACCGTGCGCGCGGACCCGATGGCCCGCCGTACCGAGTGCCCGCCGAACACCGCCTCGGTCGTCACCGCCTCGCACCACGTGTGGGACGACGCCGAGTGGCTGGCGCGGCGCGGCGCCCGCCCGCACCACGAGGCGCCGCTCTCGGTCTACGAGCTCCACCTGCCGTCCTGGCGGCCCGGCCTGACGTACCGGCAGCTCGCGGAGCAGCTGCCGGACTACGTGCGCGACCTCGGTTTCACGCACGTGGAGTTCATGGCCGTCGCCGAGCATCCGTTCAGCGGCTCCTGGGGCTACCAGGTCACGGGCTTCTACGCGCCGACGGCCCGCATGGGCACGCCCGACGACTTCAAGTACCTGGTGGACGCGCTGCACCGGGCCGGGATCGGGGTCCTGATGGACTGGGTCCCGGCGCACTTCCCGAAGGACGACTGGGCGCTCGCCGAGTTCGACGGCCGTCCGCTGTACGAGCACGAGGACCCGCGCCGTTCGCACCATCCCGACTGGGGGACGCTGGAGTTCGACTACGGCCGCAAGGAGGTGCGGAACTTCCTGGTGGCGAACGCCGTGTACTGGTGCCAGGAGTTCCACCTCGACGGGCTGCGGGTGGACGCGGTGGCCTCGATGCTCTACCTGGACTACTCGCGGGAGCACGGCGAGTGGCTGCCGAACGAGTTCGGCGGCCGGGAGAACCTGGACGCGGTGGCCTTCCTCCAGGAGATGAACGCCACCGTCTACCGCCGCTGCCCGGGGATCGTGACCTTCGCCGAGGAGTCCACGGCCTGGGACGGGGTGACGCGGGCGACGGACCAGGTGGGCCCCGGCGGCTTCGGCGGCCTCGGCTTCGGCATGAAGTGGAACATGGGCTGGATGCACGACTCCCTCGGCTACGCGGAGAAGGAGCCGGTGCACCGCAAGTACCACCACCACGAGATGACCTTCTCGATGGTGTACGCGTACAGCGAGAACTACATCCTGCCGATCTCCCACGACGAGGTGGTGCACGGCAAGCGGTCGCTGGTGTCGAAGATGCCGGGCGACTGGTGGCAGCAGCGCGCCAACCACCGCGCCTACCTGGGCTTCATGTGGGCCCACCCCGGCAAGCAACTCCTTTTCATGGGACAGGAGTTCGCACAGGGCGGGGAGTGGTCGGCGGAGCACGGGCCCGACTGGTGGCTACTCGACCCGGCATACGGGGCGGAGCCCGACCACCGGGGGGTGCGGGACCTGGTCCGGGACCTGAACACGGTGTACGCGGCGAGCCCCTCGCTCTGGGAGCGGGACACCGCCCCGGACGGCTTCCAGTGGGTGGTCGGGGACGCCGCCGAGGACAACGTCTTCGCGTTCCTGCGCTTCGACGCCTTCGGCTCCCCGCTGCTCGCCGTCTCCAACTTCTCGCCGGTCGTGCGGCACGACTACCGGCTGGGCGTGCCGGACACCTTCGCCGCCTGGGCGGAGGTCCTCAACACGGACGCCGCCCGGTACGGCGGCGGGGACGTGGTGGGCACCGACCCGGTGAAGACCGAGTCGGTGCCGTGGCACGGCCGTGCGGCGAGCCTGCGGATGACGCTGCCGCCGCTGGCGACGGTCTGGCTCAGGCCGGCCTGATCACGCCCAGCCGCTGGGTCGCCCGGGTCAGCGCCACGTACAGGTCGTTGACCCCGTGCGGGGCACCGGCCGCGATGCCGTCCGGGTCGACGACCAGGACCGTGTCGAACTCCAGGCCCTTGGCCTGCCGGGGGTCGAGGAGCACCACAGGGCGGGTGAGGTCGGGGGCCGCTCCGTGGGCGGCCTCCGGCAGGGCGGCGACCAGGCCGGGGAGCAGCTCCGCCGGGGCGATGACGGCGAGCCGGCCCTCGCTGCGCAGTTCGGCGGCGACGGCGTCGGCGGCCTCCTTCACCGGGTCGTCGACCGTGCGGTCCCAGGGCGCGACGCCGGTGGAGCGGACGGACCGCGGCGGCTCGAAGGCCGGGTCGGCGGTCCGCCGGACGTCGGCGGCGACCTCCATGATCTCGGCGGGCGTCCGGTAGTTGACCCCGAGGCGGACGTGCTCCCAGCGGTCCTGCACGTGCGGTTCGAGGATCCGCTCCCAGGCGCCGACGCCGGCCGGGTCGCCGGTCTGGGCGGGGTCGCCGACCAGGGTCATGGAGCGGGTCGGGCTGCGGCGCATGAGGAGGCGCCAGGTCATCGCGGAGAGCTCCTGGGCCTCGTCCACGATGATGTGGCCGAAGGCCCAGGTGCGGTCGGCGGCGGCCCGTTCGGCGGCGGTGCGGTGGTCGGCCTCCTCGTGCCGGTCGGCGAACCGCTCGGCGTCGATGATGTCGTGGGCGGAGAGGACCTCGGAGGCGTCCTCGTCGAGCTCCTCCTTGTCCTCGAACTCGTAGGTCCGCGAGGCGTAGCTGACGTCGAGGACGCCCTGCGCGTACTGGATCCGGCGCTGCCGCTCGGCCTCCTGGGCGGCGCGGGCGGCCGAGTCGTCCTGGCCGAGGAGCTCGGCGGCCTCGTCGAGGAGCGGTACGTCGGCGGGGGTCCACGCGCCGGCCGCGCGGCGGACCGCCGCGGCGTCGGCCTCGTCGAGGTGGGTGGGCTCGGCGAGGTAGTCGGCCAGGAACTCCTGGGGCGTGAGCTCCGGCCAGAGGGTGTCGACGGCGGCGTGCACGTCGGGGTTGGCGGCGATGCCCTTGGCGAGGAGCGCCCGGTCGTCGGGGCCGAGGAAGTTGGGGCCGCCGTAGGGGTCGGCACCGATGCGGTCGGCGAGCTGCTCCGCGAGGGCGTCCAGGATCCGGAAGACGAAGTAGGGGCGGGCGAGGTTGTGCGGGAGGACGGTCTCGCGGGCCTTGTGGCGGGCCTCCAGGGCCATGTCCCAGTCGATGACGAGGTCCCCGTCCTCGTGCGGGACGAGGAGGGGCGCGCCGCGCTCGGGGACCTGCTGGCGGTCCCGTACGGCGGCGGCGAGCGCCTCGGCCATGGCGGCGGAGCCCTTGACGGCGGCGGCGCGGGGGGTGTCGGTGCCGGTGGCGCGGACGCCGGGGAAGAGCTCGGCGGGGGTGGCGAGCAGGACGCCGGTCTCGCCGAGGGAGGGCAGGACGTTCCCGATGTAGCCGAGGAAGGCGGGGTTGGGGCCGACGATGAGGACGGCGCGCCTGGCGAGCTGCTCGCGGTGGGCGTAGAGGAGGTACGCGGCCCGGTGCAGCGCGACGGCGGTCTTGCCGGTGCCGGGGCCGCCCTCGACGACGAGGACGCCGTGGTGCGGGGAGCGGATGATGGCGTCCTGCTCGGCCTGGATGGTCTGCACGATGTCGTGCATCCGGCCGGTGCGGGCGGCGTCGAGCGAGGCGAGCAGGACCTCGTCGGCGTCGCGGCTCTCGTGTCCGGTGCGGGTGGCGTCGGCGAGGTCGAGCACCTCGTCGTGGAGGGCGGTCACCTCGCGGCCCTGGGTGCTGATGTGCCGGCGGCGGGAGAGACCCATGGGCTCGTAGCCGGTGGCGAGGTAGAAGGGCCTGGCGATCTCGGCGCGCCAGTCGACGACGAGGGGCGTGCGGTGCGGGTCGTCCTCGCGGATGCCGAGCCGGCCGATGTGGTGGTCGCGCCCGTCCTGGAAGACGAGGCGCCCGAAACAGAGCCCGGTCTCCCCCGCGTTGAGCGCGGAGAGCAGCCCGGACTGCTCGGCGACCAGCACGTCCCGTTCGAGGCGGCCCTGGTTGCTGCCGACCCCGGGGGTGCGCAGGGCCTTTCCGACGGCGGCCTCGGCCTCGTCCCTCAGTTCGTCGAGTCGGGCATAGAGATCGGTGATGAATTGCTGCTCGTTCCGAAATTCCTCGGTTGACAATTCGACTCCCGGCGCGATACAGTGCGTTTATTGAACTTCTCCGTGCTTTCAGTGTGTTCAGGCACGGAATCCATGAATATACGCGAGGCGATACCCCGACTGTCAATTCTAGTCGGGGTATTTCTGTATGCCCTGGTGAAATCTCGCGGCCCGGCCGCGTCAGGCGAGGGCGTCCCCCAGCTCCGCCAGGAGGCGGCGCTTCGGGCGGGCTCCGACCAGCGACCTCACCGGCTCGCCCGAGCGGAAGAGCATGAGCGTCGGGGTGCCCAGCACCCCGTACCGCACGGTGGTCTCCGGGCTGCGGTCGACGTCGATCTCGACGATCCGCAGTCGCCCCGACCACTCCGCGGCGATCGCGGCGAGCACCGGCTTCAGCTGCCGGCACGGCCCGCACCACTCCGCGGTGAACTTCACCAGGACCGGCAGTTCGGCCGCCAGTACCTCCGTGGCGAAGTCCGCGTCCGTGACCTCGGCCACGCCCTCCGTGTGCGTCGTCATCTCCGTCATCCCTCCATGTCCGTCACCACGTCGAATTCGCACCGGGGCTCCGGGCCGTGCGGCAGCTCCGCCTCGGCGCGCAGCAGCTGGGCGCCCACCTGGGCGCGTACCGCCCGGAGCTGCTCGATCAGGCCGTCCAGTTCGGCGACCTTCCGCCGGTAGACGGCGATCGACGCGGGGCAGGAGTCGCCCGCCGGGTGCCCCGCGCGCAGGCAGTCGACGAACGGCCGCGTCTCCTCCAGCTCGAACCCGAAGGCCTGGAGGGTCCTGATCTGCTGGAGGAGCCGCAGGTCGGCCTCGTCGTAGGTGCGGTGCCCCTGCTCCGTGCGCCGTGCGGTCAGGAGGCCCCGGGACTCGTAGTACCGCAGAGTCCGCGTGGTGGTGCCCGCCCGTTCGGCCAGTTCTCCGATACGCATGTCCCCGAACCTAGGCCTTGACGCCGACGTCAGGGCAAGGAGGAAGGGCCTCAGAAGGGGAGCAGCGGCTAAGGAGGAAGGGCCTCAGAAGGGGAGCAGCGGCTTCCGCTGCACCGGCGAGGACAGCACGACCGAGGTCGTGGTCCGGCCGAGCGCCGAGGTCTGCTCCAGGATCTCCTCCAGGTGGACGGTGTCGGTGACGGCGACCTTGAGGATCCAGCAGTCCTCGCCCACCACGTGGTGGACCTCCAGGACCTCGGGGCGACCGGTCAGCTCCAGGGTCCGCGGGTGCTTCAGGGTGTAGCCGCCGTGCGGGTTCACGCGGATGAAGGCCTGGATGCCGTAGCCGAGCCGGGCCGGGGAGACATGGGCGCCGTAGCCGGTGACCGCCCCGCTCGCCTCCAGCCGGCGGACCCGCTCGGTGACGGCCGCGGGGCTGAGCCGGACGCGGCGGCCGAGCTCGCTGAGTTTGATCCGGCCGTCGCTCTGCAGGAGGTCCAGGATCTGCCGGTCGACGGCGTCGAAAGCGGGCGCCGAGGAATTGTCGGCGGCGGGGCGCGCGGGCCGTGGTTCCTTCGGCGCGGCGGCCAGGACTCCCATGATTCCCCCTTCAGGCAGCGAGCGGACAACGTAACACTTGTCCTGCGGATCAAGGGAGTTGAGAGCAATGGACATTCTGGTCATCGGCGGGAACCGCTATTTCGGAAAGCGGCTCATCGCCCTGTTGCGGGAATCCGGGCACCGGCTCACGGTGCTCAACCGGGGTTCTTCCGGAACCCCCGGGGGAATCGAGCACCTCGTGGCCGACCGCGACGACGAGGCCGCGCTGGAATCCGTTCTGGCGGGCCGTTCCTTCGACGTCGTCGTCGACCAGGTCTGCTACACCCCGCGCCAGGCGGAGATCGCCCGCAGGGTGTTCGGGCCGCGCACCGGGCGCTATGTGATGACGTCGACGGTGGAGGTGTACGGGTACGAGGACGCGGCCGGGCCGATCGCCGAGTCCGTCCTCGACCTGGCCTCGGTCACCGTGGACACGGCCCTGGCCTGGGAGGACCCGGAGTTCCGCGAGGAGCACTACGGGGAGGGGAAGCGGCAGGCCGAGGCGGTGTTCGCGGCGCCCGGGGCGCCCTTCGCCTGGACCTCGGTGCGGGTCGCCCATGTGCTGGGCGGCGAGGACGACTTCACCGGCCGGATCGACCACTACGCGCGACGGATCCGGGCGGGCGAGCCGATCGCCGTGCCCGTCGTGAACCGTCCGGCGACCTATGTGTACGTGGAGGAGATCGCCGCTTTCCTGGCCTGGGCCGTCGAGGCGGAATTCACCGGGCCGGTGAACGCCCATTCCCACGGGCTGCTCTCCACCGCCGACATCTGCGCGGAGATCGAGAAGGTGACGGGAGGCCGGGCGGTCTTCCGGGAGGTGGAGCTCGGCGAGGTCTCCCCCTTCTCCTTCGCGCGCTTCTACGGGATGGACAACTCCCGCGCCACCGCGCTCGGCTATTCCTTCCGGCACTGCGCCGAATGGCTCCCGCGCGCGATCTCCGAGACGGTCCGAGCCGTACGCTTCGAGGAGACGGACCCCGGGGCGGTGCGCTGATGCGGCTCAGGACGCTGGGGGACGTACGGGTCGGGGCGGTCGGCCTCGGCACCATGCCGCTCTCCATCGAGGGCCGACCCGACGAGGCCCGGGCGGTCGCGACCGTGCACGCGGCCCTCGACGCGGGCGTGACCCTCCTCGACACCGCCGACTCCTACCACCCGCCGGGCGGCGCGCCCGGCGAGGGCGAGCTGCTCGTGGCACGGGCCCTCGCCTCCTACGGGGGCCGCACGGACGACGTGCTCGTCGCGACGAAGGGCGGGCGCGGCCGGACGGCGGACGGCGGCTGGACCGTGGACGGGCGGCCGGCGCACCTGCGGCGGGCGGCGGAGGCCTCGGCCCGGCGGCTCGGCGGGACGCCGATCGGCCTGTACCAGCTGCACAAGCCGGACCCGGCCGTCCCGTACGCCGAATCGCTGGGCGCGATCAGGGAGTTGCTCGACGCGGGCACGATCAGGCTGGCCGGGATCTCCAACGCGGACACGGAGCAGATCCTGCTGGCCCGCGAGATCCTGGGCGACCGGCTGGTCTCCGTGCAGAACCGGTACTCGCCGGCGGTCCGGGAGAGCGAGGCGGAGCTGCGGCTCTGCGCGGAGCTCGGGCTCGCCTTCCTGCCGTGGAGCCCGCTGGGCGGGATCTCGCGCAGCTCGCTCGACGGGGCGTCCGCCCTGGAGGAGGACCCGCGGTTCGGGGGCTTCCACCGGGTGGCGCGGGAGCGGGGGGTCGGTCCGCAGCGGGTGGCGCTGGCCTGGCTGCTCACCCGCTCGGAGACGGTGCTGCCGATCCCGGGCGCGAGCCGCCCGGAGACGGCACGGGACTCGGCCGCGGCGGCCGGCCTCGACCTGGGGACGGAGGAGCTGGCACTCCTGGACGGCGGGCCCGGCGGCGCCTGACCGCCGGACGGACGGGCGCGGACGGACGGGCGCGGACGGACGGGCGGTGCGGGCGGGGCGGAACGGCCGGGGCCGGACCGCCGGGGCCGGACGGCCGGACCCGGACGGCCGGACCCGGACGGCCGGCTCGGTGGGCGTCTGAGCGCCGACCGTACCGGCCGCGTGTTCCGCTACCTGCGTCGCTCCGTACAGCCGCGTCCTCCCGGGGCCCGGATCCGGCTCAAGGCCCGGGATCCGGAAGGACGCGGCCCCCCCGTCGGGGTCTGTGGGGGCGTCCGGGTCAGACGCCCGCTCGGGCCTTCTCCTCGCCGCCCTCGACCCGCTGGTCCGGGACCGGGGCGGGGGCGTGGTCGTCGACGAGGGTCTTCTCGTCGAAGGGGATGTTCCCGGCGAGGACCTCCGTGACCCTCGCTTTGTCGATCTCCTTGGTCCAGGTGCCGACGAGGACGGTCGCGACGGCGTTGCCCGCGAAGTTGGTGAGGGCGCGGGCCTCGCTCATGAAGCGGTCGATGCCGACGATCAGGCCCACCCCGTCGACCAGTTCGGGCCGGTGCGACTGGAGGCCGCCCGCGAGGGTCGCGAGGCCCGCGCCGGTGACGCCCGCCGCGCCCTTCGAGGCGATGATCATGAAGACGAGGAGCGAGATCTGCTCGCCGACCGAGAGCGGGTCGCCCATCGCCTCGGCGACGAAGAGCGAGGCCATCGTGAGGTAGATGGCGGTGCCGTCGAGGTTGAAGGAGTAGCCGGTCGGGACGGTGATGCCGACGACCGGCTTGCTGACGCCCAGGTGCTCCATCTTCGCGATGAGCCGCGGCAGCGCGGACTCGGAGGAGGAGGTGGAGAGGATGAGCAGGAACTCGCGGCCCAGGTACCTCAGCAGGGTCCAGATGTTGATCCCGGCGACCAGGCGCAGGATCGCTCCGAGCACGACGAAGACGAAGAGGCCGCAGGTCAGGTAGAAGCCGATCATGATGACGGCGAGCGACTTGAGCGCGGCGGCGCCGGTCGCGCCGACGACGGCCGCGATCGCGCCGAACGCGCCGACCGGGGCGACCCACATGATCATGCCGAGGATCCGGAAGACGAGCCGCTGGATGTGGCCGATCCCCCGCAGCACCGGCTCTCCGGCGGCGCCCATCGCCTGGAGCGCGAAGCCCGCGAGGAGCGCGACCAGGAGCGTCTGGAGGACCTCGCCCTCGGTGAAGGCGGAGACGAAGGTGGTCGGGATGATGCCGAGCAGGAAGTCCGGCGTGGACTCGCCGCCGCCCTCGGCCTGCTTGGCGCCGGCCTCGGCGATCTCCTTGGTCAGGTGGAGGCCCGAACCGGGCTCCAGGAGGTTGCCGACGAGCAGACCGATCGCGAGTGCGACCGTCGACATCACCAGGAAGTAGCCGAGGGCGAGGCCGCCGACGGCGCCGACCTTCGCGGCCTTCCGGACCGACCCGACGCCGAGGACGATCGTGCAGAAGATGATCGGCGAGATCATCATCTTGATCAGGTTGACGAAGCCGGTGCCCAGCGGCTTCAGCTCGACGGCGACGCCCGGCGCCAGGAAGCCGACGGCGATGCCGAGCAGTACGGCGCCGATGACGGCCAGATACAGATAGTGGGTACGGTCCCGGCGTGCGGCCACGGGGTCCTCCTCGCGCTGATGGGTGTCCACGTCCCGGTGGACTCCGCGACTATCCATCAGCCTGTGACCGGGGTCACGGTTACGTTCGTTTCGTTCACGGCCGAAACATCACCCCGCCCGGAGTGCGCGGGCGGGAGCGCTCCCGGGAAGAGAACGATTCGGGAACGCAATGACCCGGCGCAAATTCCGCCGTGCACACTTACCCGCATGCGCCTCCCCCGTCCCCGCCCCCGCAGCCTGGCCGGTCAGCTCTTCGCGATGCAGGTCGTGCTGGTGGCCTTCGTCGTGGCGGGCTGCGCGGTCTTCGCGTACGTCACGGACCTGGCCCAGGCGGAGGAGACCGCGCGGCGCCAGTCCACGGCGACCGCCGCGGCCGTCGCCCACTCCCCCTCCGTGGTGGCCGCGGCCCGCTCGGCCGATCCGGCGGCGGTGCTCCAGCCGTACACGGAGTCGCTGCGCCGGCACGCGGACGTCGCCTTCGTGGTGATCATGGCGCCCGACGGGACCCGCTGGACGCATCCGGAGCCGGACCAGATCGGCCGTACGTACCTCGGTCACATCGAGGAGGCGGTGCGGGGGCGGACCTTCTCCGAGACGCACCTGGGGGTGCTCGGCCCGTCCGTGCGGACGGTGGCGCCCGTCCAGGACGAGGACGGCCGGGTCGTCGCCCTCGTCAGCGCCGGCATCACGATCGAGCGGATCAGCGAGCAGGTGCGGGAGCAGGTCGCCGCCCTCTTCGGCATGGCGGGCGCCGCGCTCGCACTGGGCGGCGCGGGGACGTACGTCGTCAACGCCCGGCTGCGCCGCCACACGCACGGCATGAACGCGGCCGAGCTGAGCCGGATGCACGACTACCACGAGGCCGCTCTGCACGCCGTACGGGAAGGGCTCGTGATGCTCGACGGGCGGCGGCGGATCGCCCTCATCAACGACGGGGCGCGGGAGTTGCTCGGCCTGGACGAGGGCGTCGTCGGCCGCCCGGCCGCCGAACTCGGCCTGCCCGCACCGCTGACGGGGGCGCTGCTCTCCTCCGAGCCGCGCGTCGACGAGACCCATCTGACGGCCGACCGGGTGCTCGTCGTCAGCACCCGTCCGGTGGTCGGCGGGGAGCGGCGCGGCACGGTCGTCACGCTTCGCGACCGTACGGAACTCCAGGCGCTGTCGGGGGAGTTGGACTCCGAGCGGGGGTTCACCCAGGCGCTCCGCTCCCAGGCCCACGAGGCGGCGAACCGGTTGCACACCGTCGTCTCGCTCATCGAACTGGGCCGGGTGGAGGACGCGGTGGAGTTCGCGACGGCGGAACTGGAGCTCGCGCAGGCCCTCACCGACCGGGTCGTCGACGCGGTCGGCGAGCCCGTGCTCGCGGCGCTGCTGCTCGGCAAGGCGGCACAGGCCAACGAGCGGGGCGTGGAGCTGGTCCTGACCGAGGACAGCCGGATCGACGACGGCCGGGTGCCGGCGGCCCTGCCCTCCCGGGACCTGGTCACGATCCTGGGCAACCTCATCGACAACGCCGTCGAGGCCGTGGGCGGGACCCCGCAGGCGCGCGTGACGGTCACGGTCGCGGCCCGGGCGGGCGACGGCGAGCTGCTTCTGCGGGTCGGGGACAACGGCCCCGGCGTCCGCCCGGCCGACCGGGACGCGGTGCTGAGCCGCGGCTGGACGACCCGCGGCCCGGGCCGCGGCCTGGGCCTCGCCCTGGTGGGCCAGGCGGTCTCGCGCGCCTCGGGCACCCTGGAGCTGTCGGACGCGAGGGAGGGCGGCGCGGAGTTCACCGTACGGCTGCCGCTGCCGAGGGAGGGCGAGGGTCGCGCGGGAACGGCGACCGCCGGCGTCACCACGGACACGGGCGTCACCACGGACACGGGCGTCGACGCCGTCCACGCAGCGGCCGCCACCGACGGCGCCGCCTCGACGCGAACCGAGGTGACCCCGTGAGCACGCGTCCCCTCCGTGTCCTCGTCGTCGAGGACGACCCCGTCGCCGCCGACGCCCACGCGCTCTACGCCGGCCGGGTCGACGGCTTCACCGTCGTCGGCGTCGCCCACTCCCGGGCCGCCGCCGTGCGGGTGCTCGACCGGACGCCGGTCGACCTGATCCTGCTCGACCTCTACCTGCCCGACGGCCACGGCCTCCAGCTGCTGCGCGCGCTGCGCGCCGCCGGGCACTCCGCCGACGTGATCGCCGTGACCTCCGCCCGCGACCTGGCGGTCGTCCGCGAGGGCGTGTCCCTCGGCGTCGTCCAGTACGTCCTGAAGCCCTTCGCCTTCGCCACCCTCCGGGACCGGCTCGCCCGGTACGCGGAGTTCCGGGCGTCCGCCGGGGAGGCCTCCGGGCAGGACGAGGTGGACCGGGCTCTCGCCACGCTGCGGGCCCCGCACCCCGCCACGCTGCCGAAGGGGCTCAGCGCACCGACCCTGGAGGCGGTCACCCGTACGCTCCGGGACACCCCGGCCGGGGTCACCGCCGCCGAGGCGGGCACGGCGGTCGGGATCTCCCGGATCACCGCCCGCCGCTACCTGGAGCACCTCGTGACCGAGGGCCGGGCGGTGCGCGCCCCGCAGTACGGTCAGATCGGGCGGCCCGAGCTCCAGTACCGCTGGCTCGACGGCAGGTCCCGTGGTCACTGATCGCGATTCCGGGGTTACCGACCGGTTCCGACGTTCCTACGACGTTTCACGTTGGGCGAACGAACCGTAGCCAGCCGTCATCGTGCGCACCTACGGTGACCGGGTGCACCAACCCTCTCCCCCCTTCAACGGCCTGGCCGCCCGACGCCTGCGCGAGGGTCTCGGCATGGCCCCGGGACACGTCGCGTACGGCCTCCGCGCCCAGTACGGCATGTTCGTCGAGCCCGAAACCGTCGTCGCCTGGGAACGCGGCACCCACCGTCCGACCGAGCAGGAGCTCACCGCCCTCGCGGGCGTGCTGTGGTGCGCCCCGGCCGAGCTGATCGCCGCCGCGACGACCCTGCGCGAGCACCGGCTGGCCCGCGCGCTCTCGGCGGACGAGCTGGCCCGGCGGGTCGGTGTGTCGGCCGGCGCGTACCAGCGGATGGAGGACGAGGGCCGCTGGCGCGGCACCGAACGCCAGACGGCCGCCCTCGCGGAGGTCCTCGGCCTCGGCCCGCGCGCGCTGCTCACGGCGACCGGTGGTGACGACAGCCTCGCCGAGCTGCTGCGCGACGCCGCCACCACGCGCTGGCAGGCGTACGTGAAACCGGCCGTGAAGATGGTGCCGCTGCCCAAGCGGACCATGGAGTCGGCGCTCCAGCGCCTGCACACGGACTACCACGCGCGGATGGCGGCGACCAGCAGCTGGGGCGCCTCCGGGGCGACGGGCGACGAGGGACGCGCCTACCTGGAGGAGATCGCCGGGCACTTCTGGGCGGCCGTCGGCCTGTGACTCCCCGTGGCCCGGCCGCTCACGGGCCGTAGATTGGCCGCGTGACACGACACGTACCCTTCGAACGACTCCACAACTTCCGTGACCTGGGCGGCTATCGGACCGCCGACGGCGGGACCGTGCGGTGGGAGACCCTCTACCGCTCCGACTCCCTGGCCAAGCTCGCCGGAGCCGGACCCGAGGACCTCGACCGCTTCCGCGCGCTGGGCGTGGCCGCCGTGATCGACCTGCGCTACCCGTGGGAGATCGCCGCCAAGGGCCGTCTGCCGGAGACCGAGGAGGTCGTCTGGCACAACCTGTCCATCGAGCACCGGCCGTACGACCAGGCGGAGATCGACCCGGACCTCGACCCCTGGCGCTATCTGGCCGACCGGTTCGCCGAGGTCGCCGAGGACGGCGCGGCGGAGATCCGTACCGCGCTGGAGGTCATCGCCGCGGCCGACGGGCCGCTCGTCTTCCACTGCGCCTCCGGCAAGGACCGGACGGGGATCGTCGCGGCCCTCGTCCTCTCGCTCCTCGACGTCCCCGACGAGGAGATCCTCGCGGACTTCGCGCTCACGGAGCTCGCCACGGAGCGGCTGGTCGCCGACTGGCGCGCGTCGCACCCGGGCCGCGAGCTGCGCTGGCCGGGGTACGGCCGGGCACCGGCGGACATCCTGCGGCTGTTCCTCGCGGACCTGCGCGCGCGGTACGGCTCGGTGCACGGGTACGTCACCGGTCACGTCGGGCTCGACCCCGCGGTGGTGACCGCGCTGCGGGACCGGCTGGTGGAGCCCGCCCGGGAGGTCCCGGTCCCCTGATCCCTTCCGTCAGTTCCTGCGGTCGAAGCTGAAGAGCTGGCCCGCCGCGTCCGGCGCGCAGGGGGCCTGGGCCAGTCGCGCCCAGGCCGCCGAGCGGTCGCCGACGACGGTGACGCAGCTGCCGGGTGTCGCGGAGTCCGCGGGAACGATCCGGTACCCCTCGACGGGCGTGCCGTACGGCTCCAGGGCGAACGCCTCCACCCGGCTCGGGTCGCCGCACTCGGAGTCCTCGAACGCGGCGTCGGGTATCCGGCCGCCGGAGGGTATGCCGGAGCAGCCGGGACCGTAGTCCGGGTGGTCCGAAACGATCCGCCACCGGCCGCCGCCCAGCTCCTTCAGCGAGTAGAGCGGGACCTTCGCGTCGGCGCACGGCACCTGGTGGATCTGTCCGGTGCGGGAGCCGCGCCGCTCGGCGAGGCACAGGTCCTGGCCGATCACCCGGATGCGTACGTCTCCGGCGGCGGGCGCGGTGAGGGTACGGGGCGGGTGGGCGCGGTGCCCGTCCCGCAGGACGGCGACGACGCTGACGCCGGCGAGCACGAGGCCCGTGAGGGCGACCGTCGCGACGAGGGCGCGCCGTATCCGGGACCGGGGTCCCGGCCGCGGGGTGCCGGGGGCGTCCCCGTCCGGGGACTCCGGCGGCCCGCCGGGCCAGACGAGTCCCGAGGGGCCGACGGCCGCCTCGGGCTCGGCACGCTCCGACGGCTCGACACCTCCCTGCGGCCCGTCACCCGCCGGCTCGACGCCCTCCGTCGACTCGACGCCGCCCTGCCGCTCGTCACCCGCCGCCGGCCGGGTCGCCGCGTCCTGGGCCGCCGCGTCCTGGGCCGCCGCCGTGTCGGCGCCCGCCGCGTGACCGCCCGCCACCGGACCGGCACCCTCCGCCGGACCGCCTTCGGCGCGCTCGCGCTCGTACACCCCCCGGACCGCGAGTTCCTTCCGTACCGCCTGCCACTCCTCCATGGCGGCCGGTCCCAGCCCGCACGCGCGGACGAAGGAGACCAGGAGCTCCTCCCGGGGGACGGTGGCGCGGGCCAGCATGTTGGCGACGGTCGACCGGGGCAGGGTCTCGCCCTGCGCCTCGGCCCGGGCCGTGAGCTCGCGGTAGGTCAGGCCGGACCAGTCCTTGAGCGCCTGGAGGCGCGCGATGAACTCCGCGGGGTTCCGTGCCGCTCGCGGGTCGGGTGCCCGTTCCGCCGGTGTCATCCGCGTCTCCCCCTTCCGCCGGACAGGGTTGGGACATGTCCGGGACAGGCCCCAAGCCTTGTTGATCTCCGGCTCCGGCGAAAGAGTGGAACCCGGCAATTCCGGTGGCGCCGCCGGTCACGGGCGAGTGGCCCCGACCCTCCACGGGGGGAGGGTCGGGGCCACTCGGGTCTTCCGGGGTCCGGAGCGGTTCCGGAGCGGTTCCGGGACAGAGGGTCGGGACCGAGGTCCCGGGACAGGTCGGGACGGAGGTCCCGGCCGGCGGGACCTCGGTCCGTACGGTCAGAAGACCGATTCGGCCTCGCGCATGCGGTCCTCGGGGACCGTCTTGAGCCGGGTCACGGCCTCGGCCAGCGGCACCATCTCGACGTTCGTGCCGCGCAGCGCCGTCATCCGGCCGAACTGGCCCCGGTGCGCCGCCTCCACCGCGTGCCAGCCGAAGCGGGTGGCGAGCACCCGGTCGTACGCGGTCGGCGTGCCGCCGCGCTGGACGTGGCCGAGAATGACCGGACGGGCCTCCTTGCCGAGGCGCCGCTCCAGCTCGACGGCGAGCTGTGTGCCGATGCCCTGGAAGCGCTCGTGACCGAACTGGTCGATCTCGCCCTTCTGGTAGTCCATCGAGCCCTCGGCCGGATGCGCGCCCTCGGCGACGCAGATGACGGCGAACTTCTTGCCGCGCGCGAAGCGCTCCTCGACCATCTTGACGAGGTCGTCGACCTCGAAGGGACGCTCGGGAAGGCAGATGCCGTGCGCGCCGCCGGCCATGCCGGACTCCAGCGCGATCCAGCCGGCGTGGCGGCCCATCACCTCGACGACCATCACGCGCTGGTGCGACTCGGCGGTGGTCTTCAGCCGGTCCATGGCCTCGGTGGCGACGCCGACGGCGGTGTCGAAGCCGAAGGTGCGGTCCGTGGAGGAGATGTCGTTGTCGATCGTCTTCGGGACGCCGACGACGGGCATGCCCGCGTCGGCGAGCATCCGGGCGGCGGTCAGGGTGCCCTCGCCGCCGATCGGGATGAGGACGTCGATGCCGTACTTCCGGGCGAGGTCGGGGGCCGACTCGGCGGCCTCGCGCAGCCGGTTGCGCTCGAGACGCGCGGAGCCGAGGATCGTGCCGCCGCGGGCGAGGATGCCGCTCACGGCATTGAGGTCGAGGGGGCGGTAGTGGCCGTCGAGCAGGCCCTTGAACCCGTCCTCGAAGCCGATGACTTCGTCGTCGTGGCCGGTCAGCGCCCGGTGCACGACCGACCGGATCACTGCGTTCAGGCCGGGGCAGTCGCCGCCTGCGGTGAGAACTCCGATGCGCATCGTGCTGTGTCTCCTGCTCGGTCGCGGTCCAGATGAGCCACGGCAATTCTCACACGCCCGGCCTGACGGGATCGCTCGTCGCCGCTCCGCGCGTCCCTTCCGGAGGGCCTTCCGAACCCGCGCGGAGGCCTTTCGTCCCGGGGTTCCGGGCCCTCCGTCCGGCGGGCGACCTAACCACTGGCGGGGGTATTGTCAAGGGGGTAATGCCGCCCTTTAGGGGCTTTCCGAGAACAGCGGATTGACGCGGACGCAGCGGTCGGCGCGGCCGCCCGGGAGAGCCCCTTTCCGCAGGACTGGACAGGAGACCACGGCGTGACGCGCAGCGTGTACGTGACCGGGATCGACCGCGGAGACGGCCGCCAGGTCGTCGAGCTGGGAGTCATGGAGCTCCTCACCCGTCAGGTGGACCGGGTGGGGGTGTTCCGTCCGCTGGTGCACGACGGCCCCGACCGCCTCTTCGACCTGCTGCGGGCCCGCTACCGGCTCTCGCAGGACCCCTCGACGGTCTACGGCATGGACTATCACGAGGCCTCGGCGCTCCAGGCCGAGCGGGGCACCGACGAGCTGGTCTCGCAGCTCGTCGAGCGCTTCCACGCCGTCGCCCGCGACTACGAGGTCGTCCTCGTCCTCGGCACCGACTTCGCCGCCACGCAGCTCCCGGACGAGCTCGCCCTCAACGCGCGCCTCGCCAACGAGTTCGGCGCCTCCGTCATACCGGTGGTCGGCGGCAAGGGCCAGACGGCCGAGTCCGTACGGGCCGAGGCGCGCAACGCCTTCCGGGCGTACGACGGGCTGGGCTGCGACGTGCTCGCGATGGTCGTCAACCGGGTGGCGTCCGAGGACCTCCCGGCGCTGGAGCGGCTCGCGACCCGGGTCCCCGTGCCCTGCTACGTGCTGCCCGACGAGCCGGCGCTCGCCGCGCCCACCGTCGCCCAGATCACCCACGCGCTCGGCGCCTCCGTCGTCCTCGGCGACGACGCGGGCCTCGCGCGCGACGCCCTGGACTTCGTCTTCGGCGGTGCGATGCTGCCGAACTTCCTCAACGCGCTGACCCCCGGCTGTCTCGTCGTCACCCCCGGGGACCGGGCCGACCTGGTCGTCGGCGCGCTCGCCGCGCACTCGGCCGGCACGCCGCCGATCGCCGGGGTGCTGCTCACCCTCAACGAGCGGCCCAGCGAGGAGATCCTCACCCTGGCGGCCCGCCTCGCGCCCGGCACCCCGGTCATCTCGGTCCCCGGCAACAGCTTCCCGACGGCGACCGAACTCTTCTCCCTCGAAGGCAAGCTGAACGCCGCCACCCCGCGCAAGGCGGAGACGGCCCTCGGCCTGTTCGAGCGGCACGTCGACACCGCCGACCTGCTCAAGCGGATCTCGGTCGCCCGCAGCGGCCGGGTCACGCCGATGATGTTCGAGCACGAACTCCTCGAACAGGCGCGGGCCGACCGGCGCCGGGTCGTGCTCCCCGAGGGCACCGAGGAGCGGGTGCTGCGCGCGGCCGACGTGCTGATCCGCCGGGACGTGTGCGACCTGACGCTCCTCGGTGACGTGGAGGTCATCCGCAAGAAGGCCGCCGACCTGAGCGTGGAACTGCGCGAGACGCAGCTGATCGACCCGCAGACCTCGGAGCTGCGCGACTCGTTCGCCGAGAAGTACGCGGCGCTCCGGGCCCACAAGGGCGTCACCGTCGAGCTCGCGTACGACGTCGTCTCGGACGTCAACTACTTCGGCACGCTGATGGTGCAGGAGGGCCTGGCCGACGGCATGGTCTCCGGCTCGGTGCACTCGACGGCCGCGACGATCCGCCCCGCCTTCGAGATCATCAAGACGAAGCCCGAGGCCTCGATCGTCTCGTCCGTCTTCTTCATGTGCCTCGCCGACAAGGTGCTCGTGTACGGCGACTGCGCGGTCAACCCCGTCCCGAACGCGGAACAGCTCGCGGACATCGCCGTCCAGTCGGCGGCCACCGCGGCCCGCTTCGGCGTCGATCCGCGGATCGCGATGCTCTCGTACTCCACCGGCACCTCGGGCTCCGGCGCGGACGTCGACAAGGTGCGCGAGGCGACGAAGCTGGTCCGCGAGGCGCACCCGGAGCTGCGGATCGAGGGCCCGATCCAGTACGACGCGGCGGTGGAGCCGTCCGTCGCCGCGACGAAGCTGCCGGACTCGGAGGTGGCCGGGCAGGCGACCGTGCTGATCTTCCCGGACCTCAACACCGGCAACAACACCTACAAGGCCGTGCAGCGCTCGGCCGGCGCCGTGGCCGTCGGCCCGGTGCTCCAGGGTCTGCGCAAGCCCGTGAACGACCTCTCGCGGGGCGCGCTCGTCAGCGACATCGTGAACACGGTGGCCATCACGGCGATCCAGTCCCAGCGCCCCTCTTCCCCGTCGCAGGTTCCCTCCCAGGGTCAGGAGCTCCCCGCATGACCGGCACCCCCACCCGAGTCCTCGTCCTCAACTCCGGCTCGTCCTCGGTCAAGTACCAGCTCCTCGACATGGCGGACGGCAGCCGGCTCGCGGTCGGTCTGGTGGAGCGGATCGGTGAAGAGACCTCCCGTCTGGTGCACACCCCGCTGCAGGGCGGTGGCGGCGAGAAGCGCGAGACGACCGGCCCGGTCGCGGACCACGAGGCCGCGCTGAAGGCGGTCGCGGAGGAGCTGGCGGCGGACGGCCTCGGCCTGGACTCCCCCGAGCTGGCCGTGATCGGTCACCGGGTGGTGCACGGCGGGCTGCGGTTCACCGCGCCGACGGTCATCGACGACGAGGTCCTCGCGGAGATCGAGCGGCTGGTGCCGGTGGCGCCGCTGCACAACCCGGCGAACCTCACCGGCATCCGTACGGCGATGTCCCTGCGTCCCGACCTGCCGCAGGTGGCGGTCTTCGACACGGCCTTCCACACGACGATGCCGGAGTCGGCGGCGCGGTACGCGATCGACGTGGCGACGGCGGACGAGTACCGGATCCGGCGGTACGGCTTCCACGGCACCTCGCACGCGTACGTCTCGCGCGAGACGGCGAAGCTGCTCGGCAAGGCGCCGGAGGAGGTGAACGTGATCGTGCTGCACCTGGGCAACGGCGCCTCCGCCTCGGCGGTGGCGGGCGGCCGGTGTGTGGACACCTCGATGGGTCTGACGCCGCTGGAGGGCCTGGTCATGGGCACCCGCTCGGGCGACGTCGACCCGGCGGTCACCTTCCACCTGAAGCGGGTGGCGGGCATGTCGGCGGACGAGATCGACGTGCTGCTGAACAAGAAGTCCGGGCTGGTGGGGCTCTGCGGCGACAACGACATGCGGGAGATCCGCCGCCGTGTCGACGAGGGCGATCCGGCCGCGGCGCTGGCCTTCGACATCTACATCCACCGGCTGAAGAAGTACATCGGCGCCTACTACGCGGTGCTCGGCCGGGTGGACGCGGTGGTGTTCACGGCGGGGGTCGGCGAGAACGCGGCCCCGGTGCGGGAGGCTGCCGTCGCGGGCCTGGAGGAGCTGGGTCTCGCCGTGGACACGGAACTCAACGCCGTGCGTTCCGACGAGGCGCGGATCGTCTCCCCGGACTACGCGCGGGTGGCGGTCGCCGTGGTGCCGACGGACGAGGAGCTGGAGATCGCGCGGCAGAGTTTCGCGCTCGTTCAGAGCTCGGCGAGCTCGAACGAGTGAACGCTTGAGCGGACCCGCGCCCATTTGTACTTTCCGCCAGTCGGAATATTCCGCAGTGAAACAAACCGATAGGATCCGCCTCATGCGCCGTTCCAAAATCGTCTGCACGCTGGGCCCCGCCGTCGACTCGTATGAGCAGCTGAAGGCTCTCATCGAGGCCGGCATGAACGTGGCCCGATTCAACTTCAGCCACGGATCCCAGGCAGAGCACCAGGAGCGGTACGACCGCGTCCGGCAGGTCTCCGCGGACACCGGGCACGCCGTCGGCGTCCTCGCCGACCTCCAGGGCCCGAAGATCCGCCTGGAGACCTTCGCCGAGGGCCCGGTCGAGCTGGTGCGCGGTGACGAGTTCACCATCACCACCGACGACGTCCCCGGCGACAAGTCCATCTGCGGCACCACCTACAAGGGTCTGCCGGGCGACGTCTCCAAGGGCGACCAGGTCCTCATCAACGACGGCAACGTCGAGCTGCGGGTCGTCGAGGTCGACGGTCCCCGCGTCAAGACGATCGTCGTCGAGGGCGGGGTCATCTCCGACCACAAGGGCATCAACCTGCCCGGCGCGGCCGTCAACGTCCCGGCCCTGTCCGAGAAGGACGTCGACGACCTCCGCTTCGCGCTCCGCATGGGCTGCGACATGGTCGCCCTCTCCTTCGTCCGCGATGCCAACGACGTCAAGGACGTCCACAAGGTGATGGACGAGGAGGGCCGCCGCGTCCCCGTCATCGCCAAGGTCGAGAAGCCGCAGGCCGTCGAGAACATGGAGGCCGTCGTCGCGGCCTTCGACGCGGTCATGGTGGCCCGTGGCGACCTCGCCGTCGAGTACCCGCTGGAGCGGGTCCCGATGGTGCAGAAGCGGCTCGTCGAGATGTGTCGCCGCAACGCCAAGCCGGTCATCGTCGCGACCCAGATGATGGAGTCGATGATCACCAACTCGCGGCCGACCCGCGCCGAGGCGAGCGACGTCGCCAACGCGATCCTGGACGGCGCGGACGCGGTCATGCTGTCGGCCGAGTCCTCGGTCGGCGCCTACCCGATCGAGACCGTGAAGACGATGTCGAAGATCGTCGCCGCGGCCGAGGAGGAGCTGCTCTCCAAGGGCCTCCAGCCCCTGGTCCCGGGCAAGAAGCCGCGTACCCAGGGCGGCTCCGTCGCCCGCGCGGCCTGCGAGATCGCCGACTTCCTCGGCGGCAAGGCCCTGATCGCCTTCACCCAGTCCGGCGACACGGCCCGCCGCCTCTCCCGCTACCGGGTGCAGCAGCCGATCCTCGCCTTCACGACGGACGAGAACACCCGCAACCAGCTCACCCTGAGCTGGGGCGTGGAGTCCTTCCTCGTCCCGTTCGTGGAGACCACGGACGCGATGGTCGACCTCGTGGACGCCGAGCTCCTGAAGCTCCAGCGCTACAACGCGGGCGACACCATGGTCATCACCGCCGGCTCGCCCCCCGGCGTCCCCGGCACGACGAACATGGTCCGCGTCCACCACCTGGGCGGCGGCAACGCCTGACGTCGCGTCTGACACGGAGAACGGGCCGCACCCCTGAACGGGGGTGCGGCCCACCGTCGTACCCCCGGTAATAAACCCCCTTCCTCACCGCCGGTCCCCGTGCAATGATCACGATGCCTTCGGGGGGAAGGCGGGGGAAACCGGCGTGTGTGGGGAGCACACGCGTCCGAAGGAAGCGCACCGACCGGCGCACCCTTCACCACACACCACACCGATGAGCGGCTACCCGGCACGACCACGCCGGGGAGCTTTCCGTGCTTCCTCCCGGGCAGACCGAGATGTCGACACGACAGGCTGTGAAGTGCGAAAAGCGATACTGCCGGGCATTCGGCGCGCCAAGCGCGCCGGACCGGCGAGACGTTGGACGTCGGGCATCGTCCTGACGACGGCGGCCGCCCTCCTGGGCGGCCTGGTGACCGCGGCCCCCGCGGCCGCCGAGGAACCGGGGGACCACCCGACCGACCCCTGGCTGCGGACCCTGCGCATCAGCCTCGGCTCCACGGAACGCAAGGACCGGTGCCTCGTCTCCGGCGCCGTCCACTACGGCGGCCCGGAACTGAAGGCCCTGGCCAACGCCGATCTGTCCGGGCCGCCGGCCGCCCTGCGCCAGGCGGCGATGTACTGGAACTACGAGCCGTCCATCAACGCCCAGAAGCGGGACGTCGACGCGGGCTACGCGTACGCCGACGCCTACCGGGCGCGTCAGGACAAGGTGAACACGGCGAACAAGCCGTACTCCTCGCTGAGTTTCTCGCAGGGCCGCGCGCACAACGTGCCGGACTTCGGCGCGGACATCCTGACCTTCACGCTCAAGACCCAGCGCGAGCTGTACTTCAAGTCCTTCGAGGACCGGACGCCCCAGCCCGGCAAGGCCGCTCTCGACCAGGCCAAGGTGCTCTTCGACGGCATGCCGACCGAGGACTTCTGGGCGTCCCAGTACAAGTACGTGGCCGGCCAGACGCTCCTCGGCATCGGAGCCACCCGCAGCAGTTCGGCACGGGACATCGCCGACTTCCTGCGGTTCGGCGGCTTCCCGACCAAGGCGCCCGAGCCGGGTTCGGCGGAGTTCCGCACCGAGGTGGAGACGCTGAAGCTGGCCTGGGCCGGCTGTGACAGCGAGAACCCGATCGACCACTACCGGGCCATGTCCATGGTGGTCCTCCAGGCCCACACCGAGTGGGAGGCGGAGTACGCGTCCCAGGCCGCGCAGCGCAAGGAGATCGTCGCCGCCGAGGCGGTGGCGGCCAAGGAGCTGCGCACCGCCACCGACACCATGCTGGAGGCGATCCGGCAGGCCTGGCACGCCGACCAGATCCTGTACTGGCAGAAGTACTGGTCCGACAAGAAGAGCTGGGGCGGCTACCCCAAGCCGGCCGAGTTCGCCAAGGCCAACGCCGACCTGAGCGCGGCCCGTGCCGCGGCCGCCGCCCAGGTGCCGCTGGCCAACGTCGCGGTGGCCCGGGCGAAGGCCGCCGCGGACAAGGCCGCCGCCCAGCAGACCGCCGCGTGGGGCATCGCCGACGCGGCCAAGCTGCCGCGCGGCCGCGGTCTGATGTACGCGCAGCAGTCGGTGCAGGTGGCGAAGGCGTCGTACGCCGCCGCCCAGGCCGCGGCCAAGACCACGCTGACCGCGTCCAACGCCGCCAAGGCCACGGCCGCGGACAGCGGCGCGCTCTACTCGCTGAGCCAGACGCAGGCGCACGCCCTCAACACCGAGTTCCGCAGGGCCGCCGCCCAGGAGGCCGCCGCCCAGGCGAAGGCCGCCATGCAGGCCGCCGAGGCGCAGGCGAAGGAAGCCGCCGCCAACGCCACCAAGGCCAAGAAGGCCCAGGCGGTCGCGGAGGCCGCGGAGCAGACCGCGAAGGCCGGCGCCGCGGAGGCGAAGCGACAGCGCGCCATCGCGGAGGCCGAGAAGGCCAACGCCGCCCGGGAGCGGGTGAACGCCGCCCGCGAGCGGGAGAAGGCCTCCGCCGCCGAGCAGCGCGCTCAGTCCGAACGCGACGCCGCGGCACGGGCCCGTACATCCGCCGAGGCGTCGGGCGCCACCGCCGCCGAGGAACGGGAACAGGCCGAGGCCGCCGAGGCCCGCGCCGCGCTCGCCCGGTCGGCCGCCGAGACGGCCGAGCGGAACAAGCAGGCGAAGGCCTCACGCGCCGCCGCGCTCGAAGCCGCCGCCGCTGCCGCCGAGGGCACCACCGACGCCGGCGAGGCACGGCAGGCCGCGACCGCGGCCCGCGCCGCCGCCAACGACGCGACGGACGCGGCCGGCCGGGCGCGCAGCGCCGCGAACGACGCGTCGACGGCAGCGGTGAACGCCCGTGCCGCCGCGACCCGTTCCGCCGCGGCGGCCTCACGCTCCCGCGCGGCGTCCGACGCGGCGTGGTCGGCGTATCAGACGACCAACGCGGCCGCGGCCACCGCCCACGCAGCCGCCGCCGAGGCCATCGACGCCGCGGCGAACGCCAAGGCGAACGCCCGCGCGGCGGAGGCCGAGGCCCAGAAAGCGCAGGCAGCGGCCATCAAGGCCCGCCAGGAGGCGACCGCTGCGAAGGCCGAGGCCGCGCTGACGGCGGAGTGGGCGGCCAAGACCGCCGGGTTCGCCTTCGCGGCCGGTCAGGCCGCCGCCGGCGCCCGCGACGCGGCCCGTGCCGTGAACGTCGCCGCCGACGAGGCCATCGCGGTGGGCAGCCCGTACCGCGAGACGGACACCTCGGCCGCGTTCGCGGTCCTGGTGGCGCAGTCCTCGAAGCCGCTGGCCGAGCAGCAGGCCGCCGCCGCCGAGGCCAAGGCGAAGGAGGCGGCGAAGGCCGCGGCCGAGGCCAAGGTGCTCGCGGACAAGGCCGCCGGTGACGCCAAGCTGGCGGCCCAGGCGTCGGCCGCGGCCGCGGCGGACGCGGCCAAGGCCCTGGAGCACGTGGCCGCGGCCCGTGCCTCCGCAGCCGAGGCGCAGAAGGCCGCGGACGCCGCCAAGCGGGCGGACGCCAAGGCCCAGGAGTACGACGCGCAGGCCGGCGTCGACGCGATGCACGCCTCGTACGCCGCGTCCGCGGCCGAGTCGGAGGCGGCCGCCGCCGACGGTGAGGCCACCGCCGCCGAGCGCGACGCCGCCTCCGCCCGCTCCGCGGCCTCCGCCGCCGAGCAGGACGCCGGCAGCGCCCGGAACACCGCCACCCAGGCGGAGAAGGACGCCACCGCCGCGGAGGGCGCGGCCACCCGCGCCCACGAGAGTGCCACCGAGGCGGACAAGGCGGCCGACCGGGCCGAGGCCGCCGAGCGTGAGGAGGAGCAGCGGGCGATCCAGGAGCGTGTGGAGGCCAACGGCTCCGACGTGGGTGCCGACCTCACGGTCGACGAGGAGGAGCTGCTGCGCCGCGAGTGCGGCGAGGAGTGCGTCCAGGAGTTCCGCGCGGCGAAGGCGCTGGCCGGCCAGGGCATCCTCGACTGGCTGGTCGAGAACGGCGGCGAGATCCTCCTGGAGGAGATCGGTTACCGCGACCTGGAGCGCTGCTTCACCCAGGGCGACATCGAGAGCTGCCTGTGGACGCTGGCGAAGGCTGTGCCCGTCGCCAAGGCGTTCTCCGTGGGCAAGGCGATCGTCCGGGTGGCCAGCGGAATCGTCGGTTTCCTGGACAAGTCCGTCACCGCCAAGCGGGCCCTGGACAAGTTCCGCAAGATCATCCATGACGCCAAGCAGGGCAAGGGCACGGCCTGCCCGATCAAGCCCAAGCCCGCCGCGGCGGCACGGGCGTCGGCGTTCGCCGCTCCCGCGGGCGCCGGTACCGCGTCGGCCACCACGGCGGGGGCCACGACGGCCCGCTCCGCATCGACCAGCCCGCAGTACCCGGGTGTCGGCACGATCGTGAACCAGGGTGGCGTGACCATCCAGATCTACTCCAACGACCACGCCCCGCCGCACGCGCACGTCAAGGGCAAGGGCGCGGAGGTCCGGATCGGCATGAACGGCAAGCCGATCCTGGACGACAAGCCGCCGACGAAGCTCCAGCAGGCCGTCATCGACAACAACATCCGTACCATCAGGGAGAACATCCGAGCCGCCATGGAAAGGTTCAAGGCCAATGGTGGATGTCACTGACGTCTCCCCGGAACTACGGGACGCCCTGCGGCAGCTTGAGGAACGGGTCGGCACGACCGTGTCCGACGTGACCGACGGACACGCGCGCTGGGAGTTGTACCGGGCCGCCCTCGCGTCCGACGCGGCGCGGCCGGGCCTGCTGGCCGCGGTCGCCGCCGAGGCGGACGGCGCGCTCGCGTCGGCCGTCGTCGGCGAGGCCCTGGAGCGGCTGCCCCGCGCCGACCGGGAGGCCTGGGTCCAGGCCCTGGCCCCCTCGGTGCGCGCGTTCAGTGAGCGCCGGGCACGCGAGCTGGGGATCCTGGAGGACCTCCGGTCCGGAGCGGAGCCGCCGGCGCTCGGCGCCGAGCTCGTCGACGGCTGGAGCGACTGGCTCCAGCTACGGATCGGCGCCGAGGTCTCCGAGGCGTCGGTGCTGAGGGTCCTGGCCGAGTCGGGCCGGACGAAGCGCATCCGGCGGACCGCCGCCGAGGCGCTCGGCGGCTGAGGCCGACCGGACGGGAACGACGACGGCCTCCCCTCCCTCACGGGAGGGGAGGCCGTCGTGGTGTACGGCTCCCGGAGTGGTGCGGGATCAGCTGGGCTCGATCGTGTTGCGGAGGCCCGGAACCTTGAGGGTGCCGCCGAACTGGCCCGCCTGCTTGAGCTTCACCTGGGTGAAGAAGGCGAAGGGGACGTCCAGCGGGGGCGGGGACTCGGGGCCGAAGGTGATCGGGATGATGCCGAAGAGGTTGCCCTTCAGCTCCTCCGTGTACATCGTCACCGTGCCGTCGGTGATGGTCGACGTCGAGCCCCGGTCGGAGCGGACGTGGCCCGTGAAACCGGGCGAGTGGACCGTCAGCTGGTGGAGGTCCTTGATGTCGATGCCGCTCGCGGTGAACTTCAGGACCTTCTTGATCTTGCCGCTGCCGGTCTTCACCTCGACGATGCCGTGGTACTTGAGGCCCTTGAGGGTGAGGAGCGTGCTCTCCAGCCGCCACGGGTCGTCCGGGAGCAGCGGGATGCCGGGCTCCAGGTCGGCCTCCGCGAGTGCCTCGGCGTCGAGCTCGGGGCACGGGAAGCGGGGCTTGGCCCCGTCGGGTATGGACTCGTCCTTCTTGGGGTCGAGGCCCTTGGAGCTCTCGGGGAGCTCCTTGACGGTGACGCCGGCCTTGTCGGCCGCCTTCTCGATCGCCTTCTTGGTCGCCTCGGTCGCCGGGTCGACCGCCGGGGCGGTGGTGGGGGCGGTGGTCGGGTCCGCGGTCGTCTTCGGTTCGGGGGCGGTGGGCGTAGTGGCCGAGGCGGTCGTCCTCGGCTCCTCGTCCGTCACGGCCTTCCCGGCCGGGGCGGCCGTGGTCGGTGCCGTGGTCGGTGCCGTGGTCGGTGCCGCCGTCGTGGCCGTCGGCTTCGGGTCCGGGCCGTCGAAGAGGTCCTTGAGCGCGTCTCCCCAGCCCAGCGGGTCGAGGGGGTTCGTCGACTTCGTCGCCGAGGGGGTCGCGGTCGGTGTCACGTTCCCGGCCTGCTGCGTGATCGCCTCACCGGTCGCCTGCCCGGCCTCCGTCGCGGTCGCGGTGGGGGCGGCGGTGGACGTCTCGGTCTCGGTCGCCGAGGGGGTGGCCGTGGCGGGCGGGGCGGTCGTCGCCGTGGCGCCCGGGGTCGGGGCCGTGGTCGCGGTCGACGAGGGGGTGGCCGTCGGCTTCGCGCTCTCGGTGGGCTTCGCCGTCGCCGTCTCCGTGGCCTCCGGAGTGGGCTCGTCCGATCGGGTCACGCAGGGGCCCGGCGCGAAGGGGATGTCCTTCTCGTCGGCGAGGGCGAGCTTGGGCGTGAGCCCCATGCCCACGAACACCGCGGTCGGCATGGCCGCCAGCGCCATCGCCTTGCCCGCGGGGCCCTGGATCCTGTTCAGCAGCGACTTGCGCGGGGCCGCGTGCCGCGGGCCCTCCTTCGCGAGCGCCGACTGGGTCTCGTCACCCCGCACTGTTCCTCCCGCCATTGGCGTCCGTCGTCGTTTCGGCCGCCGACTCGTTCGTCTGGCGCTGCTCCGGGACACCGGCCGCCACCACGACCTCGCTCCCGAGCTCGGCGCCGGCCTCCTCGGAGGCCTCAAGCTGACCGTCGTGCTCCGCGTCGTCGGTCTCCTCGACCGGGGGCGCGGGCGCCCAGGCGGCGGACATGCCACCGCCGATCAGGGCGAACAGGAAACCGATGACGAGGCCGCCGAAGTTCGACACCGGGATGGAGACAAGGGCCAGGACGATCGTCGCGACGCCCGCGAACACCCGGACGACGGGCTGGAACCACATCGTGAACCCGAGCGTGATGAGCAGGACACCGATGATCAGCGCGCCGGCTCCGGCGGTCGTCTGCATGGCGAGCGTGGCGTTGCCGAGCCGCATGTCCCCGTACGGGAGGTAGGCGATCGGTACGCCGCCGATCATGGTGAGGAGTCCCGCCCAGAAAGGCCGGGTCTGCCGCCAGACCTTGAACCGGTTCTCCTTGGGGACTTCGCGGGAGGCGGGGATCTCGGCGCTCATGGAAACAGCTCCCTGGAAGCGGTGTTGCTGAGAAAGGTGAAGAAGGTGGTGCCGACGGGCGGCGCGGGTGGGGCCGCACGGAACGGCCCACACCCCAAGGACCGGATCAGTCCTTGTAGCACTCCGCCGAGGTGCCCCGGTGCAGGGACAGGTCGAGGTTGGGGAGCTTGAAGGTGGCGGCCGTCGTGGCCCACGCCTTCTGCCGGACGTTGTTCAGCGTCGCGTCCTTGGCGCGCTGACCGAAGCCGAAGAGGTTGGCCTTCGTGTTCGGCTGGATGCCCGGCTTGCTCTCGTCGACCTTGCCGTTGAACTCGTTGAGCTTGCCGGCCGCGACACCGATGTCGATGTTGCCGAACTCGGCGTCGGCCTTGAGCTCGGAGACATCCAGGTAGATGCCCTTCGCGTAGACCGGCTTCTTCGCCTCGGTGCCGGCCTCCAGCCGGAGCGTGACGTCACCGATGAACGGCACCTTGGGCGTGACCACCGACTGGCACATGTTGGTGATCCAGGCCTCGGAGAAGCCCGAGACCGCGACGGGCTCGGCGAAGTCCTTGCCCTCGAGGTCCTTGCCGCCGTCGACGCTGCCGTACTGGACGAAGTCCTTGCCGACAAGGCTGTCGGCCTTGACCTTGAAATCCTGGCCGGAGATCGAGAAGGACGCGGCGAGCGCGCCCTGGGCCAGACCGACGCCGATCGCGGCCGTCGCGGCCACGCTCGGGACCATGACGACGGCGAACCGCTTCCATCTGGTTCCGCCACGAACCTGGGACTTCATGAAGATTCCTCCTTCTCGGACGTACATCTCCGAGAGGGCCGGGGCCGTCCTGGAGATGGGAGAAGAGCTACGTCCTCGGGAAGGGAAGCACCGAGGCATCGGGCAGCACTGCGCGTCCGAATCACCGGCGATCACCCCCGAGCGACAACCATGAGCCACGCTTTGCGCGTGACCGGATTGGACAGGCCCCGTTCGGTGGGAGCGGGAACCCCCCTGTCCATGGCCGGCGCCTGGGCACCGGCCCGCCCGGTGGGGATCCTCCCCTTCTTTCCCGGGTGGTTGCCGGGGTGTGCGGTTCGGACCGAGCGTCGCCGATCGTGGTCCATTCCGGGCCCTCGCACAAGGGGGTTCGTTACTGGCTAGTAACGGCCTGATAACCGGGGCATGGCAGGGCGGTGCCGAACGGGCACTCAGGGTGCGGTCGAGTGATGCGTAATATCAGCAGATGGCCGGATGAAGGCGGACAGAATCCTCGGTTCGATTTACTGCAAGTAACAGCGGCCGCGATTACCAAGTTTTGGTAAAACGCGGCCGCCGTTTGTCGCCGTGTCGCCAAATCGTCGGCCGATCCGGCGCCCTGCGGGAAAAGCGCGAGTGCCTCAGAAAAGGACCCGGGCGAGGGCCTGGCGGGCCGCCGTCACGCGCGGGTCGTCGACGCCGATGACCTCGAAGAGCTCAAGGAGCCGCAGCCGCGCCGCGTCCCGGTCCTCGCCCGCCGTGCGGCGCACGGTCTCCACGAGGCGCCCGAAGGCGTCCTGCACGTGACCGCCCACCAGGTCGAGGTCGGCCGCGGCGATCTGCGCGGCGACGTCGGCCGGGGCGTCCGCCGCGTTCTTGCGTACGGCGGCGGGGTCGAGGTCCTGAACCCGGGCGAGGAGCTCGGCCTGGGCCAGGCCCAGCTTGGCCTCCGGGTGCGCCGGGTCGTCGGCCAGCACGTTCTTGTACGCCTGGACGGCACCCGCCAGGTCACCCGCGTCGAGCGCGGACATGGCCGCTTCGAGCAGGGCGTCGTACGGGCCGGCGGGGCGCGCGGCGGAGCCCGCTCCCTCGGCGTCCGCGCCCGCGTCCACGGCGATGCCCGTGAGGCCGAAGCGCTCCTCGCCGACCATGATCAGCTGGTCGAGGGTCTCGCGGATCTGGGCCTCGGGCACCGCACCCTGGAAGAGCGGCAGCGCCTGGCCGGCGACCACCGCGAAAACGGCCGGAATTCCCTGGATGCCGAACTGCTGCATCAGCATCTGGTTGGCGTCGACGTCGATCTTGGCGAGCAGGAAGCGGCCGTTGTACTCGACGGCCAGCCGCTCCAGGAGGGGGCCGAGCTGCTTGCAGGGCTCACACCACTCGGCCCAGAAGTCGAGGACGACCGGGACCTCGGCGGAGCGCTGGATGACATCGCGCTCGAAGCCGGCCTCGTCGACGTCGATCACCAGGGCGGAGGGGGGCACCGCGGCGGGGCCACCCGTCCGGGCGGCCTCGGCCCGGACCTGCTCCGCCTTCGCCTTGGCCTCTCCGGCCGCCTTCACCGCGGCGAGGTCGACGACGCCGCTCATGGACATGTTTCGGGGCTGCATGCGTACATCCTCCCCCTTCCGCGCGCGTAACCGGTAAGTCATGGCTGAACCGTGCCGCCCGTACGCCTCCCGCCGGTGTGCGAGACGCCCGGGCAACACGGTTCTTCGTCTTCCGTTCCGCACCGGATCCCCACCCGGTGCGCGCCGGGTCCCCACCCGGCACTTGGTTGTCGCTCGGGCCGCTCAAAGCCTTTCGCTACAGGTCGTAGCGTAACTCTCCGGGAGGATCGGCGGGGAGGGCGCGAGAGCGATCCGCCCGGTGAACTGCCTCACATCACGCGCCTCTGGCGCCGTACCTACCGGCGGGTATGGTCGACGTCCATGTGCAGCAGGACCCCCCGCAACAGCCGAACCGGACGCCCCCGCTCGACCGAGGCCGACTCGGCCATCCTGGAGGCGACCCGCGCCGCCCTGGTCGACCTCGGCTGGTCCAAGCTCACGATGGGGGACGTCGCCGGCCGCGCCGGGGTTGCGAAGACGACGCTCTACCGCCGCTGGGCCAACAAGAACGAGCTCGTGGTGGACGCCGTCGCCGTCCTCTTCGATGAACTCGAACTGCCCGACCTGGGTTCCCTCCAGGCCGACATCGAGCATGTCGTCCTCCAGTTCGCGGCGCTCCTCGAACGCCCGGAGACCAAGACGGCCCTGATGGCGGTGGTGGCCGAGTCGACCCGCGACGCACCGCTGCGCGAGCGCATCCGCGCCTCGATAGTGGACCGCCAGAAGCGCCTCGTCCTGGCCGGCCGCCGGCGGGCGCAGCAGCGCGGGGAGCTGCCCTCGGACCGCGATCCGGTCACCGTGGACGCCACGGACGACCTGATCTTCGACGTCATCGCGGGCGCGGTCGTCCACCGCGCCCTGGTGAGCGCGGAACCGGTCGACGGGGAGTGGGTGACCCGCCTCTCGGCCCTCCTGGTGGGGGGCCTGGGCGCGGTGGCGGCGCTGGGCTAGCGTCACTCCGTGACTCCTCAACTCCCGGACTCCGTCCGCGCGCTGCTCGACGACGTCAACCCGGCCGTGCTGGCCACGATCCAGCCCGACGGTTCCCCGCAGACCTCGGTCGTGTGGGTGGGCCGCGACGGCGACGACCTCCTGATCTCCAGCCAGGACGGCCGCCGCAAGATCAAGAACATCCGGGCCGACGCCCGGGTCAGCCTCACCGTCCACGACCGCCGGGACCCGCTGCTGTACGCGGAGATACGGGGTACGGCGACGGTCGCCGAGGATGCCGGCCGCGCGCTGGCCGTGGCGCTCGCGGAGAGCTACGAGGGCGAGGGCGCCGGGCGGGAGTACCTGGAGCTGCCGCCCGAGGAGGTCCGGGTGGTGGTCCGGATCACGCCGACGAAGATCCTGGGAACGGCCGCGAAGTAAGTCACCTTCGCGTCGGGCCGACACGGGCAGGGGCGGTACGGGAACACCCGTACCGCCCCTGCCCCTTGTGCCCGCGGGCTAGGTCCTGTCGTCGAACTCCCGTCGTCCGCCCGAGGAGCGGGCGGGAGTGTGACGACGGGGCCTAGGGCGTGTTGCGAAAGTCCCGCCTGCCCGACGGCGCTACTTTCGCAACACGCCCTAGAAGCCCGGCGGCTCCGTGTAGACGCCCCACTCGTCGCGCAGGGCGTTGCAGATCTCGCCGAGCGTGGCCTCGGCGCGGACGGCCTCCAACATCGGGCCGATCATGTTCGAGCCGTCCCGGGCCGCCGCGATCATCGCCTCGATCGAGGCGCGGACCTTGGCGTCGTCGCGGCGGGCCTTGCGCTCGCCGAGGACGCGGACCTGCTCCCACTCGACCTCGTGGCTGACCCGCAGGATCTCCAGGTCACCGGTGACCGAGCCGTGGTGGCAGTTGACGCCGACGACGCGCTTGTCGCCCTTCTCCAGGGACTGCTGGTACTGGAAGGCGGACTCGGCGATCTCGCCGGTGAACCAGCCGTCCTCGATGCCGCGCAGGATGCCCGAGGTGATCGGCCCGATCGGGTGCTGCCCGTCCGGGTGGGCGCGGCGGCCGCGCTCCTTGATCTGGTCGAAGATCTTCTCGGCGTCGGCCTCGATGCGGTCGGTGAGCTGCTCGACGTACCAGGAGCCGCCCAGCGGGTCGGCCACGTTGGCCACGCCCGTCTCCTCCATCAGCACCTGCTGGGTGCGCAGCGCGATCTCGGCGGCCTGCGCGCTGGGCAGCGCGAGGGTCTCGTCGAGGGCGTTGGTGTGGAGGGAGTTGGTGCCGCCGAGGACGGCGGAGAGGGCCTCGACCGCCGTACGGACGACGTTGTTGTACGGCTGCTGGGCGGTGAGGGAGACCCCGGCGGTCTGGGTGTGGAAGCGGAGCCACTGGGCCTTGTCGGTCTTGGCGCCGTACACCTCCTTCATCCAGCGCGCCCAGATCCGGCGGGCGGCGCGGAACTTGGCGATCTCCTCGAAGAAGTCGAGGTGCGCGTCGAAGAAGAAGGAGAGGCCGGGGGCGAAGACGTCCACGTCGAGGCCGCGGCTGAGGCCGAGCTCCACGTAGCCGAAGCCGTCGGCGAGGGTGTACGCGAGCTCCTGCGCGGCCGTCGCCCCGGCCTCGCGGATGTGGTAGCCGGAGACCGAGAGCGGCTTGTACGCGGGGATGCCCTGCGCGCAGTGCTCCATCAGGTCGCCGATGAGGCGCAGGTGGGGCTCGGGCTCGAAGAGCCACTCCTTCTGCGCGATGTACTCCTTGAAGATGTCGGTCTGGAGCGTGCCGTTCAGCACGGCCGGGTCGACGCCCTGGCGCTCGGCGGCGACCAGGTACATGCAGAAGGCGGGCACGGCCGGCCCGGAGATCGTCATCGAGGTGGTGACGTCGCCGAGCGGGATGTCCTTGAAGAGGACCTCCATGTCGGCGGCCGAGTCGATGGCGACACCGCAGTGGCCGACCTCGCCGAGGGAGCGGGGGTCGTCGGAGTCGCGGCCCATGAGGGTCGGCATGTCGAAGGCGACGGAGAGGCCGCCGCCGCCGGCCTCCAGGATCATCTTGTACCGCTCGTTGGTCTGCTCGGCGTTGCCGAAGCCGGCGAACTGGCGGATGGTCCAGGTGCGGCCCCGGTAGCCGGTGGCGTGGAGTCCCCGGGTGAAGGGGTACTCACCGGGCCAGCCGATGCGCTCGAACCCCTCGTAGGCGTCGCCGGGCCGGGGCCCGTAGACGGGCTCCACGGCGTCACCGGAGAGCGTGGTGAAGTCGGCGTCCCGCTTGCGGGCCTTGTCGTAACGGGCCTGCCAGCGTCGGCGGCCTTCCTCGATGGCGTCAGCGTCCATGACTCGAATTTACTAGGACGTCCTAGTAAATGTCGATGGCAAACCTCCGCACATACGTGCGGAGGTGGGGGTCAGGCCTTGACCGGCTCCGGCTGCACGCCGCTGACCAGCGGCAACGTCTCGCGGGCGATCTTGCGCTCGACGAAGAAGCCGACGAAGGGGATCGTCCCGGAGAGCAGCACCCAGAGGAGCTTGCCGAACGGCCACTTGGCCTTGGAGCCCAGATCGAAGGCGAAGACCAGGTAGATGATGTAGAGGATGCCGTGGGCCTGGGAGACCATGAAGGTCACGTCCTCGCCCTTGTCGAACCCGTACTTGAAGATCATGCAGGTGCAGAGCACGAGCAGCATGACGGCGGTCACGTAGGCCATGACGCGGTAGCGGGTCAGCACGCTGGATTTCATGCCGTCGAGCGTAACGGCACGTTCCGGGCGATCTTCGCCCGGGTCAGCTCTCGTCGAAATCGTGCGCACTGACCCGGAGCGGGCGGAGCATCGCGAAGATCTCGCCGCACTCCTCGGCGTCGTACGTGCCGAGACCGAACTCCATCTCCATCAGGTCGCGGGTCGCCGACTCGACCACCTCGCGCCCCTTCTCCGTGATGGACGCGAGGGTGCCGCGGCCGTCGTTGGGGTTCGGGCGCTTGGCGACCAGTCCCGACCTCACGAGCCGGTCGACCGTGTTCGTCACCGAGGTGGGGTGCACCATCAGCCGCTCGCCGATCTTGGACATCGGCAGCTCGCCCGCCTTGGAGAAGGTGAGCAGGACCAGGGCCTCGTACCGCGCGAAGGTCAGCCCGTACGGCTTGACCACGGCGTCGACCTCCGCGAGGAGGATCTGGTGGGCGCGCATGATCGAGGTGATCGCGGCCATCGACGGGACCGGGCCCCAGCGCTTCTGCCACAGTTCGTCGGCACGGGCGATGGGATCGAAGGGGAGACTGAGCGGCTTCGGCACGCGTCGACCTTACCCATGGGGAACTTGGCGGTCAGCCCCGTCTCAGTTCTCGGTCGCCCCGGCGGCCTTCAGCTCCGCCGCGGCGGCGAGCAGACAGAGCGTGCCGACGACGCCCGTGCCCGCGACGACCGTGTGCACGGGGGCGAACTCGGCCGCGAGTCCCGCGCCCGCCATCCCGACGCCCTGGACGGTCATCATGCCCGCGGTCATCAGGGTCATGGCCCTCCCCCGCTGCTCCTCCGGCACGGCGGCGACGAACCAGGCGTCGAGGCCGAGGGTGTACGCGCCGGTGGCGCCCGCCAGGAAGAGCGCGAGGACCGCGAGGGCGACGCCGGGCTCGGGGGCGTAGAGGAGATAGGGGAGGACGCCGGTCACCGCGAGCGGGAGCACGATCCGGGAGCGGGCCGCCGCGCTCAGGAAGGAACCGGCGAAGAGCTCGCCCGCGATGGTGCCGACCGGCAGCGCGCACATCAGGAGGCCGAGGGCGACGGTGGAGACGCCGATCTCGTCCGCGTAGGGCGCGGCGAGCGCCTCCGGCACGACGGCGAAGAGCGGCGGCACCCAGAACATCAGCATCAGGGCGCGCACCCGCCGGTTCCGCAGCACCGCCCAGGTGCCGGACAGCCCGCCCGCGGAGTCCTTCCCGGCGGCGCGGGCGGGCCGGCGGGCGGTGCCGAGGCGCAGCAGCAGCGCCGAGGCGAGGAAGGTGCCGGCGGTGACGGCGAGGGCGCCGCGCGGCGGGACGACGGTGAGGAGGACGCCGCCGACGGCGAAGCCGGCGAGGAGGGCGCTCTGCGAGACGATCCGCAGGAGGGAGCGGCCGAGGACGAAGAGGTCGCCCTCGCCGAGGATGTCGGCCAAAGTCGCCATCCTGGTGCCGTTGAAGACCGGCGAGACGACGGCGACGGCGCAGCGCAGGGCCAGCAGGACGGCGACGGGGGTCGCGGGGAGGACCATCACGGCGACGCAGGCGGCGCAGACCAGGTCGCAGACGACGAGGATCCGGCGGGGCGGGAGGCGGTCGGTCAGACCGGCGAGGAGGGTGCCGCCGAGGAGGTAGGGGAGGAAGCCGAGGGCGAAGGTGAGGGAGGAGAGGAGCGGGGAGCGGGTGAGGTCGTAGACGAGCACGGTGAGGGCGAGCTCGCTGACGACGACCCCGAGGAGCGAGAGGAGGTGCGCCACGAAGACGAACCGAAACTCCCGCACCCGGAACACGGCCCGGTATCCGGGCCGACCGGCCCCGGCGGGTGCGGGATCCGCAGCGGCGGGCACTGCCGGGGCGGACGCGGGGGCCGAGGCGGGGGCCGGGTCGGGGGTCGCAGTGGGCACCTGGCCGGGGGCCGAGGTGGGGTCCTGGCCGGGGGCCGAGGTGGGGTCCTGGCCGGGGGCCGAGGTGGGGGCCTGGCCGAGGGCCGAGGTGGGGGCGGGGGGTTCGGTGGTGGGCAGGGGTGGGGGTGGGGAGTCGTGCTTCGGCATGGCGGCAGCGTGCCGCCGTGCGCGGCTCCCGCCCTAGACTTTCGGCTCCACACGAATGTTCCGCCGCTCCGGGGAGGCCCCCGTGCCGTACCACCTGCGCTTCGGCGAGGCCGACCCGCTGCGGATCCGGTTCTCGATCTCGCCGCTCTGGGAGACGCACTCCGCCGTCCGGGTCCTCGCCCGGCCCGGCAAGCAGAGCTACCACCTGCCCTGGATGCGGCGGATCGAGGGCGCCGCGCGCGGGCTCGACCTCGGGCCGCTCCAGCTCCTCATGCCGCTCCGCGGCCACAGCCCCGACTTCCTCTACCCGCCGCCGCTCGGGCCCGCCGCCACCTTCGACGAGGAGATCGCCGCCGTACGGGAGACCGACCCGGCCCTCGCGCTCGTCGACTTCGAGCGGGCCCTCGCCGAGACACCGGGGGCGGCCGGGACCGAGGAGGGGCGGCGGCTCCTCGCCGATCCGGCCGACGGCGTGCGCCGCCTGTGCGTCCTCCTGGAGGCGGCCTGGGAGGCGCTGGTCGCGCCCGAGTGGCCCCGGCTGCGGGCGCTCCTGGAGGCGGACGTGGCCTACCACTCGCGCCGGCTCGCCGAGGGCGGGCTCGAACGGCTCCTGAGCGAGCTGCACCCGGCCTTCGCCTGGGCCGCCGAGACCGCGACCCTCCAGGTCGCCTACGCCGGGGAGCACGACCGCCCGCTGGACGGGCAGGGGCTCGTCCTGATGCCCTCGGTCTTCACCTGGCCCGACGTGGTGAGCGGCTTCGATCCGCCGTGGCAGCCGACCGTGGTCTATCCGGCGCGCGGGATCGGCGGCCTCTGGGCCGAGCCCAGGGACCGTACCCCCGAGGCGCTCGCCCGGCTGCTCGGCCGCGCCCGGGCGGACGTCCTGTGCGCCCTGGACGAGCCGACGGGGACGACGGCGCTCGCGCACCGCCTGGGCCTCGCGCCCTCCTCGGTCTCCGCGCACCTGTCGGTGCTGCGGGACGCGGGGCTGCTGGCCTCCCGGCGCTACGGCCACCAGGTGCTGTACGAGCGGACACCGCTGGGCATCGCGGTGTCGCAGCCCGGAACCGACTGACCGACATGCCAGGATGGCGCCGATTGTCACGAATCCTTCCCCGTGTCCTGAACCCCGTACCCGTACGCCCCGCCGTAACCGCGTACCCGAGCCTGGGGGCCGGATGTCCCGCCGCACCGTCACCGCCGCCGCCCTGACCCTCGTCTCCGCGCTGCTCCTGACCGGGTGCTCCACGGACGAGCCCCCGAAGGGGCCGGTCGGCCCGCCGTCCGCGCGCAGCGAGGCACCGGCCCCGTCCGGCGGTTCGCCGTTCTGGGTCGACCCGGAGAGCGACGCGGCGAAGCAGGTCAGGAAGTACGAGGCGCAGGGCAGGACCGAGGACGCGGAGATCCTCAAGCGGATCGCGGAGCGCCCGGTCGCGGACTGGCCGGCCGGGGACGACCCCGTCCCCGAGGTCACGCGCGCGGTACGGGGCGCGGCGGCCGGGGGCCGGACCCCGGTCTTCGTCGCGTACAACATCCCCCACCGCGACTGCGGGATGTACTCGGCGGGCGGCTCGCACGACGCCCGGGCCTACCGGAACTGGATCGACTCCTTCGCCTCCGCGATCGGGGACTCCCCCGCGATCGTCGTCCTGGAGCCGGACGCGGTGCCGCACATCGTGGACGGCTGCACCCCGGCGCAGTACCACGACGAGCGCTACCAGCTGCTCGCCGAGGCGATCGTCCGGCTCAAACGGCAGCCGCGGACCCGGGTCTACCTGGACGCGGGCAACCCGGCGTGGATCGACGACCCCGGCAAGCTGGTGGAGCCGCTGCGCCGGGCCGGCGTCGCCCGCGCGGACGGCTTCTCGCTGAACGTCTCCAACTTCCAGACGAACGACACGGTGAAGGGCTTCGGCTCGAAGCTGTCGGGGCTGCTCGGCGGCACCCACTTCACGGTGGACACCAGCCGCAACGGCGACGGCCCCCTCCCGGGTGACCGGGCGGAGGCCTGGTGCAATCCGCCGGGCCGGTCCCTCGGCGTACCGCCGACGGAGCGGACCGGGGACGAGCTGGTCGACGCGTATCTGTGGATCAAGCGCCCCGGCGACTCGGACGGTCAGTGCCGGGGCGGCCCGGCCGCCGGGACGTGGTGGCCGGAGTACGCCCTGGGCCTCGCCCGGAGGGCGAAGGCCTGAGGGTGAAGGCCTGAGGGTGAAGGCCTGAGGGTGAAGGCCTGAGGGCGCTCACTGCACCTGGATCCACTTCGCCTCGCTCGGGATGCCGTCGGCGTCCGTCACGAAGAGCATGTACCAGCCGGGCGGCACGAGCGTGCGGTCCTGCGGTACGTCGACGGTGACCGTCTTCCCGTCCTGCCCCTTCGTCAGGCCGAGCTCCACCGAGCGCTGCTCCACGTCCGTCGTGTGGGTGACGGCACTGGGCCGCATCAGCCGGGCCTTGACGATCCGTCCGGCGTCGGCGGTCGCGAAGGTGGCGCGGCCGTTCTGGTCGAGTTCCTGCGGGCCCTCCCCCAGGGCGGGCCGGTCGGTGCCGGCCTGGTGGAGGTAGGGCGGGGTGAAGACCTCGATGCGCTGCTCGAACGTACCGAGCTTGGTGTTGTCCTTGTCGTCGAAGAGCGGGTCGGAGCCGAAGGTCGCGACCCGGCCGTCGGGGAGCAGCAGCGCCTCGGAGTGGTAGTTGCGGCCGACGGTGGGTTCCACGGCCTCGGTGAAGGCGTTGGTCCTCGGGTCGTAGAACTGCGCCTTCAGGATGTCGCTGCCGCTGCGGCCCCGGTACTGCTCGGATCCGCCGCTGGTGAAGACGGTGTCGTCGGGCAGCAGGACGCTGCTGAGGTAGCGGGTGCCCTGCGGGAGCGCGGGTCCGTCGGTGAAGACGGGGCTGTCCGCGGAGAGGTCGACGATCGAGGTGCGGGCGGTGGACTTCGGGGACTCGCCGACCCCGCCGCCGCCGAGGACCATGACCTTCTGGCTCTGGACGGGGGGCAGCATCAGGGAGGCGGAGGTCTCCAGCTGGTCGGGGTCGGTGAGCCCGCCGAGCTTGGTGAAGGAGTTCTTCCTCAGGTCCCACAGACCGGGTTCGCGGCCCTTCTCGGCGGGGCCGTAGCCGGCGTTGGAGCCGGTGTAGAGGAGCTTGCCGCCCTTGGTGAGGAAGAGGGAGGGGTAGGTGGGGAAGTAGCGGAAGGGGCCCTTGGTCCACTTCTTGGTGGCGGGGTCGTAGATCTCGTTGTCGCCGGGGACGACGTCGCCGACGTCGTTGAGCCCGGAGACGGCGAGGACCTTGCCGTCCTGGAGGGTGACGAGGGTGGGGTACCAGCGGGCGTCCTTCATGGGCGCCACGGGGATGTACCTCTCGGCCCGGGGGTCGAACTCGTAGGCGCCCTTGATGCCCTGGAAGTCCTGCTTCTCGGTGGTGAGCTTCTGCGCGAGACCGTAGACGTTGTCGGCCGCCTCGCCCTTGAGGCCGACGATCTCGTACTGCGCGGCCTCGGTGGTGAGGGCCTGCGGGCCGGCCTTCCTGGCCTCGACGAAGACCCGCGCCTCGGCGGCGGTGACCTTGGTCTTCCACGGCTTCATCTGGCCGCTCTTGAAGTACGAGATCTCGAACTCGCGCTTGGCCTTCGGGACGGTGACGTCGAACTTGGAGACGTACTCGATCCCGGACGGGGAGCGGAAGACGGTGCCCTTCTTGAGGGTGACCGCCTTGTCGGGGCTCTCGTTCTTGACCCGCATGCCGCCGCCGGCCTTCTCGACGCCGCCCTCCAGGACCTCGTAGCGGGCGGTGCCGCCGGCGACGAGCAGCCGCCCGTCGGGGAGCTGGGTGTGGCCGGAGCAGAAGAAGTCCACGGGGGTGGGGATCTTCTTGAAGGTGTTCTTCGCGGGGTCCCAGAGGACGGTCTCGAAGGTCCCCGCGTCGAAGTTCTTCTGGTCGTTGCCCGAGCCGGCGATCAGCAGCACCTTCCCGGTGCGGAGGAGGGCCGCGTGGATGGCGTTGATGCGGTACTCGGCGGGGACGTCGACCTGCTCCCAGGAGCCGAACTGCCTCTTGTAGCCGGGCTGGGCGATCTTGTACGCGTGGTACTTCTCCTCGGCGAAGGAGACGGCGGCGGGGGCGTTGAGCGCGGCGAGGACCACGACCGCCCCGCTGCCGAGAAGAGTCTTCCTGAACTTCTTCGACGGCCGGTGGACCATGGCTCAGTTCCCTCCGGTCGTCGTCGGGGCCGGGGCGGTCGGGTGCGGTGTGGCCGCCGTGACGACCTCGACCCCCGCGCGGGCGTCGACGAGGCCGCGGGCACGGGCCCGGGCACGGGCGCGCTCCCTGACGGTCCGGGCGCGCCGGTCCCGCAGGGTCGTGAACGCCCAGAGGGTGACCGGGGTCAGGGCGATGACGAGGGCGAGGGACGCCCAGGTGCGCATGGCCGCGTGGGTGTGACCGAAGTGCACGGAGGCCACGAGCGAGGCGATGAGGACCGCCGCCCAGCAGAGGTGGATGCGGAAGGTGAGGAGGCGGTCGGGGCTGGCCTCGCCGCCCTTGGGGGTGACGACGAAGCGGCCGCGGGTGCGCAGGACCGCCGAGCCGAGGGACTTGAGGTAGATGGGCGCGGAGAGCGCGGACATCGCCATGCCCGCGAGGCCGCCGGAGCCCTCGGGTTCGTGGGGCGAGACGTTGTGGCGCCGGTTCCAGAGGTAGAGCCCGATCTGGAGGGCGACGGCGTCGCTGTAGATCATCAGCCACACCGAGGTGGAGACCTGGGTGCCGGAGGCGCCGAACCAGAGGTAGAGGACGCCGCTGAGGATGCCCACGAACCAGTTGACGGCCGTCATCGGGTAGTAGACGAGCATCAGGGTGTAGTTGAGGAAGCGGCCCGGCGGGGTACGGAAGGGCGTCTTCCAGAACTGCTTGACGATCGTCTCGTACGTGCCCCGGGACCAGCGCAGCTGCTGGGTGAAGAAGTCGGTCCAGGAGGCCGGCCCCTCACCGACCGCGAGCACGTCGGGGGTGTAGACGGAACGCCAGAAGTGGCCGGTGCGCGGGTTCTTCCTGCGGTGCAGTTCGAAGCCGGTGGCCATGTCCTCGGTGACGGAGTCGTACAGGCCGCCGATCTGCTTGAGGGCGGCGATCCGGACGACGTTGTTGGTGCCGACGAACATGGGCGCTCGGTAGCGGTTCCCGGCTCGCTGGATGAGGGCGTGGAAGAGGAACTGCTGCGACTCGGCGGCCTTGGTGACGATGCCGGTGTAGTTGCCGTAGACCTGCGGTCCGACGACGAAGGCGATGTCGGGGTCGCGGAAGTAGCCGAGCATCCGCTCCAGGAAGTCGGGGAGCGGGACGTGGTCGGTGTCGACGGAGGCGAAGAAGTCGTAGTCGTCCCCGTGCATGGCGAGCCAGGCGTTGTAGTTGCCGTGCTTGGTCTTCGCCCTGTGGGCGCCCTTCCTGCGGTTCCACTCGGGGACGCCGGCGCGGGTGAAGTGGCGCACGCCGAGTTCGGCGCAGAGCGCCTTGGCCTCGGCGGAGTCGCCCTCGTCGAGGAGCCAGACCTGCATCGGCCCGTCGTGCCGCAGCCGGACGGCGCCTTCGAGGGTGCCGCGGACCATGGAGAGCGGTTCCTTGCCCGGGACGTACGTGGTGAGGAAGGCGACGCGGGTGCCGGGCTCGGCGTGGACGGGTATCGGGTCGCGGGCGACCATGGTGGCGTGGGCGATCGACGTGACGTTCACCAGCATGAAGAAGCAGATGAGGCCGATCGACACGAGCATCACGGTGTCGAGGTGGACGAGCCAGCGGTCGCCGCCCTCGCGGACGGTCCAGTGGCTCGGCCAGACGAGATAGGCCAGGAGCAGCGCCGACAGCAGCGGCGCGAGGCACATGAGCAGGACGGCCCGTATTCGGTGGGGCTCCTTGGAGAGCAGACTTCGGTACTGCACCTTGTAGGCCACCGGGTCCGGTTCCGTGAGGGGACCGGCGAGTCGGCTGTAGGTGTCGTAGTCGTAGCCTCCCTGCCGCACGGTGCCTCCAGCTGTCGTCGAACAGGTCGATACCCCAACGAAAGGGGACATCGCTCGGCGTGTCGACTGGAGTCGTCCGAGTGGGCGTCTTTACCGGACGCGACCGCTCTGCCGTCGCAGCGTGTACGTGACGGCCTTTCGGGCGACCGGGTTGAGCTCCTCGACCGCGGCCATCAGGGCGCCGAGCTGCTCCAGCGCGGTGAGCGCCGCCTCGGCGCCGGCCGGGTCGACGCCCTCGTACAGTTCGAGGCCGACGAAGGACGCCGCGACGGCGCGGGCGAGCCCGGCGGCGTCGGTGAACTCGGCGAACGGGGTCCCGGCGAGGACCCGGACGAGCACCTGTTCGATCTCCGCGATCCACAGGTCGAGCCCGGCGGCGGTGGCCGGGGCGAGCCGCGGATGGGTCTGGGCCCCGGCGAGCAGCTGGCCGAGGACGGCGACGTGGCCGGCGTCCCGCTCCTCGGCGTGCATCTCGCGCCCGAAGGCGAGGAGCTCGGAGAGGCTGCCGACGGAGCGGAGCCGCTCGCGGTGGCGGGCGACGCGCAGCTCGGCGCCGCGTCGGCAGGCGGCGGCGAGCAGCTCGTCGACGGAGCCGAAGTGGTAGAAGACCAGCGCCTGGTTGACCCCTGCGGTGGTCGCGATGGCCCGCGCGGAGGCCTTGGCGATGCCCTGCTCGACGAGGGTGCGGAGGGCGCCGTCGAGCAGCTTGTCGCGGGTCTCCCGACTCCGGGCGTCCTGCCCCTTGGGCTCCCCGGCCTTCCGGTCCTTCACGTCCCCGCTCACGCCCGCACCTCCTCGCGCACCGGGCGCAGCCCGGCGCGCACCCCCCGGGAGCGTACGTCGGCGTACTCGGCGGTGAAGGAGCCCTCGTAGCCGAAGAGCGGTCCGAAGTGGCGGTTCACCACCCGGACGTCGATGCGGAAGCGGCCGGTGCGCTCGTCGAAGGACTCGCGGACCTCGGCCCGGCCGCCGATCAGTTCGGGGACGCGGACGTCCAACGGACCTTCGCGGAAGCGGTGTTCGCCGGAGGTGATGAGGAGCGAGCCGTCGGGTTCGGCGGAGAGGTGGAGGTCGCTGGCGAGGTGCTGGTGGGTGCCGAGGTAGTCGAGGACGCAGTCGCGCTCGGGGCTGTGGACCATGGTGGCGTCGAAGCGCCGGGGGCCGCCGGGCAGGTCGAAGGTGCGGACGAAAGTGACGGTCTCCCGGCCGTACGAGTCGGTGTACGGCACGTTCTCGATGACGAAGGGGACGTTCCGGCCGGTGCGGGGCAGCAGGATGTTCCGCCGGCCGCCGACCGCGAGGAACGGCTTCACGAAGGCCCGGCCGTGCCAGACGCGGTCCATGACGCCCCGTCCGACGCACAGCTCCCCGCTCGCGAGCCCCACGGAGAAGCGCCGCCGGAGCTCCGGGTGCAGCCGCTCGAAGGCGGCGTCGCCCATGGCCGTACGGAAGATCGAGGGCGGCGCGGTCACGGCTGCTCCAGGGTGGCGAGGAGCCGGGGCTCCCGGCTGCGGGCGGGCGGGGTGCGCAGACAGCGGCGGGCCGCCGGGGTGCCGGGCGAGGGCGGTACGAGGACGGCGGCGGCGAGCCCGAGGACGGTGAGCGGCACGGAGGCGAGGGACACCAGCCCCAGCGGCAGCGAGCCGACGGCCCACGGGACGGCCACGAGCAGTACCCGGCCGAGGAGTTCGAGCAGCCAGCGGTTGCGGGAGCGCTCCGGGGTGATCCCCCGCTCGCACCAGAGCCGCAGCCGGTCGAAGGACCAGGCCGTGGCCCAGCCCATGAGGGGCCGGAAGACGAGCCGGTCCGCGGCGCGGCCGAGGCGGCCCCAGCGGGGGCGGTAGTCGTAGCCGGTGAGGAAGCGGACGCCGTCGGGCGTGGGGACGTAGCGCCAGTAGCCGCTGCCCTCGGCGAGGAGCGAGAGCGGGTGGGGCGAGGCGAACCGGAGGGCGGAGACCCGGTCGCCGCCGGCCCGGTGGCGCTCCCCCGCGGAGACACCGGTGCCGGCGACGACCAGGAAGGGCAGGACGCGGGTCGCGTAGCGGAAGTGCTGCGGCTCGCCCTCGGCGCGCGGGAGGTAGGCGATCTCCGTGAACCGCAGGTCCCACCGCTGGTGGCGGTCGGGTTCCTGCGTGCGCTCCCAGAGCGTCTCCAGGTCGGCGCGCACCCGCGTCTCGATGTAGAGACCCATCGGTGTTCCCCCAGCTCGTCCGACATCTTGAGCACTCGCTCAAAACTGCCCGCGAGTGAAGGTAGCCGATTTTGAGCAGTCGCTCAACCAGGTAACGGAAGAGACCCCCGGCCCTGGATCAGGGCCGGGGGTCCCGGCTGCTTCACAGTTGTGTCGGGCGCCTCGCTGCGTCAGGCGCCGCCGGTGTCAGGCGCCGAGGTGGCGCTCCACGGTCTCGACCTTGGAGGTCAGGCCGTCGGTCACGCCGGGCCGGATGTCGGCCTTCATGACGACGGAGACGCGCGGCGCGCGGGCCTCGACGGCGGCGACGGCGCGCTTCACGACGTCCATCACCTCGTCCCACTCGCCTTCGACGCTCGTGAACATCGCGTCGGTACGGTTCGGGAGGCCGGACTCGCGGACGACACGGACTGCGTCGGCGACGTACTCGCCGACCTCCTCCCCCACGCCCAGCGGCGTCACGGAGAACGCGACGATCACGCCTTCACCGCACCCTCGGCCGCCTCCGCGCGGGCACGGGAGGCGCTGACCGCCTCGGCGGCCTCGCCCTTCAGCTTGCGCTCGGCCCAGAAGCCGCCGAACGGCAGCACCGAGAGGGCGAAGTACAGCGCGGCGGTGCCGAAGCTCCACTTGGTGCGGTTCCAGGCGTCCAGCCAGAAGAGGACGTACAGGACGAAGAGCACGCCGTGGACCGCGCCCATGACCGGCACCGCGTTGAAGTCCGTCGTCCGCTTGAGCACCGAGCAGACGAGCAGAAGCAGGAACGAGACGGCCTCCGGCGCGGAGACGAGCCGGAGCCGGTGGAGGGAGGAAGCGGTCTTGATGTCCACGGAGGGGGTCACCTTCGTTCGATCTTGTGAACGGATGCACAAGGGCCCGTCCATTGTGCACGCCGACTTTGCTGTCTCTTTATCCGGGTCCCCAGTACCTTCTCCGGGTGGCAACGTTCCGACTCCAGGGCAGCAAGGTGCTCGCGGTCTCCATGACCGGCGACTCCGTCAAGGCGAAGAACGGCTCGATGGTCGCCTACGACGGCCAGATGGCGTTCAAGAAGATGAGCGGTGGAGGTGAGGGTCTGCGTGGCATGGTGACCCGCCGGCTCACCGGTGAGCAGATGGAGGTGATGGAGGTACGCGGCCAGGGGACCTGCTGGTTCGCCGACCGGGCCTCCGAGATCAACCTCGTGTCCCTGCACGGCGAGAAGCTCTGGGTCGAGGCGAGCAATCTGCTCTGCACCGACGCGGGGCTGCGCACCGGCACCACCTTCACGGGCCTGCGCGGCGGCGCCACCGGCAACGGCCTCTTCACGACGACCGTGGAGGGCACCGGCCAGGCGGCGATCACCTCCGACGGCCCGGCGGTGGTGCTCCGGGTGACCCCGCAGTACCCGCTCCAGGTCGACCCCGGCGCGTACATCGCCCACCAGGGCAACCTCCAGCAGCACTTCCAGTCGGGTGTGACCTTCCGCACCCTCCTGGGTGAGGGCGGCGGCGAGGCCTTCCAGATCCGCTTCGAGGGGGACGGCCTCGTGTACGTCCAGCCGAGCGAGCGCAACACGATCGGGGGGGACGTCTGATGCCGTTCCGCGAGATCAACTCGAAGATGGTCGAGGCGACCGTCATCCCCGGGCAGCGGATGTTCAGCCAGCGCGGGGCGATGCTCGCGTACCGCGGCGACGTCAGTTTCACGCCGAACATCGCGGGCGGCCAGGGCGGTGTGATGTCGATGATCGGACGCCGCGTGGCCGGCGAGGCGACGCCGCTGATGACGGTCGAGGGCAACGGCACGGTGATGTTCGGGCACGGCGGCCACCACATCCAGGTGATCGCGCTGACGGGCGACACCCTGTACGTGGAGGCCGACCGGCTCCTCGCCTTCGACGGCACCCTGGAACAGGGCACGATGTTCATGGGCTCGCAGGGCGGGGTCATGGGCATGGTCCGCGGCCAGGTGACCGGCCAGGGCCTCTTCACCACCACCCTCAAGGGCCACGGCTCGGTGGCCGTCATGGCGCACGGCGGGGTCATCGAGCTGCCGATCTCCCCCGGCCGCCCGGTCCACGTCGACCCGCAGGCGTACGTGGCCCACCACGGCGACGTGCGGAACAAGCTCTCCACGGCGCTGGGCTGGCGCGACATGGTGGGGCGCGGCTCAGGCGAGGCGTTCCAGCTGGAGCTGAGCGGCAGCGGCGCGGTGTACGTCCAGGCCTCGGAGGAGAAGCTGTGAGCACCCCGGTGATCCACGACCCGACGACGCTTCCGTCGGACGACAACGTCAATCCGTACACCTTCTGCGTGGAGCTCAAGGGCTCCCAGTGGTTCCTGCAGAAGGGCAAGATGATCGCCTACTACGGGCGGATCGAGTTCAACGGCATCGGGCACGGGCGGCTCGACCGGCTGGTCCGCACGTCCTTCCACTCGCCGCTGCACGCGAGCGACTGGGTGGTCGCGGAGGGCAGCGGCAAGATGCTGCTCGCGGACCGGGCCTTCGACGTGAACTCGTTCGACCTGGACGAGGGCAACCTGACGATCCGCTCGGGCAACCTGCTGGCCTACCAGCCGACGCTCGCGCTGAAGCAGTCGATCGTGCCGGGTTTCGTGACGCTGATCGGCACGGGCAAGTTCGTGGCCGCGTCGAACGGCCCGGTGGTCTTCATGGAGCCGCCGATGCGGGTGGACCCGCAGGCGCTGGTCGGCTGGGCCGACTGCCCCTCTCCCTGTCATCATTACGACCACGGCTACATGACGGGCGTGATGGGCGGCGTACGGGCCCTGACGGGCATCGGCGGCACCTCGGGCGAGGAGCACCAGTTCGAGTTCGTGGGCGCGGGCACGGTCCTGCTCCAGTCGACGGAGCTGCTCATGGCGGACCGGGCGATCGGCGGCCCGCCCGCGCAGGCGGGAGTCCCGGGCGGCCATGGTGCGCACGGTTCCGGCCAGAGCGTGCCGGGCTCGGTACCGCGCCTTCCCGGCCAGCTCGGTGACCTCCAGCGGCGCTTCGGTCTGTGAGCGGTAGTCTGCGGAGTGTGACGTCTTCGAACGCACGCTCCCAGATTTCGTCAAGTATTCAACTTCTTAGGTAGAATCCACACATGGAGACCGAGACCGAGACCGTCATCCCCTGGCTCACCGACGGCGAGCAGTGCGCCTGGCGCACGTTCCTGGACGTCCAGCGGATGCTCACGCACCAGCTGGAGAAGGACCTCCAGCCCTTCGGCCTGACGATGAACGACTACGAGATCCTGGTGAACCTCTCGGAGTCGGCGGAGCGGCGGCTGCGCATGAGCGACCTCGCGACGGCCACCCTCCAGTCCAAGAGCCGGCTCTCCCACCAGATCACCCGGATGGAGAACGCCGGACTCGTCCGGCGCGAGAACTGCGAGTCCGACCGCCGCGGGCTGTACGCCGTCCTCACGGACGACGGCATGGAGACCATGCGCAAGGTCGCCCCGCACCACGTCGAGTCGGTGCGCCGGCACTTCATCGACCAGATCGGCCCCGAGGCCCTCGGAGACCTCCACGAGTCCCTGAAGCCGATCGCGGAGCAGCTCCGCGGGCGCCGCGGCAAGCCGTGACCTGACAGAGAAACGGGAAGGGCCTCTCCGGACGACCGGAGAGGCCCTTCCCGCGTCGTGTACGCCGTCAGTTGCCCGTCAGGCTCGCGACCAGCTCGTCGGAGGCCGCGTACGGGTCGAGCTCGCCCGCGACGATCCGCTCGGCCAGCGCGTCCAGGCGCCGGTCGCCGTGCAGGTCGCCGATGCGCTCGCGCAGGGCGGTGACCGCGATGGTCTCCACCTCGCGCGCGGCACGGGACCTGCGACGGTCGGCGAGCACCCCGTGCTCCTCCATCCACGCGCGGTGCTTCTCCAGGGCCTCCACGACCTCGTCGATGCCCTCGCCGCGCGCCGCGACCGTCTTGACGATCGGCGGCCGCCAGTCACCCGCGGACCGCGCCTCGCCCAGGCCCAGCATGTGGTTGAGCTCCCGGGCGGTGGCGTCCGCGCCGTCCCGGTCGGCCTTGTTCACCACGTACAGGTCGCCGATCTCCAGGATGCCCGCCTTCGCGGCCTGGATCCCGTCGCCCATGCCCGGCGCGAGGAGGACGACCGAGGTGTCGGCCTGGGAGGCGATCTCGACCTCGGACTGCCCGACGCCGACCGTCTCCACGAGGATCACCTCGCAGCCGGCCGCGTCCAGGACGCGGATGGCCTGCGGGGCGGACCAGGCGAGGCCGCCCAGGTGGCCACGGGTGGCCATCGAGCGGATGTAGACCCCCGGGTCGGAGGCGTGCTCCGACATCCGGACCCGGTCGCCGAGCAGCGCTCCGCCGCTGAACGGCGAGGACGGGTCGACGGCCAGGACGCCGACCCGCTTGCCCGCCCTGCGGTACGCGGAGACCAGCGCGGACGTGGACGTGGACTTGCCCACGCCCGGCGAACCCGTCAGGCCCACCACGTACGCGCCGCCGGTCAGCGGCGCGAGCGCCGCCATCACCTCGCGCAGCTGGGGGGACGCCCCCTCGACGAGCGAGATCAGCCGGGCCACGGCCCGCGGCCGGCCCTCCCGTGCCTGGGCGACGAGTTCGGGGACGTCCACCATCTGCGCTGCTCCTTCAGTACGGAACTACTTGCCGTTTCCGGGGACACGGACGATCAGCGCGTCACCCTGACCGCCGCCGCCGCACAAGGCCGCCGCGCCGATGCCGCCGCCGCGCCGCTTGAGCTCCAGGGCGAGGTGCAGCACCACGCGGGCGCCGGACATGCCGATCGGGTGGCCCAGGGCGATGGCGCCACCGTTGACGTTCACCTTCTCGGGGGTAACGCCGAGGTCCTTCATTGACTGGTGCGCGACGGCGGCGAAGGCCTCGTTGATCTCGATCAGGTCGAGGTCGTCGACGGTCAGGCCGTCCTTCTTGAGCGCGTGCTGGATGGCGTTGGACGGCTGCGACTGGAGCGAGTTGTCCGGGCCCGCGACGTTGCCGTGGGCACCGATCTCGGCGATCCACTCCAGGCCCAGCTCCTCGGCCTTGGCCTTGCTCATCACGACGACGGCGGCGGCGCCGTCGGAGATCTGCGAGGAGGTGCCGGCGGTGATGGTGCCGTCCTTGGCGAAGGCCGGACGGAGCTTGCCGAGGGACTCGGCGGTGGTCTCCGCGCGGATGCCCTCGTCCTTGGAGAAGATCACCGGCTCGCCCTTGCGCTGCGGGATCTCGACCGGGGTGATCTCGGCCTCGAAGATGCCGTTCTTCTGCGCGGCGGCGGCCCGCTGGTGCGAGAGGGCGGCGATCTCGTCCTGCACGTCGCGCGGGATGCCCAGGCGCGTGTTGTGCTTCTCGGTGGACTCGCCCATGGCGATGCCCTCGAAGGCGTCGGTGAGGCCGTCGTACGCCATCGCGTCGAGCATCTCGATCGCGCCGTACTTGTAGCCCTCGCGGGACTTCGGCAGCAGGTGCGGGGCGTTGGTCATCGACTCCTGGCCGCCGGCGACGACCACGTCGAACTCACCCGCGCGGATCAGCTGGTCGGCGAGCGCGATGGCGTCGAGACCGGACAGACACACCTTGTTGATGGTGAGGGCCGGGACGTTCATCGGGATGCCGGCCTTGACGGCGGCCTGGCGGGCGGGGATCTGCCCGGCGCCCGCCTGGAGCACCTGGCCCATGATCACGTACTGCACCTGGTCGCCGCCGATGCCCGCGCGGTCGAGGGCGGCCTTGATCGCGAACCCGCCGAGGTCCGCGCCCGAGAAGGACTTGAGCGAGCCGAGCAGGCGACCCATGGGCGTGCGGGCGCCCGCGACGATCACTGAGGTGGTACCGGTCGTTCCAGACATGAGGCACGGCCCCTAGGGATGAGGAGTGAACGAGGGTTTACCGCCAATGTACTGAGACGCGCGGCGCCCGGTCACCGGGCAGCCGGTGTGATCGCGCGCACGTTGCGTAACCGCCCTTCTGGCGCTGGACTAGGGAGCATGCTGACGCGTATCGACCACATCGGGATCGCCTGTTTCGACCTCGACAAGACTGTCGAGTTCTACCGTGCGACGTACGGATTCGAGGTGTTCCACACCGAGGTCAACGAAGAGCAGGGTGTCCGCGAGGCCATGCTCAAGATCAACGAGACCTCGGACGGCGGGGCCTCCTACCTCCAGCTCCTGGAGCCGACCCGCGAGGACTCGGCGGTGGGCAAGTGGCTCGCCAAGAACGGCGAGGGCGTGCACCACATCGCCTTCGGCACGGCGGACGTCGACGGCGACGCCGAGGCCATCCGCGGGAAGGGCGTCCGCGTCCTCTACGACGAGCCCCGCATCGGCTCGATGGGCTCCCGCATCACCTTCCTGCACCCCAAGGACTGCCACGGCGTCCTCACGGAACTGGTCACCTCGGCGAAGCCCTCCACTGACCACTCCTCAGCGGAGCACTGACCTCCGGATTCCTGGCCCGGTAGAGTGGGCGGCTCCGGGCCGGGGCCGGTCGGGGCCGCTCCACGTGGCCCCGAAGTCGGGATGTCGGGGTCGTCCGATCCATCACGATTCCCCGGGGGTCCGTTCTCGTCGGTGAGGACGGTGCTCGTGGGGTTACGCGATCAGGGTTGGGGTCTCCCCTGCTCGAAGAGCTCGGGGAAGGATGGACCGCGCAGTGCGGGGCTACGAACGCCAGGAGAGCCACCGAGCTGAAGACGACCATCTCGCCCGGTTCGAAGCCGAGATGGACCGGCTGAAGACCGAGCGTGAGAAGGCCGTCCAGCACGCCGAGGACCTCGGTTACCAAGTCGAGGTCTTGCGTGCCAAGCTCCACGAGGCGCGCCGCACGATCGCGTCCCGGCCCGCGTACGACAGCGCGGACATCGGCTACCAGGCCGAACAGCTGCTGCGCAACGCGCAGGCGCAGGCCGAGCAGCTCCGCCAGGACGCCGAGCGCGAGCTGCGCGAGGCCCGCGCCCAGACGCAGCGCATCCTCCAGGAGCACGCCGAGCACCAGTCCCGGCTCCAGGCCGAGCTGCACAACGAGGCGGTCCAGCGCCGCCAGCAGCTGGACCAGGAGCTCAGCGAGCGCCGCCAGACCGTCGAGGCGCACGTCAACGAGAACGTCGCCTGGGCCGAGCAGCTGCGCGCCCGCACGGAGTCCCAGGCCCGCCGCCTCATGGAGGAGTCCCGCGCGGAGGCCGAGCAGTCGCTCGCCACCGCCCGCGCCGAGGCCACCCGGCTCGCCGAGGAGACCAGCCGCCGCGTCGGCACCGAGGCCGAGGCCGCCCGCGCCGAGGCCGAGGCCATCCTGCTGCGCGCCCGCAAGGACGCCGAGCGGCTCCTGAGCGCCGCCTCCAGCCAGGCCCAGGAGGCCACGAGCCACGCCGAGCAGCTCCGCTCGACGACCACCGCCGAGACGGACCAGGCCCGCCGCCAGGCCACCGAACTCTCCCGCGCCGCCGAGCAGCGCCTCCAGGAGGCCGAGGAGAAGCTCCGGCTGGCCGGCGCCGAGGCCGAGAAGGCCCTCACGGAGGCCAGGGAGGCCGCCGCCAAGCAGCTCGCCTCCGCCGAGTCGGTCAACGAGCAGCGCACCCGCACCGCCAAGACGGAGATCGCCCGGCTCGTCGGCGAGGCCACCAAGGACGCCGAGGCCCTCAAGGCCGATGCCGAGGAGAAGCTCCGCGAGGCGACCGCCGAGGCCGAGAAGCTGGTCTCGGAGGCCTCCGAGAAGGCCCGGACGGCCGTGGCCGAGGACTCCGCCGCCGCGCTCGCCAAGGCCGCCCGCAGCGCCGAGGAGATCCTCACCAAGGCCTCCGAGGACGCCCGCGAGACCACCCGCAAGGCCTCCGAGGAGGCCGAGCGGATCCGCCGCGAGGCCGAGACCGAGATGGACCGGCTGCGGACCCGCGCCGAGGAGCAGGCCGACGAGCTGCTCGGCTCGGCGAAGGACGACACCAAGGAGTACCGCGCCAAGACGGTCGAGCTCCAGGAGGAGGCCCGCCGGCTGCGCGGCGAGGCCGAGCAGCTGCGCGCCGAGGCCATCGCCGAGGGCGAGCGGATCCGCGGCGAGGCCCGCCGCGAGGCCCTCCAGCAGATCGAGGAGGCGGCCGGTACCGCCGAGGAGCTGCTGACCAAGGCCCGTACGGACGCCGAGGAGCTCCGCACCAAGGCCGGCGCCGAGAGCGAGCGGGTCAAGTCGGAGGCCGTCGAGCGCGCCCAGACGCTCCGTGCGCAGGCCGAGGAGACCCTGGAGCGCACCCGCGCCGAGGCCGAGCGGCTGCGCGCCGAGGCCGAGGAGCAGGCGGAGTCCGTCAGGGACGCGGCCGAGGAGACCGCCGCCGGGCTGCGCGCGGACGCCGAGCGGGCCGCCGAGGCCCGCCGCGCCGAGGCCGCCGACGAGCTGACCCGGCTGCACACCGACGCCGAGACCAAGGTGGCGGCGGCCGGACAGGAGCTGACCGACGCTCGCGCCGAGAGCGAGCGCATCCGCCGCGAGACCGCCGAGGAGACCGAGCGGCTCCGCACGGAGGCCGCCGAACGCGTCCGTACGCTCCAGGAGCAGGCCGAGCAGGAGGCCGAGCGGCTGCGCGCCGAGGCCGCCTCGGACGCCTCCACCGCGCGGAGCGAGGCCGAGGCCGCCTCCGTACGGCTCCGCACCGAGGCCGCGGACGAGGCCGAGCGCCTGAGGTCCGAGGCGCAGGAGACCGCCGACCGGGTGCGGGCGGAGGCCGCGGCCGCCGCCGAGCGGGTCGCCGCCGAGGCCGCCGAGGCGCTGGCCGCCGCGCAGGAGGAGGCCAACCGGCGTCGCCGGGAGGCCGAGGAGACGCTGGACTCGGCCCGCTCCGAGGCCGGCCGCGAGCGCGAGCACGCCCGCGAGCAGTCCGAGGAGCTCCTCGCCGCCGCCCGCAGGCGCGTCGAGGACGCCCAGACCGAGGCGCAGCGCCTGGTCGAGGAGGCGGACGCCCGGGCGACCGAGATGGTCACCGCCGCCGAGCACACCGCCCAGGAGGTGCGGGACTCGGTGGCCGGGCTGCGCGAGCAGGCCGAGGAGGAGATCGCCGGGCTGCGCAGCGCCGCCGAGCACGCGGCCGAGCGGACGCGCACCGAGGCGCAGGAGGAGGCGGACCGGGTCCGCGCCGACGCGTACGAGGAGCGGGAGCGGGCGTCCGAGGACGCCTCCCGCACCCGGGCGCGCGCCCAGGAGGAGTCGGAGGCCGCGAAGGCGCTGGCCGAGCGGACCGTCGCGGACGCGATCGCCGAGTCGGAGAAGCTGCGGGCGGACACCGCGGAGTACGCGCAGCGGGTACGCACCGAGGTGACGGACTCGCTCGCCTCGGCGGAGCAGGACGCGGCCCGTACGCGGGCCGACGCCCGGGACGACGCGAACCGGATCCGTTCGGAGGCCGCCGAGCGCGCCGAGACGGTGGTCGGCGAGGCGCGTGCGGAAGCGGAGCGGATCGGCGCCGAGGCCGAGCAGATCCTCGACGAGGCCCGCAGGGCCGCCGACAAGCGCCGCTCCGACGCCGCCGAGCAGGCCGACACCCTGATCGGGGAGGCGACGAGCGAGGCCGAGCGGATCGGCGCCGAGGCAACCGCCGAGGCCGAGCGGCTCACGACCGAGGCCGCCGAGCTCCTGGAGAGCACCGAGCAGGACGCGCTGCGGCTCCGTACCGAGGCCGAGCAGGTCAAGGCCGACGGGGAGGCGCACGCGGAGGCGCTGCGCACCGCGGCGATCGCGGACGGCGAGCAGGTCCTCGACGAGGCCCGCAGGGCCGCCGACAAGCGCCGCTCCGACGCCGCCGAGCAGGCCGACGCGCTGCTCGCCGAGGCGACGGCCGAGGCCGAGCGGCTCACCGCCGAGGCGGTCGAGCTCATGGACACGACCGAGCAGGACGCGCTGCGGCTCCGTACCGAGGCCGAGCAGGTCAAGATCGACGGGGAGGCGCACGCCCAGGCCCTGCGCACCGCCGCCCTCGCGGACGGCGAGCAGGTCCTCGACGAGGCCCGCAAGGCCGCCGACAAGCGCCGCTCCGACGCCGCCGAGCAGGCCGACGCGCTCCTCGCCGAGGCGACGGCCGAGGCCGAGCGGATCACCCGTGAGGCGGGCGAGCTGTCCGACGCGGTCACCGCGGACGCGCGCGCCGAGGCCGAGCGGATCGCGGCGGAGGCCGCCGAGCAGGCGGGCCGGACCGTCGCGGAGGCCGAGCGCCACAAGGCCGGGGCGGAGGCGGAGGCGGCCGCGGCGGTGGAGGCCGCTCAGCAGGACGCCGAGCGGATCCGCGCGGAGTCGGAGCAGGTGAAGGCGGACGCCGAGGCGGCGGCCGAGCAGATGCGGTCGGAGGCCCGCGAGGAGGCGGACCGGACGCTCGACGAGGCCCGGGAGGCCGGCGCGCGGAAGCGTTCGGACGCGGCCGAGCAGGCGGACCAGCTCATCGCCAAGGCCCAGGAGGAGGCGCTGCGCGCCACCACCGACGCCGAGACGCAGGCGGACACCATGGTCGGCGCGGCCCGCAAGGAGGCCGAGCGGATCGTCGCCGAGGCGACCGTCGAGGGCAACTCGCTCGTGGAGAAGGCCCGTACGGACGCCGACGAGCTGCTCGTCGGAGCGCGCAGCGACGCGACGGCCATAAGGGACCGGTCCGAGGAGCTGCGGGGCCGCGTCGAGGGCGAGATCGAGGAACTGCACGACCGGGCGCGGCGCGAGACCGCCGAGCAGATGAAGACGGCCGGCGAGCGCGTCGACAAGCTGGTCAAGGCCGCGACGGAGCAGCGCGCCGAGGCGGAGGAGAAGGCGAAGGAGCTGGTCTCCGAGGCGAGTTCCGAGGCGAGCAAGGTCCGTATCGCGGCCGTCCGGAAGGCGGAGGCGCTCCTCAAGGAGGCCGAGCAGAAGAAGGCCTCGCTCGTCGCGGAGGCCGAGGGCATCAAGGCGGAGGCCGAGCAGCTGCGGGCCGACGCGGAGGCCGAGGCCGAGCGGACCGTCGAGGAGGGCAAGCGGGAGCTGGAGGTGCTCGTGCGCAGGCGCGAGGACATCAATGCCGAGATCTCCCGTGTCCAGGACGTGCTGGAGGCGTTGGAGTCTTTCGAGACTCCGTCGGCGGGCGCGAAGTCCGGTGGGGCGGGGGGCGTCAAGGCGGGCGCATCGGCGGGGTCCACTCGTTCGAGTGGCAAGTCCCAGGACGGCTAGCCACTCGAAAGGCTGGACATTCTCCAGATCAAACGGGCATACGCTCGATGACACGCCGCTCCGGCCCCTAGGATTCCCTCTAACACCTCACCGGTCTCATTCGACAGGAACCCCATGAGCGACACTTCCTCCCCCTTCGGCTTCGAGCTCGTGCGGCGTGGTTACGACCGCGGTCAGGTGGACGACCGCATTACCAAGCTCGTCGCCGACCGTGACAGTGCTCTCTCCCGGATCACTTCCCTGGAGAAGCGCATCGAGGAACTCCACCTCGAAACGCAGAACGCACAGGCGCAGGTCACCGACGCCGAGCCGTCGTACGCCGGCCTCGGCGCCCGTGTCGAGAAGATCCTCCGGCTCGCCGAGGAGGAGGCGAAGGACCTGCGCGAGGAGGCCCGTCGCGCCGCCGAGCAGCACCGCGAGCTGGCCGAGTCGGCCGCCCAGCAGGTGCGCAACGACGCGGAGTCCTTCGCGGCCGAGCGGAAGTCGAAGGCCGAGGACGAGGGCGTCCGGATCGTCGAGAAGGCGCAGGGCGAGGCCAACTCGCTGCGCGCCGAGGCGCAGAAGGACGCGCAGTCGAAGCGCGAGGAGGCGGACGCCCTCTTCGAGGAGACCCGCGCCAAGGCCGCCCAGGCCGCCGCGGACTTCGAGACCAACCTGGCGAAGCGCCGCGAGCAGTCGGAGCGGGACCTGGCCTCGCGTCAGGCGAAGGCCGAGAAGCGCCTCGCCGAGATCGAGCACCGCGCCGAGCAGCTCCGCCTGGAGGCCGAGAAGCTGCGTACGGACGCGGAGCGCCGGGCCCGTCAGACGGTGGAGACCGCGCAGCGCCAGGCCGAGGACATCGTCGCCGACGCGAACGCGAAGGCCGACCGGATCCGCAGCGAGTCGGAGCGCGAGCTCGCGGCGCTGACGAACCGCCGCGACTCGATCAACGCGCAGCTGACCAACGTCCGCGAGATGCTGGCGACGCTGACGGGTGCCGCGGTCGCGGCGGCCGGCTCCCCGATCGACGACGAGCGCGCCGCCGGCGTCCCGGCCCAGCAGTCCCGCTGACGCCCCGGCAGTCCCGCTGACACCCGCCGGTTCCGCCGGCCTGTCGTCGGCGGAACCGCGTGCACGGCGCATCCGAAACCCTCCGTCATTCCGGTGGCGGGGGGTTTTGCGCGCCCTTAGGTTGGTACGCATGATCGAGCTTGAGGGCCTGACCAAGCGCTACGGGGCGAAGACGGCGGTCGACCATCTCTCCTTCCAGGTCCGGCCGGGGGTCGTCACGGGCTTCCTCGGGCCGAACGGGGCGGGCAAGTCGACGACGATGCGGATGATGCTCGACCTGGACAACCCGACCAGCGGTACGGTCCGGATCGACGGCAGGCACTACCGGGAGCTCCAGGAGCCGCTGAAGTACATCGGCGCGCTGCTCGACGCCAAGGCGATGCACGGCGGGCGCTCCGCGTACAACAACCTGCTGTGTCTCGCGCAGTCGAACCGGATCCCGGAGAGCCGGGTCGGCGAGGTGCTCGACCTCGTGGGTCTGACGGCGGTCGCACGGAAGAAGTCGAAGGGTTTCTCCCTCGGCATGGGGCAGCGGCTGGGTATCGCCTCGGCGCTGCTGGGCGATCCCGAGATCCTGATGTTCGACGAACCCGTCAATGGTCTGGACCCCGAGGGAATTCACTGGATCCGCAATCTGATGAAGGCGCTGGCCGGCGAGGGCCGGACGATCTTCGTCTCCAGCCATCTGATGAGTGAAATGGCGCTGACGGCCGATCATCTGATCGTGATCGGGCAGGGAAAGCTGCTGGCCGACACCTCGATGGCGGATTTCATCCAGCAGAATTCACGAAGTTATGTGCGGTTGCGTTCCCCGGAGCAGGAACGCCTGCGGGACGTTCTCCACGCCAACGGATTTGTCGTGGTCGAGTCGGGGAACGGCACGCTCGAGGTGGACGGGACGACCACCGAGAAGCTGGGTGAGCTGGCGGGCGCGAACCAGATCGTCCTGCACGAGCTGAGCTCCCAGCGCGCCTCGCTCGAAGAGGCGTTCATGCAGATGACGGCCGCTGCGGTGGAGTACCACGCGCACGGCACCGACGTACACGGCGCCGCGGTGGCGCCCGGCCCCCGGTGGGGCTCGACCTCCGAGGGAGCCTGATCGATGGCAGCGGCATCCGCGGTCCTCCGGTCCGAGTGGACGAAGATCCGGACGGTGTCGTCCACCGTCTGGACGCTGGCGAGCGCCCTGATCGTCACGGTGGGGGTCGGCGCGGCGCTGTCCGCCGTGTTCAACTCCACCTTCGACGATCTCAGCCAGGCCGAGAAGCTCACCTTCGACCCGACCCTGGTCAGCTTCTTCGGGATGACCCTGGGGCAGCTGGCGATGGTCGTCTTCGGCGTCCTGGTGGTCGGCACCGAGTACTCCTCCGGCATGATCCGCACCTCGCTCGCCGCCGTGCCGCAGCGCGCGACCTTCCTCTTCTCGAAGATCGCGGTGGCCGGTGGTCTCGCGCTGCTCGTCGGTGTCGTGACGAGCTTCCTCGCCTTCTTCCTGGGGCAGGCGCTGCTCGGCGAGCACCGGGCGTCGATCGGCGACGAGAACGTGCTGCGGGCGGTGTTCGGCGGCGGTCTCTACATGGGGCTGATCGCGATCTTCTCGATGGGCGTGGCGGCGATGCTGCGCTCCTCGATGCTGTCGCTCGGCATCCTGATGCCGTTCTTCTTCCTGGTCTCGCAGATCCTGGCGGCCGTGCCGAAGGCCAAGGAGGTCGCCAAGTACTTCCCCGACCAGGCCGGCTCGAAGATCATGCAGGTCGTCCCGGACGCCCTGAACACGGAGAAGGCCCCGTACGGACCCTGGGGCGGGCTCGGGATCATGCTGCTCTGGGTGGCGGCGTCGCTCGCCGGCGGCTACCTGGTGCTGAAGAAGCGCGACGCCTGACGGGTCCGGGCCGGGCCCCGGAGGTGCCGGCCCCCCGGGGATCGGCCGCACCGTCCGGGGCCGGTCCGACCCGTAGGGGTCGACCTGGAAATCTCCCGGACCTTCCCGACCGCTTCAATTCCGCTTCGCCGGAACCGTCAACGGCTGGATAAGCTCCTCATTCATACGGGGGGCTCCGGCCGACGGCCGCCACGCCCCGACATGGATGACACCGACCTGTCGATGGGGCTGGAGAATGATCGAGGCAGTCGGCCTGACGAAGCGCTACGGCGCCAAGACGGCCGTGTACAACCTTTCCTTCCAGGTGAGGCCCGGTGTCGTCACCGGCTTCCTGGGGCCCAACGGGTCGGGCAAGTCGACGACGATGCGCATGATCCTCGGGCTCGACCGGCCCACCTCCGGGCATGTGACGATCGGCGGCCACCCCTTCCGGCAGCTGCCGAACGCGCCCCGGCAGGTCGGAGCGCTCCTCGACGCGAAGGCCGTGCACGGCGGCCGGAGCGCGCGCAGCCACCTGCTGTCGCTCGCCCAGCTGGCCGGCATCCCGGCCCAGCGGGTCGACGAGGTCCTCGGCGTCGTCGGCCTCCAGGACGTGGCCAAGCGCCGCTCCAAGGGCTTCTCGCTCGGCATGGGCCAGCGGCTCGGCATCGCGGCGGCGCTCCTCGGCGACCCGCAGGTGCTGCTCTTCGACGAGCCGGTCAACGGCCTGGACCCGGAGGGCATCCTCTGGGTCCGCAACCTGATGAAGAAGCTGGCCTCCGAGGGCCGGACCGTCTTCGTCTCCAGCCACCTCATGAGCGAGATGGCACTGACGGCGGACCACCTGATCGTGATCGGCCGGGGGCAGCTGCTCGCGGACATGAGCGTCACGGACTTCATCTCGGCGAACTCCGCCGACTTCGCCCGGGTGCGGACCCCGCAGACCGAGCCGGCGCAGCGCGAGAAGCTGACGACGACGCTCACGGAGGCCGGCGGCCAGGTGCTGTCCGAGCCGGACGGCGCGCTGCGCGTGACGGGTCTGCCGCTGCCGCGGATCAGCGACCTCGCGCACGACGCGGGCGTACGGCTCTGGGAGCTCTCCCCGCACCAGGCCTCCCTCGAGGAGGCGTACATGCGGATGACGCAGGGCGCCGTGGACTACCGCTCCACCGACGACCGGCTCGCGCACCTCCAGGCGCCGCTCCTGCCCGGTCAGCCGGGGTACGGGATGCCGCCGCAGCAGCCGGCGGCGGCCCCCGAGGTCGCGCAGCAGGGCTGGTACGCCCCGCCGCCGCCCGGACAGAACCCGTACGCCGGGGCTCCGCAGGCGCCCGCGCCGAACCCGTACGCCGGGGCTCCTCAGCCGCCCGCGCAGAGCCCGCACGCCACCCCGCAGCCGAGCGACACCACCAAGGACGCCCGATGACCGCCCCCGCCCCGCACCACGCTCCGGCGCCGCACGCCTACGTCTCCCCCATCCCGGTCCGCAGGGCGCACCTCGGTGACGCCCTCGCCTCCGAGTGGACGAAGATCCGCTCGGTGCGGTCGACGATGTGGACGCTCGGCGTGATGATCCTGCTGATGCTGGGCATCGGCCTGGGCGTGGCGGCCATCGCCTCGGCCTCCGAGGCGCCGATGGGCGACGAGTCCGCGCTCGGCTTCGGCTTCTTCGGCATGCTCCCGGCGTCGATCTGCGTGATCACCCTCGGGGTCCTGACGATCGCCTCCGAGTACGGCACGGGCATGATCCGTACGACCCTGACGGCCTGCCCGAGCCGGGCGCGGGTGCTGACGGCGAAGGCGATCGTCTTCTTCCTGCTGGTCTTCACGGTCACCACCGTCTTCGCGTCGCTGGTGGCGGTGGCGCAGGTCGCCATGGTGGACACCGCGTCGGAGCCGACGGGCGCCGAGTGGCTGCGGGCGACGGTCGGGGCGGGCGCGTACCTGGCCATGCTCGGTCTGCTGTCGCTGGCGCTCGGGACGCTCATCCGGCACTCGGCCGGTGCGATCACCGTCATGATCGGTCTGCTGCTGCTCCCGCTGGTGGCGGCGCTGTTCATGTTCTCGGAGGCGCTCCGGTCCGTGCAGGAGGCGCTCTTCACCTACGCGATCCCCTCGCAGATGATCGCGCTGTACAGCGAGCGTCCGCCGTTCGGCGACAACGGCCCGGCGGGCTGGGAGCCGCTGCTGATCATGGCGGGTGTCACGGCCGCGGCTCTGGCCGGCGCCTACGCCCTGCTGAACAGCCGGGACGTGTGAGCAGGAGCGACCTGCCTCAGTACCTCGGCGCGTTCCTGGACCGCTGCACCCTGCTGGTGCGGCGGTCCTTCGCGCTCCAGCAGGCCTTGTGCCAGTGGCGGCGGTCGTCGACGCCCCCGTACTCGGGCCAGGCGACGACGTGCGGGGCGCCGGAGGGGATCTCCTGGTCGCAGCCGGGGCAGCGGTAGCGCTTGCCCGGCGAGCTGGCTCCGGCGACGAGGCGGACGTACCACTCCTCGCCCTGCCAGGTCTCGCTGCGCTGCGCGCCGCCGTACCGGTCGCCGGGTTCGCCCTGCTGCTGCTCGGGCTTCTCGCCGCCTCGGGAGCGGTTGTGGCGCGGGGACACGGGCACACCTCACGGGGTCTGGGGACACGGACCGTTCTCTCCAGCCTACGGGCCGCGACACGGTGCCCCGGGCCCCGCCCAGGACGGCTTAGCCGAAAATCGCAAGAACTTCATGAACGGCCGTTGCCTTTGGCACGTGTCAGACGTTGTTGCCAGTGCGAGGGGAGATACGCGTCGGCCGCAAGGAGGCAGAAGGCGATGCGCGTGGGTACGTTCGTTCTGGCCGCACAGTTCCCGGGCCAGGGACAAGGGGAGGCCCTGCACCGGGCGGTGCGGACCGCCGAGGTCGCCGAGGAGGCGGGGCTCGACTCCGTCTGGCTCGCCGAGCACCACTTCGTGCCGTACGGGGTCTGCCCCTCGGCCGTGACGCTCGCCGCGCTGCTCCTCGGGCGCACCCGGCGGCTGAGGGTGGGCACGGCGGTCAGTGTGCTGCCGACCGTCCACCCGGTCGCCCTGGGAGAGCAGGCGGCGCTGCTGCACCTCACCTCGGGCGGCAGGTTCACCCTCGGGGTGGGCCGGGGCGGGCCGTGGGTCGACCTGGAGGTCTTCGGCGCGGGTCTGGAGGCGTACGAGAAGGGCTTCCCGGAGTCGCTCGATCTGCTGCTGCGGTGGCTGGGCGAGTCCCGGGTCGGCGCCGAGGGGGAACGATTCGCTTTCCGTGAGGTGGCGGTCGTCCCCCGGGCCGACGAGCTGATCGGCGGTGAGTCGGGGCCCGAGGTCGTGGTGGCCTGCACCTCGCAGAAGAGTGTGCGGCTCGCGGCGGAGCGGGGGCTTCCGATGCTGCTCGGGATGCACTGCGGAGACCAGGACAAGGCCGAGATGGTCGCGGCCTGGGCGCGCTGTGCGCGGGAGGCCGGGCGGGACCCGGACGAGATCGCGCGGATCGGCGCGGGGCACGTCTCGGCGGGGGTCGTCCAGCTCGCGGACCGGGCGGCGGACGCGGCCGAGTCGTTGGTGAAGGCGATGCCGGGCTGGCTGAGGCAGGGTCTCGACGCGCATGTGACGGTCGACGGCCGGCACCGGGCGATGCGGGACCCCGTGGCGTACACGGAGCTGCTGTGCGGGCTGCACCCGGTGGGCACGCCCCGGCTGGCGGCGGACCGGCTCGCGGCGACGGCGGAGCGTACGGGCATCACACGGTTCGCTCTGCTCGCCGAGGGTTCGGGCGATCTCGCGGCGACCGAGGAGAACGTCCGGCGGCTCGGCGCCGAGGTGCTCCCGCTGCTGGCCTGAGGCCCGGCGGGGAGAGTGTGCGGCCGCTCCGGCATCTCTTCGTGGTCGACGCGCGTCGGCACGCGTCGACCACGTCTCCCGCGATGCGGAGCGGCAGCACCATGTCTCAGCAGTCGCGCAGGGTCGGCGACTGGTTGAGCAGCTGACCCCGTACGGACGTGAAACGGGCGAGCCGCTCGTCCACCGCCGGGTCCAGCGGGAACACGGCCACGCGGTGGCAGTTCTGGAAGGCGAGACGCACCCCGAAATGCCGCTGCAGGGCGCCACGAATGGCATCGCTCGCGAGCGCGCGCAGCAGCTGACCGCGTGCCTGCTCGTTCGGCGGCGGCGTCTGGTTGTCGGCGAACTCTCCGCCGTCGACCTTCAGCTGGGCCACCAGGGAACTGATCATCTCCCATGCGTAGGGCAGGGAGGTCCGGACGCAGTCGACGAAGTCGGCTTCGTCGACCTCGCCTCGCTCGGCCTGTTCCAACAGTGCCGGTGAGACGTCGAGCGACATGGGTTCTCCTCTCGCGACCCCGCGGACGGGGTCTTGCGGGCAGGGACGAAGGCCGGGCCGTGCGCCACGCAGCGTGCACGGACGACGACCTCCAGCTTCCACGGTAAGCGCGCAGACCTGGTCGCACCAGAAGATTGGGAACACAACAGGCTGATAACCGACGGGTGTTCGGCTCAGGATGATGCCCGAATCGCGCGGAAGAGCGCCCGTCTTGTAGCGTTGCGGACCATGCGTCTCGTCATTGCCCGTTGCTCCGTGGACTACGCGGGTCGGCTCACGGCCCACCTGCCCTCCGCGCCCCGTCTGATCCTGATCAAGGCCGATGGGAGCGTCTCGATCCACGCGGACGACCGGGCGTACAAACCGCTCAACTGGATGTCCCCGCCGTGCACGCTGAAGGAGGGTGCGGACGGTGAGGCGGGCGTCTGGACCGTGATCAACAAAGCGGGCGAGAAACTGATCATCACGATGGAGGAGATCCTCCACGATTCCTCGCACGAGCTCGGTGTGGACCCCGGTCTCATCAAGGACGGCGTGGAGGCCCACCTCCAGGAGCTGCTCGCCGACCGCATCGAGACGCTCGGCGAGGGGTACACCCTGATCCGCCGCGAGTACCCGACGGCGATCGGCCCCGTGGACATCCTGTGCCGCGACGCGGACGGCGGGACGGTCGCGGTGGAGATCAAGCGGCGCGGTGAGATCGACGGCGTCGAGCAGCTGACCCGCTACCTGGAGCTGCTCAACCGCGATCCGCACCTGGCCCCCGTGAAGGGCGTGTTCGCGGCGCAGGAGATCAAGCCGCAGGCGAAGGTGCTCGCGACGGACCGCGGGATCGGCTGCGTCGTGCTCGACTACGACGCCCTGCGCGGCATCGAGGACGACAAGCTCCGCCTCTTCTGAGCGGTAGGAGTACGGGTACGGGTACGGCCCCGGGTGCGAGGAACGCGCCCGGGGCCGTACCCGTCTGCCGTGAGCGGGGTCAGGCGATCGTCGTCTCCGAGGCGGCGGGGCTGTCCGGGGCCGAGGGGCCGCCGCCGAGGGGCGCCGACGCGGTGGTGCTCGGCGAGTTCTCCTCGGCCGGCGGAGCGGTGGTCGTCGGCGGCGCCGTGGTCGGCGGGGTGGTGGTCGGCGGCGGGGTCGTCGGCGGGGCCGTGGTCGTCGGCGGAGTGGTCGTCGGGCTCGATGTCGTCGGGCGCGGTCCGCCGGTGGCCGAGGGGCTCGACGGCGGCCGGGTCGTGGACGGGGAGGTGGTGCGTGTCGGCCCGCCCGTGGGCGAGGGCGGGGTGGAGGACGGCGCCGTGGACGAGGACGACGAGGAGGAGCCGGGCGAGCTCGGGGAGCCGGTGGCGCCGGGGCTCGTCGGCTGGTCCGACGGGGAGCTGCCGTCCGAGCCGGAGGGGCTCGGGGAGCCGGAGTGCGTGGGATCGCCCGACTCGCCGGTGTCGCCCGGCTCGCCGCCCTCCCCCGCCTCGCCCTCGGCGGGCGGCTCCTCGCCGTCGGTCCCGTCGTCGAGGGTGCCGTCGGTCGCCGTGCTGTCGGAGGTGACGCGGTTCGTGGCGGGGTCGTCGCCGTCGCCGGAGGTCGCGCCGAGGGTGACGACGGTGCCGAGGACGGCCACGAGGAGCGCGCCCGCGCCGACGGCGGCGAGGTTGCGCCGGGCGCCGCTGAGGATGCCGGCCTTGAGGCCCGGGCGGCGGCCGTTCTGCTCGGTGTCGGGGCGCGTGACGAGGGTCGGGCCCTCGTCGGCGAAGTCCGGGAACGCGGGGATCGGCGGGACCGCCGCGGCCCGCACGGGGCCGCCGGGCAGCGGGGCCGTGGGCGGCTCCGGGGCCGGGAGCGCGGGCCGGGCCGGGGTGCGCCGCAGGGCGGGGGTGCCACGGGGCGGCGAGACGGGCTCCTCGGCCCGGGCCGCCGCGACCGGGGTGGCGTGCTCCCCGGAGAGGTCGGCGACGAGCGCGAGCGCCCGGCGGCCGGCGACGGTGCCGCGCTTGTCGGCGAGCACCCCGCGCATCCCGATGGAGGCCTCCAGCTCGGCGCGGGCCCGCTCCAGGTTGCCGGCGCAGATCGCGAGGACGCCCAGTTCGTGGTGGAAGTACGCCTCCTCGGCGACGTCCCCGGCGAGCCGGGCGGCCTCCTGTCCGGCGCGCAGGGCCCGCTCCCAGGCGCCCCAGTGCAGTCCCGCGGCGAAGGCGGGCGCGGCGGCGCGGGCGAGGAGGACGGCGGTGGCCCGGCGCTCGTCGTCGGTGCCGGCCTCGGTGCCGGGGACGAGCGCGGCCAGGGCGGCGAGGAGGGCGTCGGACTCGGCGGCGGCGCGCTCGGGCGTGACGGAGGGGTGTCCGGCCCACCAGGCGTAGTGCTGGGCGGCGGTGTGCACGCGGTCGGCGGCGTCGCGCTCGTACCCGTGGGCGAGGAGCTGGGTCAGGACCCCGCCGGCGAGCCGGTAGCGGGTGCCGACCGGGGAGAGCAGCCCGCAGGCCACGAGCTCGCCGAGAGCGGCGTCGGCGTGGGTGTCGCCGACCAGGGCCGGCAGGTGGGCCTGGTGCGGGACCTCTCCGCCGAGGGCCACGGTGAAGCGCAGGGCCTCCTGGGCGGAGCGGCTGAGCCGCGAGGCGAGGAGGGCGGCGGGGGCGGCGCCCTCGCCGAGGCTGGGCAGGGGTATCTCGCGGAGCTCGACGTCGGCGTCCTCGACGCCGTCGAAGGCGGCGGCCGCGGCTGCGGCGGCGGCCTCGGGGTCGGTCGGGCCGAAGGCCTCTTCGAGGGCGCCGAAGGCGTCGAACTCGGCCGGGGTGACGCGCAACCGGTCGCGCTGGCGCAGCAGTGCCCCGGCCTGGACGAAGCGGAGGGGCAGGCCCTCGGACTCGAACCACAGGTCGCCGGCCCAGTTGGCCTCGTCGTCGGTGAGGGTGCGGCCGACGGCGCTCTCCAGGAGCTTGAGGGACGAGCCGCGGCCGAGGCCGGTGAGGGTGACCTCCTCCACGTGGGCGTCGGCCGTGGGGGCGGGGGCGTCGGGGGCGGCGGCGAGGAGGAAGGCGCACTCGGGGGCGGCGGCGAGGAGTTCGTCGAGGGCGGCGCCGCCGAACTCCAGGTCGTCGACGACGACGACGGCGCCGACGTCGCGGAGCCGGTCGAGGAGCTCGGGCCGGTCGGGCCGGTGGTTCGGGGCGTACCGGACGGCGGTGAAGAGTTCGTGCAGGAGCTCGGTGGGGGTGCGGTGGTGGCCGGAGAGGCGGACGACGCCGTCGGGGGCGAGCTCCGCGCAGTCGGCGGCGACCGCGTCGAGGAGGGCCGTACGGCCGGATCCGGCGGGTCCGGTCAGACGGGCGGAGCGGCCGCGTCCGAGGATCTCGGCGAGCCGCTCGCGCTGCTCCTGCCGTTCGAGGAGGGGCAGCTCGGGGGCGGCGGGGCCGGGCGGTACGGGCGGGGCCGCGGCGCGGGCGGCCTCGGCGCGCTCCTCGGGGGTGCGGCGGCGGGGGGCCGCGGGCTCCTGGCCCGGCGGGCAGGGTTCTATCTCGCTGCCGTCGACGGGGTTGACGGTGAGGAGCAGCTCGCCGGAGACCAGTCTGACGACGCGGGCGCGCGCGGGGGCCGCGGGCGCGGGCGCGGGCACACCGCGGCCCTGGCGGGTCTCGTCACCCTCGGTGTCGTGCCCGTACTGCTCCGACCCAGGGTTGATCGGGTCCATGGTGCAAGCCCCCAAGAAGCGGTGTCCGGTGCCCGCCGGGTGGGTCCGTCAATGTGCAGGCGACCGAACCCTAGACCGTGGTCAGGCGCTCGGGAACAGCCGGGGTGCCACGGAGACCAAGACGTCACGGTCTTGTGAGGATTGAGCGTGACGCCTGGTTCACACAGCTGCTTCACAGACGGCTGCGCCCTCGGGGGGCGCGCGCGACGGGTCAGACCCGGGGCAGCGACTCCGCGGCGAGGCCGCCCTCGATGGCGAGGATGCGGTGGAGCCGGGTGGCCACCAGCAGTCGCTGCATCTGGGGCGGCACCCCGCGCAGGACGAGGCGCCGGCCGCGGCGGCCGGCCCTCCGGTGAGCGCCCATGATCACGCCGAGCCCGGTCGCGTCCCAGGAGTCGAGGCCGGTCAGGTCGAGCACCAGATCGCCGTCTCCGTCGTCGACGGCCGAGTGCAGGACCGTACGGGCGTCCGCCGCGCTGCGGACGTCGAGGCGGCCCCCGACGACCAGCTCGACGTGGTCGCCCCTGATGTGCATATGCGCTCCCCGAGAGTGCTCCGTCTTCGCAACAACTGACTGCCGCACCGGCAGAAGCGTTGCGCCTTGTCAGCGAACCGGTACCGAAATTCACCCCACGGAGTGAGGGCGGGGTGGCGGGCCGGACTCAGTGCTTGTAGAAGCCCTGCCCGCTCTTGCGCCCGATGTCACCCGCGTCCACCATCCGGCGCATCAGCTCCGGGGGTGCGAACTTCTCGTCCTGGGACTCGGTGTAGATGTTGTTGGCGGCGTTCACCAGGATGTCGATGCCGGTGAGGTCGGCCGTGGCGAGCGGGCCCATGGCGTGGCCGAAGCCCAGCTTGCAGGCGATGTCGATGTCCTCGGCGGTGGCGACGCCCGACTCGTGGAGCTTGGCGGCCTCGACGACGAGGGCGGCGATGAGCCGGGTGGTGACGAAGCCGGCGACGTCGCGGTTGACCACGATGCAGGTCTTGCCGACGGACTCGGCGAACTCACGCGCCGTGGCGAGGGTGGCGTCGCTGGTCTTGTAGCCGCGGACGAGCTCGCAGAGCTGCATCATCGGGACCGGCGAGAAGAAGTGCGTGCCGACGACGGCCTCGGGGCGCTCGGTCACCGCGGCGATCTTGGTGATCGGGATCGCGGAGGTGTTGGAGGCGAGGACGGCGCCGTCCTTGGCGACCTTGTCGAGCGAACGGAAGATCTCGTGCTTGACGTCGAGGTTCTCGAAGACGGCCTCGACGACGACGTCGGCGTCGGCGACGGCCTCCAGCTCGGTGGTGGCGGTGATCCGGCCGAGGGCGGCCTCGGCCTCGGCCGCGTCCAGCCGGCCCTTGGCGACGAAGCGGTCGTACGACGCCTTGATGCCGTCGGTGCCGCGGGTGAGCGCGGCGTCGGTGACGTCACGCAGGACGACGTCCCAGCCCGCCTGTGCGGAGACCTGCGCGATGCCGGACCCCATGAGTCCGGCTCCGATGACGGCGAGCTTCCTGGCCACGATGTTCCACCCCTTAACGCCTGTTCACTTCTGGCTCTTCGGCGGAGATTAGCGGGCCCGGGGCGCCATGTGACCGCTAAGTAACGCGCGTCACGCCCTCTTTGACGGACGTCACACTCGCGACACCTCTTCCGCGCCCCCTTCCGGACGGGGCATACGCCCGGGGGTACGGGCGTCGCTCCCTCAGGCCTCGCGCACGGCGTACGTCAGGACCCTCTCGCCCAGCAGCTCCTCGATCTCGTCGAGGAGGACGAGGGCCTCGCGGGAGACGGTGGTCGCCTTGCGTCCCGCCGTCATCTCGCGGGTGATGTAGGCGACGACGGTGCTCTCGATCCAGGCGAGCTGGCCGCCGACGAGCAGCGGCAGCGGGTCGTCCCCGGCGGCGCCGGTCTCCTCGCGCAGGGTGGTGACGACGGCGTCGTGGACCTGCTGCTGGAGGTGGAAGAGCCGGGCCTTGAGGGTGGGCGCGTGCTCGATGACGTTCATGAAGGCGTCGAAGCCGTCCATGAGTCCGTACGCGGGCGAGACGGCGCCGATGTCCTGGCGCAGCGCGCGCAGGACGGCCGCGGCGGCGGACTCACCCTTGTCGCGGCCGCGGATCATGCGGGCGAGGCGCTGGGTGACGCCGTCCATCCGGTCGAGGAAGAGGTCCTCCTTGGCCGGGAAGTAGTTGTAGACGGTGTTGACGGAGACGTCCGCCGCCTCGGCGACGTCGGCGACGGTCACGGCCACGAAACCGCGCTCCAGGAACAGTCCTGTCGCGATGTCCGAGATCCGCTGCTTCGTCTCGCGCTTCTTGCGTTCCCTGAGTCCCTCGGCCATGCCCACATCCTAGGCTTCCTGAAATTTTGGGGCACGTGAAAACTTGGAGGCATTGCAAAATTTCATTGACTCTGTTTTTGTGGTCGTCATGCCCATCATCAGCACGGCCGGGCTCGCCCGGACCTTCACCGGCGGCGACGGCACCGTGGAGGCCGTCCGCGGCATCGACCTGACCGTCCGACCAGGCGAGATCCTCGGCCTCCTCGGACCCAACGGCGCCGGCAAGACGACCACCCTGCGCATGCTCACGACCCTTCTCCCACCCACCGGCGGCGCCGCCACCGTCGCCGGTCACGACCTCCTCAAGGACCCCGCGGCCGTCCGCCGCCGCATCGGGTACGTCGCCCAGTCCGGCGGCCTCGACCCCCAGGAGACGGTCCGCTCCGAACTCGTCCTCCAGGGCAGGCTCTACGGCCTCGACCGCACCCGCGCGACCGCGCGCGCCGAGGAGCTCGCGGAGGACCTCGGCCTCACCGAGCTCCTCGACCGGCCGACCCCGGCGCTCTCCGGCGGCCAGCGCCGCCGCCTCGACCTCGCGATGGGGCTCACCCACCGGCCGGAGGTCCTCTTCCTCGACGAACCGACGACCGGCCTCGACCCCGCCAGCCGCGCCGACCTGTGGGCCCTGGTGCGGCGGCTGCGCGACGAGCACGGCACGACCGTCGTCCTCACCACGCACTACCTGGACGAGGCCGACGCCCTCGCCGACCGCATCGTCGTCGTGGACAAGGGCACGGTCGTAGCCGAGGGCAGCCCCGCCGCCCTCAAGGCCGCGCACGGCGCCGCCACCCTCCAGGACGCCTTCCTGGCCATCACCGGGCGCGGCCCGGCCCCCGTGGACACCACCCCCGTAGCCGTCTAGGACCCCGATGCTTCTCCACGACACCGCGCTGCTCTTCGGGCGCTACGCCCGCCAGACCCTGCGCTCCCCGTTCCAGATCTTCTTCGGCGCCCTGATGCCGCTGCTCCACCTGTTCTTCTTCGGGCCCCTGCTCACCGGCCTCCCGCTGGGCCGCGAGGGCGACTCCTGGCAGATCCTCGTCCCGGGCCTGCTGCTCCAACTCGGCCTCTTCGGAGCCTCGTTCGCCGGCTTCTCGATCATCCTGGAGAAGGGCTGGGGCGTGTTCGACCGGATGCGGGTCACTCCGGTGAGCCGACTGGCCCTGCTGCTCGGGCGGGTCCTGCGCGACGCCGCGCTCTTCGTCTTCCAGGCGGTGCTGCTCGTCGCCGTGGCCGTTCCGATGGGCCTCCGGGCGCCGCTCCCCGGAATCCTGGCCGGCTTCGGCTTCGTCGCCCTGCTCTCGACGGCGCTCGCCTCGCTCTCGTACGCGCTGGCGCTGAAGCTGCCGAGCCCGCAGGAGTTCGGTCCCGCGATCAACACGCTCGCGATGCCGGCGATGCTGCTCTCGGGCCTGATGCTGCCGATGGCCCTCGCCCCCGGCTGGCTCGACACGCTCTCGCACCTCATGCCGTTCCGCTATCTGGTGGACGCGGTCCGGGAGGCGTACCTCGGCCACTACACGACACCGACCATGCTGTACGGGGTGCTCGTCGCCCTCGGCCTGACGGCGCTCGCCGTGACGGTCGGCACACGGTCGTTCCGCAGCGCCGGTGCCTAACTAGGCTGGACCCATGGTCAATCTGACGCGCATCTACACCCGTACCGGCGACCAGGGCACCACGGCCCTCGGCGACATGAGCCGGACCGCCAAGACGGATCTCCGGATCTCGGCCTACGCCGACGCCAACGAGGCCAACGCCGCCATCGGCACGGCCGTCGCCCTCGGGCAGCTCGACGAGGAGGTCGTGAAGGTCCTCGTCCGCGTCCAGAACGACCTGTTCGACGTGGGCGCCGACCTGTGCACTCCCGTGGTGGAGGACCCGAAGTACCCGCCGCTGCGCGTCGAGCAGAGCTACGTCGACAAGCTGGAGGCCGACTGCGACCGCTTCCTGGAGGAGCTGGAGAAGCTGCGCTCCTTCATCCTGCCGGGCGGCACGCCCGGTGCGGCACTGCTGCACCAGGCGTGCACGGTGGTACGGCGGGCGGAGCGCTCCACGTGGGCGGCGCTGGAGGTGCACGGCGAGACGATGAACACCCTGACCGCCACGTACCTCAACCGGCTATCGGACCTGCTCTTCATCCTTGCCCGGACGGCGAACAAGGAGGTCGGCGACGTCCTCTGGGTCCCGGGCGGCGACCGCTGACCCGTCCTTGGAGACCGGTGCGCCGTCCTCACGGGCCGGGGTGCCGTCCTCACGGGCCGGGGTGCCGTCCTTGAGGGCCGGGGCTCCGTCCTTGAGGGCCGGGGTGCCGTCCTCGGCGGTGTCCTCGCCCTCCGGGGCCTTCTTCGGCCAGATCGCGTAGGTGAGCGCGATCAGGCCGTGGATGCCGACCAGCCGCCAGATGCCCCCGATCGAGGCCTCCAGCTTCGAGGTGTCGCCGTCCCCGCCGACGTACCAGACCGCGGCGAGCAGGAGGCCGGAGGCGACGGAGGCCATCACCACCGAGCCGAGCCAGATCCTTCCCTCGTGGTGGGCGCGCGCCATGCCGTACTTCGGCGCCTTCACGGGCGGCGGGCCGCCGCCGAAGCGGTGGGCGGCATGGCCGTCGAGCCACTTCACGGTGCGGTGGCCGTGGCCCACGGTGTAGCCGATGTAGAGGGCGGCGAGGCTGTGCCGCCAGGCCGGTTCCGCGCCGTTCTTGAGGTCCATCGCGGTGACGACGAGGAGCAGGATCTCCAGGAGCGGCTCGCAGAGCAGCAGTGCCATGCCCAGCTTGGGCATCCGCAGCAGGTAGCGGGCACCGAGTCCGGCGGCGAGCAGGACCCAGAAGCCGACCTCGCAGACGACGATCAACGTGACGATCACGACGGTTCCCCTTTCCGTTCCCCTTCAGCGTCCCGTGGGATCCGGCCGCGTTCGTCGTCGTCGGTGACGAACTCCGCCTACATCCTTCGACGGAGGGACGGATCGGCCCGGACGAGGAGGTCGGGGCAGGTGGGGGCGTGTTGGATGGGTACGTGACGCTCCCCCGCCCGCACCGCCTCGACCTGTTCATCGCCCTCTCGGGGCTCGCCTGCGGCGTGCTCCTCTGGTCCTTCGGGCTGTACACGACGGGCGACCGCGTCCTCGACCAGCGGTGGGCGGCGCTCGTACCCCTCGCGGTGATGGCCTCGATGGAGGCGCTGCGGCGGACCCTGCCGCAGACGGCGCTGACCGTCGGGACGCTCGCCCTGGTCGCCGACCAGTTCACCAACGGGAACCTGGTCACGGTCCTGATGTTCACGGACATCGTCTACGCGGCCGTCGTCTACGGCTCGCCCTCCCTCGCCCGCCGCGTCCCGTACAGCACCGGGCTGATCACGGTCGCCGTGACGGTCGGCTTCCTCGTCTGGTGGCAGAACGCGGTCGCCCTGCTCATCGGGGTGATCACCGGCATGATCTCCTTCATGCCCGCGGTGACCGGCTCCATCGTGCGCAACCACCGGGAGGCCGCGGATGCGGCCCGGCTCCGCGCCGAGCAGACCGCGCTCCTCGCCGAGATGGACCGGACGCAGGCCGTGGTGGCCGAGCGGTCCCGGATGGCGCGCGAGCTGCACGACATGGTGGCGAACCACCTCTCCGCCATCGCGATCCACTCCACGGCCGCGCTCTCGCTCGACGAGCCGGCCACCACCCGGCAGGCGCTGACCGTGATCCGGGAGAACAGCGTCGAGGGCCTCGCCGAGATGCGGCGGCTGATCGGGCTGCTGCGCGACAGCGGCGGGGACACCGAGCCGGCCGCGGCGCCGACGCTCGCCGGTCTGGACGCGCTGGTGGCGCAGTCCGCGGCCAACGCCGGACCGGGCGGCCTCGTCCTCCTCCTCGACGACACACGGCAGAGCCCGGCGGCGCTCCCGGCACCGGTGGAGCTGGCCGCGTACCGGATCGTGCAGGAGTCCCTGACGAACGCGCTCAAGCACGCCGCGCCCGGCGAGGTGCGGGTGACCCTCGGCCAGGAGCCGGGCGCGCTGTGGATCCGGGTGACGAGCCCGTACGGGCAGCGCTCCGGCCCGACGGCGCCCGGTTCGGGGGCCGGCCTGGTGGGGATGCGGGAGCGGGTGGCCCTGCTCGACGGAGAATTCGAGGCGGGTCCGGTCACGGACGACGAGGGCCGGAAGACCTGGCGGGTCCGGGCGGAACTGCCCGTGGGCGCGAGCGACGAGGAGCGGACATGACGGCAGGGACACCTGGGAGGCGGGCATGACGGTGCGGACGGGCGGGAAGCGGGCATGACGGTGCGGGTACTGGTCGCCGAGGACCAGAGCGCGGTACGGGCGGGGCTCGTCCTGATCCTGGGCAGCGCCCCGGACATCGAGGTGGTCGGGGAGGCCGCGGACGGGGAGCGGGCGGTGGAGCTCGCCCGCGAGCTGCGCCCCGACCTCGTCCTGATGGATGTGCAGATGCCGCGGATGGACGGGGTGACGGCGACCGGGATCGTCGTCTCGGAGGGGCTCGCGGACGTCCTCGTGCTGACCACCTTCGACCTCGACGCGTATGTGTTCGGCGCGCTGCGGGCGGGCGCCTCGGGCTTCCTGCTGAAGAACGCGGAGGCACGGGAGCTCATCGAGGCGGTGCGGACGGTGGCGCGCGGCGAGGGGCTGATCGCCCCCGCGGTGACCCGGCGGCTGATCGCCGAGTTCGCCGCGACGGGCCGGCGCCCGGCGCGCCCCTCGGGCGGGACGGATCCGGCGGTGCTCGACACCCTGACGCCCCGGGAGCGCGAGGTGCTGTCGGCCCTGGGCGGAGGTCTGTCGAACGCCGAGATCGCGGTACGTCTCGACATGGCGGAGGCGACGGTGAAGACGCACGTCAGCAAGGTCCTGAGCAAACTGGAGCTGCGCAGCAGGGTCCAAGCGGCGGTATTGGCACAGGAGTTGGGGGTCTGACCGAGATCGGCAACGTTGGTCTGGACCTCTTGACGATTGGTCCAGACCTTCCTACGCTCGCGGGGCGCGCGCAACTCTCTCGGACCACCCCCACCCAGAACGTCCGCAACTTGAGGAGCACCGTTGAGCACTCAAGCACCGACGCGCCGAAGAGGATTCAGGGCACGGGCCGCAGCCGCCCTGACCGCCCTGACCCTCCCGCTCGCCGCCATGGTCGGCCTCGCCACCCCCGCAGAGGCGGCCACCTCCGCCACGGCGACCTACACCAAGACCCAGGACTGGGGCAGCGGCTTCGGCGCCAGCTGGACCATCAAGAACACCGGCACCACCACGATCAGCTCGTGGAACCTGGAGTGGGACTACCCCTCCGGCACCCGGGTCACCTCCGCGTGGGACGCCACCGTCACCAACAGCGGCAACCACTGGACCGCCAAGAACGTCGGCTGGAACGGCACCCTGGCCCCCGGCGCCTCCGTCTCCTTCGGCTACAACGGCGCCGGATCCGGCGCCCCCACGGGCTGCAAGATCAACGGCGCCGCCTGCGACGACTCCACCCCGCCGGGCGACAACCCGCCCTCGGCCCCCGGCACCCCGGTCGCCTCGGACATCACCAACACCTCGGTGAAGCTCAGCTGGGGCACGGCCACCGACGACGTCGGCGTCAAGAACTACGACGTCCTGCGCGACGGCACGAAGGTCACCACCACCACCGCCCTGACCTGGACCGACCAGGGCCTCACCGCCGGCACCGACTACACCTACTCGGTCGTCGCCCGCGACACGATCGACCAGACCGGTCCCGCCGCCGGCCCGACCCCGGTGCGCACCACCGGCGGCGACACCCCGCCGCCGCCGAAGGCCGTCAAGCTGGGCTACTTCACCAACTGGGGCGTCTACGGACGCAATTACCACGTGAAGAACATCGTGACCTCGGGCTCCGCGTCCAAGATCACCCACATCAACTACGCCTTCGGCAACGTCCAGGGCGGCAAGTGCACCATCGGTGACGCCTACGCCGACTACGACAAGGCGTACACCGCCGACCAGTCCGTCGACGGCGTCGCCGACACCTGGGACCAGCCGCTGCGCGGCAACTTCAACCAGCTGCGCAAGCTGAAGAAGGCGTACCCGAACATCAAGGTCCTCTGGTCCTTCGGCGGCTGGACCTGGTCCGGCGGCTTCGGCCAGGCCGTGCAGAACCCGGCCGCCTTCGCCCAGTCCTGCTACGACCTGGTCGAGGACCCGCGCTGGGCCGACGTCTTCGACGGCATCGACCTGGACTGGGAGTACCCGAACGCCTGCGGTCTCACCTGTGACACCAGCGGCGCCGCGTCCTTCAAGAACATGATGCAGGCCATGCGTGCCAAGTTCGGCGCGAACAACCTGGTCACCGCGGCCGTCACGGCCGACGCCTCCGCCGGCGGCAAGATCGACGCCGCCGACTACGCGGGCGCCGCGCCGTACTACGACTGGCTGAACGTGATGACGTACGACTTCTTCGGCGCCTGGGCGGCGAAGGGCCCGACGGCCCCGCACTCCCCGCTCACCTCCTACGCCGGCATCCCCCAGGCGGGCTTCAACTCCGCCGAGGCGATCGCCAAGTTCAAGGCGAAGGGCGTCCCCGCCAACAAGCTCCTCCTCGGCATCGGCTTCTACGGCCGCGGCTGGACCGGCGTCACCCAGTCCGCCCCCGGCGGCACGGCCACCGGTCCGGCGCAGGGCACGTACGAGCAGGGCATCGAGGACTACAAGGTCCTCAAGAACTCCTGCCCGGCCAACGGCACCGTCGCGGGCACCGCGTACGCCCACTGCGGCACCAACTGGTGGAGCTACGACACCCCCGCCACCGTCAACTCGAAGATGGGCTGGGCCAAGAACCAGGGCCTCGGCGGAGCGTTCTTCTGGGAGTTCAGCGGTGACACCAGCAACGGCGAGCTCGTCGGCGCCATCCACACCGGTCTGAACTAACCACGACGACCGGGAACGACGAAGCGGGGGCCGGCGCAGCACGCCGACCCCCGCTTCCTCACGTGTCAGGCCACGTTCACCCTCTGGCCGGGAGGCGCCGCCTCCAGCCAGGCCATGAACCCGGTCCGGGCGTCCTCGCTCATCGCGAGCTCCAGACGGACGCCCTCGTACATACAGGGCTGGATGACCATGTCGGAGAGGAGCGCGAGCTCCTCCTCGCCCTCGGGCATCCGCCGCTCCAGGGCCACGATGGACGAACGCTCCAGGACCCGGCGGGGCCGGGGAGCGTACGAGAAGACACGGAACCAGGCGATCTCATCACCGCTGTAGCGGGCGACGCCGTACACCCAGCCCTTGCCGCTCGGATCCGGCTCGTCGGGGACGTTCCAGTGCAGGGAACAGTCGAAGGTGCCGCCGGCGCGCTGGATCAGCCTCCTGCGCAAGCCGAAGACGAAGAGTCCGATCACCACCAGTGCGACGACCAGGCCGCACACGAGCAGAGCGAGGAACATCTTCACCGACCTCCTCGCTGCGTCCCGTAGCCGGCAGGGCCGACCGAACCGAAATACACGTGCATCTGCATCGCCTCAGCCGCGGCACGGTCTGGAAAATTCCAGCCGTGCCGCGGCTGAGGGCACTTCTACTCGGCGCGGACCGTCAGCGGACCGCTACCGCGCGCAGCCGGACATCGGCGCGCCGCTCGGCGGCGGCGTCGGAGTCCGACTTCGCACGCTCCAGCGCGCGCTCGGCGCGCTGGGCGTCGATCTCGTCCGCCAGCTCGCAGATCTCCGCGAGCAGAGACAGCTTGTCGTCGGCGAAGGAGATGAATCCGCCGTGGACGGCGGCGACGACAGTCGCGCCCTCGCTCGTACGGATGGTCACCGGGCCCGACTCCAGCACACCGAGCAGCGGCTGGTGGCCGGGCATGACGCCGATGTCGCCGGAGGTGGTACGCGCGATGACCAAGGTGGCCTCGCCGGACCAGACACTCCGGTCCGCGGCGACCAGCTCGACGTGCAGCTCAGCAGCCAAGGGTGGCTCCTCGGGTCACCACCCGGCGGTCGTGCCGGGTGTTGGGGTCAATTCTAATGGGCGTGGTGAGGGGGGCGGGACAGGATCCCGCCCCCCTCAGGAGCACGGGGCTCAGGAGACGCCGAGCTCCTTGGCGTTCTTCTTGAGGTCCTCGATGCCACCACACATGAAGAAGGCCTGCTCGGGGAAGTGGTCGTACTCACCGTCGCAGATCGCGTTGAACGCGGCGATCGACTCGTCGAGCGGAACGTCCGAACCGTCCACACCGGTGAACTGCTTCGCCGCGTGGGTGTTCTGGGACAGGAAGCGCTCGACACGGCGGGCGCGGTGGACAACGAGCTTGTCCTCCTCGCTCAGCTCGTCGATACCGAGAATCGCGATGATGTCCTGGAGGTCCTTGTACTTCTGCAGGATTCCCTTGACGCGCGTGGCGGCGTCGTAGTGGTCCTGCGCGATGTAGCGCGGGTCCAGGATCCGGGACGTGGAGTCCAGCGGGTCCACGGCCGGGTAGATGCCCTTCTCGGAGATCGGACGGGAGAGAACCGTCGTCGCGTCGAGGTGGGCGAAGGTGGTGGCCGGGGCCGGGTCGGTCAGGTCGTCCGCGGGGACGTAGATCGCCTGCATCGAGGTGATCGAGTGACCACGGGTCGACGTGATGCGCTCCTGGAGGAGACCCATCTCGTCGGCCAGGTTCGGCTGGTAACCCACCGCGGAGGGCATACGGCCGAGCAGCGTGGAGACCTCGGAACCGGCCTGGGTGAAGCGGAAGATGTTGTCGATGAAGAAGAGAACATCCTGCTTCTGCACATCGCGGAAGTACTCCGCCATGGTCAGACCGGCGAGGGCCACGCGGAGACGCGTGCCCGGCGGCTCGTCCATCTGGCCGAAGACAAGCGCGGTCTTGTCCAGAACCCCCGCTTCTTCCATCTCGACCATGAGGTCGTTGCCCTCACGGGTGCGCTCGCCGACGCCCGCGAAGACCGAAACACCGTCGTGCAGCTTGGCCACACGGACGATCATTTCCTGGATCAGAACGGTCTTGCCGACACCGGCACCACCGAACAGACCGATCTTTCCACCCTTGACGTACGGGGTGAGAAGGTCGACGACCTTCAGGCCGGTCTCGAACATCTCGGTCTTGGACTCGAGCTGGTCGAAGGCCGGGGCCTTGCGGTGGATCGTCCAGCGCGGCGCGTCCGACACCGTGGAGGCGTCGGCGTTCAGCACCTCACCGAGCGTGTTGAACACACGGCCCTTGGTGACGTCACCGACGGGGACGGTGATGCCCGTGCCCGTGTCGGTCACCGGGGCCTGGCGGACCAGACCGTCGGTGGGCTGCATCGAGATGGTGCGGACGACGCCGTCACCGAGGTGCTGGGCGACCTCGAGCGTCAGCGTCTTGGTGCCACCCTCAACGGCCGGGTCCGGGACCTGGACGTTCAGCGCGTTGTAGATCTCCGGCATCGCGTCGACGGGGAACTCCACGTCGACGACCGGGCCGATGACCCGGGCGACGCGGCCCGTGGCGGCGGCCGTCTCAACAGTGGTCGTCATTACTTGTCACTCCCCGCGGTCGCGTCGGCCAGGGCTGCGGTGCCACCGACGATCTCGCTGATTTCCTGGGTGATTTCGGCCTGGCGGGCCGCGTTGGCAAGTCGGGAGAGGTTGTTGATCAAGTCTCCCGCGTTGTCGGTCGCCGACTTCATCGCGCGGCGCGTGGCGGCGTGCTTGGAGGCAGCCGACTGGAGCAGCGCGTTGTAGATCCGGCTCTCGACGTACCGGGGCAGCAGGGCGTCGAGGACGTCCTCCGCCGACGGCTCGAAGTCGTACAGCGGTCGGAGCGTGTCCGAGTCGCCGGCCTCCTTCGCCACCTCGTCGAGGCTGAGGGGCAGCAGCCGGGCCTCGACCGCCGTCTGGGTCATCATCGAGACGAACTCGGTGTAGACGATGTGGAGCTCGTCCACACCACCCTCGGCCGTGTCCTTCTCGATCGCCTCGATCAGCGGTGCCGCGATCGTCTTGGCGTCGCCGTACGACGGCTGGTCCGTGAACCCGGTCCACGAGCCGGCCAGCTTCCGCTCACGGAAGTTGTAGTGCGCGATACCACGACGGCCGACGACGTAGATCGTGACCTCGCGGCCCTCGCTCTCCAGCTTCGCCGTCAGCTTCTCCGCCGCCTTGATGGCGTTGGAGTTGAAGGCACCGGCCAGACCGCGGTCGCTCGAGAGGAGCAGTACCGCGGCGCGGACGGGGTTCTCCGCCTCGGTGGTCAGCGGGTGCTTGTCGTTCGCACCCGTGGCCACCGCCGTGACCGCGCGCGTCAGCTCGGTCGCGTACGGAGTCGACGCCTGCACCTTGCGCTGCGCCTTGACGACACGCGAGGCGGCGATCATCTCCATCGCCTTGGTGATCTTCTTCGTCGCGGTGACGGATTTGATGCGACGCTTGTAGACCCGGAGCTGCGCTCCCATGAGTCAGGTCCCTTCCGTCGTCACTTCGAGACGTTGACGGCGGCCGGAGCGTCCTCGCCCAGCAGCTTGCCGTCAGAGGTCTCGAACTGCTTCTTGAACTCCGCGATGGCGTCGGCGACGGACTGCAGCGTGTCGTCCGACATCTTGCCGCCCTCACGGATGGAGGTCATGAGGCCCGAGTGGTTCTGGCGGAGGTACGCCAGGAGCTCGGCCTCGAAGCGACGGATGTCGACGACCGGGACGTCGTCCATCTTGCCGGTGGTGCCGGCCCAGACGGAGACGACCTGGTTCTCGGTGGGCATCGGCTGGTACTGAGCCTGCTTGAGCAGCTCGACCATCCGCTGTCCACGCTCCAGCTGCGCCTTCGAGGCGGCGTCCAGGTCCGAACCGAAGGCGGCGAACGCCTCCAGCTCACGGAACTGGGCCAGGTCCACGCGGAGGCGGCCGGAGATCTGCTTCATCGCCTTGTGCTGGGCGGAGCCACCGACACGCGAGACCGAGATACCGACGTTCAGGGCCGGACGCTGGCCGGCGTTGAACAGGTCGGACTCCAGGAAGCACTGGCCGTCGGTGATGGAGATGACGTTGGTCGGGATGAACGCCGACACGTCGTTCGCCTTGGTCTCGACGATCGGCAGACCGGTCATCGAACCCGCACCGAGCTCGTCCGAGAGCTTCGCGCAGCGCTCGAGCAGACGCGAGTGCAGGTAGAAGACGTCACCCGGGTAGGCCTCACGGCCCGGCGGGCGGCGCAGCAGCAGCGACACGGCGCGGTAGGCGTCGGCCTGCTTCGACAGGTCATCGAAGACGATCAGGACGTGCTTGCCCTGGTACATCCAGTGCTGACCGATGGCGGAGCCGGTGTACGGCGCCAGGTACTTGAAGCCGGCCGGGTCGGACGCCGGGGCGGCGACGATCGTCGTGTACTCGAGCGCGCCGGCCTCTTCCAGGGCGCCGCGAACGGACGCGATGGTCGAGCCCTTCTGGCCGACGGCGACGTAGATGCAGCGAACCTGCTTGTTCACGTCGCCCGAGCGCCAGTTGTCGCGCTGGTTGATGATCGTGTCGACACACAGCGCGGTCTTGCCGGTCTGACGGTCACCGATGATCAGCTGACGCTGACCACGGCCGACCGGCGTCATGGCGTCGACGGCCTTGTAGCCGGTCTCCATCGGCTCGTGCACCGACTTACGGGCCATAACGCCCGGGGCCTGCAGCTCGAGGGCGCGGCGGCCCTCGGTCGCGATCTCGCCGAGACCGTCGATCGGGTTGCCGAGCGGGTCGACAACGCGGCCGAGGTAGCCCTCACCGACACCGACGGAGAGGACCTCGCCGGTGCGCTGCACCGACTGTCCCTCCTCGATACCGCTGAACTCGCCGAGGACGATCGCACCGATCTCGCGCTCTTCGAGGTTCAGCGCGAGGCCGAGGGTGCCGTCCTCGAACTTCAGCAGCTCGTTCGCCATGGCCGAGGGAAGACCCTCGACCTTCGCGATGCCGTCACCGGCCAGGCTGACCGTGCCGACCTCCTCGCGCGAGGCCGCGTCCGGCTGGTACGACTGGACAAAGTTCTCCAGTGCGTCCCGGATCTCCTCCGGCCGGATCGTGAGCTCCGCCATCTGGGTTCCCTGCTCTCCTTGTTGGGCCCGAAGTTTCTTAAGGGGTCTGGGGGCCGACCCCCAGGAATCTTCTGCAATCTCTGCACGGCCCAACCGGGCCGCTGGTGATGCTGTGATGCTTTTTGCTGTGGTGGCTACAGCCGTCAGCCGGCCAGTCGCCGGGTCGCCTCGCCGAGGCGCTCCGCGATGGATCCGTTGATGACCTCGTCGCCGACCTGCACCGTGATCCCGCCGAGGACCGCCGGGTCCACGTCCAGGTTCAGGTGCATCTCCCGGCCGTACAGCTTGGCCAGGACGGCACCGAGTCGCTGCTTCTGCTGGTCGGACAGCGGCACCGCCGAGGTGACGACGGCGACCATCCGGTTCCGGCGCGCCGCGGCGAGCTTGGAGAGGGACTCGAGTCCCGCTTCCAGGCTACGTCCCCGGGGCTGGGTCACCAGACGGACGACCAGACGCTCGGTGGTCGCGTTGGCCTTGCCGCCGAGCAGGCTGCGGAGCAGCTCGCCCTTGGCGGTGGCCGTGGCGGCCTTGTCCGTCAGCGCCGAGCGGAGCTCGGGGCTGGAGGACACGATCCGGCCGAACCGGAACAGCTCGTCCTCGACGCCGTCGAGCGCGCCCGCCTTCTGCGCCGCGGTGAGGTCGGCGATGTTCGCCAGTTCCTCGGCCGCATCGACCAGGTCGCGCGAGGACGACCAGCGGTTGCGCACCATGCCCGAGACCAGGTCGACGGTCTCGCCGCCCACCTGACCGGTCAGGAGTCGCTGCGCGAGCTCGGCCTTGGCCTCGCCCGACTGCGCGGGGTCGGTCAGGACACGGCGCAGCGACACCTCGCGGTCGAGGAGCGCGGTGACGGCGGCCAGCTCGTCCGAGAGCTTCTTCGCGTCGACCGAGGTGTTGTCGGTCAGCGCGTCGAGGGACTCGCGGGCGGCGGACAGTGCCTCGCGGCTCGCTCCGTTCATCGGACGGCCTCCGCCTTCTCCTCGAGCTCGTCGAGGAAGCGGTCGATCGTCCGGCTCTGGCGGGCGACGTCCTCGAGGGACTCGCCGACCAGCTTGCCGGCCAGGTCGGTGGCGAGCTTGCCCACGTCCTGACGCAGCGACGCGGACGCGGCCTTGCGGTCGGCCTCGATCTGCGAGTGGCCGGCCGCGATGATCTCCTCGCGCTGGCGCTGGCCTTCCGCCTTCATCTCCTGGATGATCGCGGTGCCCTGCTCCGTCGCCTCCTGGCGAAGACGCGCGGCCTCGTGGCGGGCCTCGGCGAGCTGGGCCTTGTACTGCTCCAGCACACTCTGAGCCTCGATCTGGGCCGACTCGGCCTTCTCGATGCCGCCCTCGATGGCCTCGCGACGCTCGTCCAGAACCTTGTTGATGTTCGGGAGGAGCTTCTTGGCGAGGAAGCCGAAGACGATGACGAAGGCGATCAGGCCGATGACGAGCTCGTCAAGATGCGGGATCAGAGGAGGCTGGGGCTCCTCCGCCTGCGCAAGAAGCAGCGCGTTCACATCAGTGCCTTCCGTAAAAGAATCGGGCTGTCGGTCCGGCTTACTGGTAGACGAAGCCCATGACGATGCCGATGAGGGCGAGCGCCTCACAGAAGGCGAAGCCCATGATCTGGTTGGTGCGGATCAGACCGGCGGCCTCGGGCTGGCGGGCGAGGGCCTGCGTACCGTTACCGAAGATGATGCCGACGCCGACGCCGGGGCCGATCGCGGCGAGGCCGTAACCGATCGAGGCGACGTTGCCGACGACGTTCTCCTTGGCGCCGGCGGCGAGGTTGACCATGTCGAGAGCAGCGGACATGCCGTTACTTCCTTCTCTTTCAATGACCCGGTGGGGGTTGGCCACCGGACGACTGTTGGTTTCGGGGGTGGAGCTACGGGGCCGGAACGGCTCAGTGGTGCTCGGAGAGCGCGCCCTGGATGTAGCTGCAGGCCAGGAGGACGAAGACGTACGCCTGGACGGCCTGGATGAAGAGCTCGAAGGCGGTCATCACGAGGACCATCACGAAGGAGGCGCCGGCGTAGACGAAGCCGAGGCCGTTCATGAGGTACCAGGTGGCCAGCGAGAACATCACGATCAGCAGGTGACCGGCGAACATGTTCGCGAACAGTCGCACCGCGTGCGTGAAGGGCCGGATCAGGAGGTTCGAGAAGAACTCGAGGACGACGACCATCGGGAGGATGGCACCGAGGGACTTGTCGTAACCGACGATGTTCTTCCAGCCGCCCACGAAGCCGTGCTTCTTGAAAGTGAGCGAGATCCACATGACGTAGACGATCAGCGCGAGACCGGCCGGGAAGGCGATCAGCGAGGTGACCGGGAACTGGGCGAGCGGAATGATCGACCAGAGGTTCATGATCCAGACGAAGAAGAACAGCGACACCATGAAGGGGACGTACTTCTCGCCGTCCTTCTTGCCGATGATCTCGTAGACGATGCCGCGGCGCACGAAGTCGTAACCGGCCTCGCCGACCATCTGCATCTTGCCGGGGATCAGCTTGGGCTTGGCGAAGGCGGCCCAGAAGAACCCGACGACCACGATCGACCCGAGCACCGCGAGCAGCATCGGCTTCGTGATCTCGATGCCGGCCACCGTGGCGATGGGCTCGTACATGAACGTGTGCAGGCCCGGCGCCGGGAAGCCGCATCCACTGAAGATGTGGCAATCCGGGTCGAAGGCAAGCGTCTGGTCAGCACTCACCGCGGGCTCCTTCAGCGTGGCGCATAGGTACGGCAACCTCGTTGTGTCGGCGCGGCACGCAGCCGCGGGTCGGCACTGGACTGGTCTTACGGATAAGGGGGCGGCGGTTCGGCATCGAGCCTCGCGCTGGGACAGGCGTCTCGGATGCCCGCGCCCGCAGTGCCGCAGTTGGCACCGGACGATAGCAGGAAGCCGAACGCGGCTTTATCCCGGCCCTACCCTTCACGACTTCGACCCCGTGTTTCCGGGGTCGATGTAGTTGATCTTGGCCTTCATGTAGGCACGGGCCTGTGCGGCAACCCACACCACGGTCGTCGCGAGCAGCGTGAAGGCGAAGGCCTTGAAGTCGAACAGCGTGGTGTTCTTGAGCAAGGCGAGAAAGATGAACAGCACCAGCAACTGGGCCGTGTAGAGCATGAGCCCCATGGCCTGGAAGAGGTGCGGAAGCGACTTCGCCGTCCGCTGCAGAACCAATTGCCCGATGCCCATGAAGAGGATCACGACCAGGGTGCCGACGACGGCGCCGATCGCTCCCTTGCCACCGGCGACGACGCCACTGATGACCGTGGCGACTGCGCCGACGACAGCGGTGGGAACGGCGGTGTGCAGAAGGATGCGTGCGTCGTTGGACGGCATGGCGGTGTCTCCGCTTGCTGGAGGGGGCGATGGTGTCGTCGAGGACGAGCGTAAGCCCGGTCCGAGGTGGGTCTCGGGGCCAACAGACCGTCGCACTACGGTCTTTCGGCACTGTCGCCGGGTCTCGTGAACGGTATCACAAACTATTTGAGTAGTTCTTTACCCGTAGGGTGTGCCAACTGTCACACATGAGAGTTACTCCGCGCGTGTGTGCACGACACCGGGGTGACTTGTCTGGTAATGGCCGCCGAAGCGGCTTTCGTCAACTCGGCGTTCCGGCCTTCCGCCGATCGGTGAAGCGCTCCCGGTTGCCGATGGCGGTGGCCCCGTGGAGCCCCGCGGGCACCGGCACCCGTTCTTCTGTCAGGTCCGCGCCCACGCCCTCCGGCACCGGGGCCGGCTTGCGGCGGCGGTAGCGCGGCGGGACGACGGCCTGCGCCCAGCGGGGTGCGCGCGGCGTGAAGCGCGGCAGCAGGAGCAGGACGAGGCCGATGGCGCTCAGCACGGTGATGCCGAGGACGATCCACATCGAGGCCGAGTGGACCGAGTACGCCAGCGTCCCGAAGGCGATCAGCGCCGACCAGAAGTACATGATCAGGACGGCCCGGCTGTGCGAGTGGCCGATCTCCAGGAGCCGGTGGTGCAGGTGCCCGCGGTCGGCCGCGAACGGCGACTGGCCCTTCCACGTACGGCGCACGATCGCGAGGATCAGGTCCGCCATCGGGATCGCGATGATCGTGAGCGGCAGCACCAGCGGGATGAAGACGGGCAGGGCCGCGTGGGTGGCCTCACGGGTCGAGCCCTCGAAGATCTTCAGCGCGTCGGGGTCGACCTGGCCGGTGATCGAGATGGCCGAGGCGGCCAGGATCAGGCCGATCAGCATCGAGCCGGAGTCGCCCATGAAGATCCGCGCCGGGTGCATGTTGTGCGGCAGGAAGCCCAGGCACATGCCCATGAGGATGGCGGTGAAGAGCGTCGCGGGGGCGGCCGCCTCGATCGTGTAGCCGTACCAGAGCCGGTAGGCGTACAGGAAGAAGGCCGCGGCGGCGATGCAGACCATGCCGGCGGCGAGGCCGTCGAGGCCGTCGACGAAGTTGACGGCGTTGATGGTGACGACGACCAGGGCGACCGTCAGGAGCGTGCCCTGCCCGGGGGTCAGGGAGACGACGCCGACGCCGGGGATCGGCAGCCACAGGATCGTCAGACCCTGCGCGACCATCACGCCCGCCGAGATCATCTGCGCGCCCAGCTTGATGAGCGCGTCCAGCTCGAACTTGTCGTCGAGGACGCCGATCAGCCAGATCAGCGCGGCGCCGGAGAGCAGCGCGCGCGGTTCGTTGGACAGCTCGAAGACGCTGCTCAGGTTCTGCAGGTGGTCGGCGACGAGCAGACCCGTGCACAGCCCGAAGAACATGGCGATGCCACCGAGCCGCGGAGTCGGTTCTCGGTGTACGTCGCGGGCGCGGATCTCCGGCATCGCCCCGGTCGCGATGGCGAACTTCCGCACCGGACCGGTGAGCAGATAGGTCACCGCGGCCGTGACACAGAGCGTCAGCAGGTAATCACGCACGGGCTGCCCCACAGGAATCGCTGGCCATCTCAGCCCCACACCCTAGCCGTGCCGTCCATGTGCTTGGAGACACGCGGGCCGCCCGAACGGTTGCGCTCGGACTTTCCTCAGCGTCCATACGGGGGAAATCGGCCGGTCAGGGCACGTACTTCCGCCCTCACACGGGCCGTCTCGGCGGGATCGTCACGCAGCGCGGAGGTGAACAGTGCGGCAATTCTCGCCATCTCCGGGGCGCCCATGCCCTGGGTCGTGACGGCGGCCGTCCCGAGTCGGATGCCGCGCCCCTCCCCGTAGGGCAGGGCGCAGGTGTCGAGCACCAGGCCGGCGGCGGCCAGCCGGGCGCGGGCGGTGCGGCCGTCGACGCCGAGGGGTGCGGGGTCCGCGGTGATGAGGTGGGTGTCGGTGCCGCCGGTCGTGAGGGCGAAGCCCTCTGCGGCGAGCGCGGCGGCGAGCACCCGTGCGTGTTCCACCACCTGATGGGCGTACGTGGCGTACGCCGGAGTGGACGCCTCGCCGAAAGCCACCGCCTTGGCCGCGATCGTGTGCATCTGGGCGCCGCCCTGGGTGAACGGGAACACCGCCCGGTCGATCCGGCCCGCGAGCTCCGCACCGCACAGGACCATGCCGCCGCGCGGTCCGCGCAGGACCTTGTGGGTGGTGGCGCAGACGACGTCGGCGTACGGGACGGGGCTGGGGGCCGCTCCCCCGGCCACCAGGCCGATGGGGTGGGCCGCGTCGGCGATCAGGTACGCGCCGACCTCGTCGGCGATCTCGCGGAACAGCCGGTAGTCGAGGTGGCGGGGGTAGGAGATGGAGCCGCAGACGATCGCCTTGGGGCGGTGGTGCCGCGCGAGGGCGGCGACCTGCTCGTAGTCGACGAGTCCGGTCTCGGCGTCGACCCCGTACGGCACGAAGTCGAACCACCGGCCGGAGAAGTTGGCGGGTGAGCCGTGCGTGAGGTGCCCGCCGTGCTCCAGGCCCATGGCGAGGACGGTGTCCCCGGGCCTCAGGAGGGCCGCGTAGGCCGCCAGGACGGCCGAGGAGCCCGAGTGCGCCTGGACGTTCGCGTGATCGGCTCCGAAGAGCGCGGTGGCCCGTTCCACGGCGATCCGCTCGGCGGCGTCGGCGTACTCGCAGCCGCCGTGGTGGCGGGCGCCGGGGTAGCCCTCGGCGTACTTGTTCGCGAGCGGGGAGCCGAGGGCGGCGAGGACGGCGGGCGAGGCGAAGTTCTCGGCCGCGATGAGCTGCAGGCTGTCGCTCTGCCGCCGCACCTCGCCGAGCAGCACGTCGGCGATCTCCGGGTCCTGCCGGCGCAGGACGTCGAGATCCTCATCGGGGGGCGCGGTGACCGGCATGCCACCAATGTAGGCACGCACCCCGGACGGCGCGCGCCGACGGCGCGGCCGGATGCGGCCACGCGGCCGCGTGGCCGATGCGGGCGCGGCCGCGCCCCGTCAGTCGCGGGCGGCCACGCCCGTCAGGGCCGTCACGACGGCGTCCAGGGCCTGGTCGAGCCCCGCTCCCGATGCGCCCCTCGCACCCCTCGGCCCCGAGGGGCCTCCGGGGCTTCGGGTCGCCGCGGCGGCCTCCGACCGCCGGACGGTGCCGGAGCCGGGCACGCTCGCGTGCGTTCAGTCGCGGGCGGCCACGCCCGTCAGGGCCGTCACGACGGGGTCCAGGGCCTGGTTGATCTCGTCGCCGATCGAGCGGAAGAAGGTGATCGGGGCGCCGTACGGGTCGTTGACCTCGTCCGCGTCCACCGAGGGGGCGAGGAGCCACCCGCGTAGAGCCGCGGCAGCGCGGACCAGGGCGCGGGCGCGTTCGACCATGCCCTCGTCGCGCGGGTCCGGGAGCGTGGCGGGGTCGATCGCGCGGACCAGGCGGGTGAACTCCTTCAGCGTGAAGGTGCGCAGGCCCGCCGAGTGGCCCATCGAGATGACCTGCGCCCGGTGGTCACGGGTCGCCGTGAGGACGAGGTCGGCCCGGATGACGTGCTCGTCGAGGAGCTCGCGGCCCACGAAGCCGCTGTAGTCCGCGCCGAAGTCCGCGAGGACCAGTTCGGCGTTGGCCTCCATGGGGGCGCCCTCGTGCCCCCAGGTGCCGGCGCTCTCCACGACCAGGCCGCCGCCGAGAGGGTCGCCGAGGCGGTCGCACAGGGCATGGCGGGTCAGCCGCTCGGTGATCGGCGAGCGGCAGACGTTGCCGGTGCTGACGTGGAGGATGCGGAAGGTGCTGCTGTCGTCGAACCCCGCTATGCCACGCCCCTCAGGGGCGGTCAATGTGCCACCTCGAGGTCGGGTACGACCTTCCGGAGCTCCTCCGGGGAGAGCGCGCCCTCGCGGAGCAGCACCGGCACCTTGCCCGTGACGTCGACGATGGAGGACGGGACGATGCCGGGGGTCGGGCCGCCGTCGAGGTAGACGGAGACGGAGTCGCCGAGCATCTGCTGGGCCGCGTCGCAGTCCTCCGGCGACGGGTGGCCGGTGAGGTTGGCCGAGGAGACGGCCATGGGGCCGACCTCGGTGAGCAGCTCGATCGCGACCGGGTGCAGCGGCATGCGGATGGCGACGGTGCCGCGGGTGTCGCCCAGGTCCCACTGGAGGGACGGCTGGTGCTTGGCGACGAGGGTCAGGGCGCCGGGCCAGAAGGCGTCGACGAGCTCCCAGGCGTGCTCGGAGAAGTCCGTGACCAGGCCGTGGAGGGTGTTCGGGGAGCCGATGAGCACGGGCGTGGGCATGTTGCGGCCCCGGCCCTTGGCGGCCAGCAGGTCCGCGACGGCCTCGCTGCTGAAGGCGTCCGCCCCGATCCCGTACACGGTGTCGGTGGGCAGCACGACCAGCTCGCCCCGGCGGACGGCGGACGCGGCCTCGCGCAGGCCCGTCACACGATCGGTGGCCTCGTTGCAGTCGTATCGCCGTGCCATCAGTTCCCGGCCTCCTCGTTCGCGTGGTTCGTCGTCGCAGTCATGGCGGTCATGGCATTGCCTTGCGGGCGGTCGCGAAGCGCGGCCGGTTGTTCAGGTCCGGGTGGTCGGCGGCGTCGGCCCAGCCGGCCTCTTCGTTGAAGATCCACGGCACCTGTCCGCCCTGGGTGTCCGCGTGCTCGATGACGACGAGGCCACCGGGGCGCAGCAGCCGGTGGGCGGTGCGCTCGATGCCGCGGATGGTGTCGAGGCCGTCCTCGCCGGAGAAGAGGGCCATCTCCGGGTCGTGGTCGCGGGCCTCGGGTGCCACGTACTCCCACTCGGTGAGCGGGATGTAGGGCGGGTTGGAGATGACCAGGTCGACCTGGCCGTCCAGCTCCGGGAGGGCGGTCAGCGCGTCGCCCTGGTGGACGGTGACGCGGGAGCCCTCGGCGTTCTTCCGGGTCCAGACGAGGGCGTCGTCGGAGAGCTCCACCGCGTGCACGCGCGAGCGCGGCACCTCCTGCGCCATGGCGAGGGCGATGGCCCCGGAGCCGGTGCAGAGGTCGACGATGAGCGGTTCGACGACGTCCATGGCGCGTACGGCGTCTATGGCCCAGCCGACGACCGACTCGGTCTCGGGGCGGGGCACGAAGACGCCGGGCCCCACCTGGAGCTCCAGGAAGCGGAAGAACGCCCGGCCGGTGATGTGCTGGAGCGGTTCACGGGCCTCGCGGCGGGCGATCGTCTCCCAGTAGCGGGCGTCGAAGTCCGCGTCCTTGACGTTGTGCAGCTCCCCCCGCTTGACGCCGTGCACGAACGCGGCGAGCTCCTCCGCGTCGAAACGCGGTGAGGGAACGCCGGCGTCGGCCAGCCGCTGGGTGGCCTGGGCCACCTCGGCAAGCAGCAGGTTCACGCTGGTCCTCCGTGGTGCGGGGTGGGGCTTACGGAACTTACGCCACTCAGGCCGCGGCGAGCTTGGCGGCCGAGTCGGCGTCGACGCACGCCTGGATCATCGCGTCCAGGTCGCCGTCGAGCACCTGGTCGAGGTTGTACGCCTTGAAGCCGACGCGGTGGTCCGAGATGCGGTTCTCCGGGAAGTTGTACGTCCGGATCTTCTCGGAGCGGTCGACGGTGCGGACCTGGCTGCGGCGGGCGTCGGCGGCCTCGGCCTCGGCCTTCTCCTGGGCGGCCGCGAGGAGCCGGGAGCGCAGGATGCGCATGGCCTGCTCCTTGTTCTGGAGCTGGCTCTTCTCGTTCTGGCAGGAGGCGACGATGCCGGTCGGCAGGTGGGTGATGCGGACGGCGGAGTCGGTGGTGTTGACCGACTGGCCGCCGGGGCCCGAGGAGCGGTAGACGTCGATGCGCAGGTCGTTGGCGAGGATCTCGACCTCGACCTCCTCGGCCTCGGGCGTGACGAGCACGCCGGCGGCGGAGGTGTGGATGCGGCCCTGCGACTCGGTGGCGGGGACGCGCTGCACGCGGTGGACGCCGCCCTCGTACTTGAGGCGGGCCCAGACGCCCTGGCCGGGCTCGGTGGCGCCGTTGCCGCCCTTGGTCTTCACGGCGACCTGGACGTCCTTGTAGCCGCCGAGCTCGGACTCGGTGGCGTCGATGATCTCGGTCTTCCAGCCGACGCGCTCGGCGTACCGGAGGTACATGCGGAGCAGGTCGCCGGCGAAGAGCGCGGACTCGTCGCCGCCCGCGCCCGCCTTGATCTCCAGGATGACGTCCTTGTCGTCGCTGGGGTCGCGCGGGACGAGGAGCAGGCGGAGCTTCTCGGTGAGCCCCTCCCGGTCCTTCTCCAGCTGCTTGACCTCGGCGGCGAAGTCGGGGTCGTCCTGTGCCAGCTCGCGGGCGGTCTCGATGTCGTCACCGGTCTGCTTCCAGGAGCGGTAGGTGGCGACGATCGGGGTCAGCTCGGCGTAGCGCTTGTTCAGCTTGCGCGCGTTCGCCTGATCGGCGTGGACCGAAGGGTCTGCGAGCTTCGTCTCCAGGTCGGCGTGCTCGCCGACCAGGTCCTCGACCGCCTCGAACATCGGGGGCTCCTGGGTCTTTCGTCAGTTGCTACGGGGACGGCAAAGCGCCGGTCCCGGCCACCCGCGCGGGGCGACCGTGGACCGGCGCAGGGGCTCGCTACTTGGCGGAGCCGGCCTTGCCGAAGCGGGCCTCGAAGCGGGCCACGCGGCCGCCGGTGTCGAGGATCTTCTGCTTGCCCGTGTAGAACGGGTGGCACTCGGAGCAGACCTCGGCACGGATGGTGCCCTCGGTCAGGGTGCTACGAGTGGTGAACGACGCACCGCAGGTGCAGCTGACCTGGGTCTCGACGTACTCGGGGTGAATCTCGCGCTTCAAGGTGTCTCCTAGTTTCGGGAGGGCTCCGGGTCGCCGCCGCGGTGTTGCGGACAGCGTGAACCGGGGCCGACGTACCAGTCTGCCAGGACCGGCCGCATCTCCCCAAACCGGGGTGCGGCCGGAAGTATTCCCCGGCTGTCCCGGCAGCTACTTCACGACCCCTTCGGCCTTGCCCGTGGCCGCGTCCTTCGTCGCCGAGGCCGGGATCGGCCGGTCCGTCTTCAGGGCCTTCCAGACCTGCTGGGACTGGGCCTCCAGCGGGACGACGCGGTTGGGGTCGGCGGGGTCGTACTCGACCGGCAGCGTGATCATGTGGACCTTCTCGGGGCCGATGCCGGAGAGGCCCTTGGCGAAGCCCATGAGCTCCTGGACGGAGTCGAGCTCGGAGTCCGGGGTGATGGCCTTGGTGGCCGCGTCGGCGAGGTCGAGGAGCTTCGTCGGGCTGGTGAAGACGCCGACGTCCTTGACCTGGTCGATGAAGGCCTTCATGAAGGCCTGCTGGAGCTGGATGCGGCCGAGGTCGCTGCCGTCGCCGACGCTCTTGCGGGTGCGGACGAGGCCGAGGGACTGCTCGCCGTCGAGGGTGTGGGTGCCCGGGCCGAGGTCGAGGTGGCTCTTGGAGTCCTTGATCGGCTGGGTGGTGGTGATCTCCACGCCGCCGAGTTCGTCGATGAGCTTCTTGAAGCCCGTGAAGTCGACCTCGATGTAGTGGTCCATGCGGATGCCGGACATCGCCTCGACGGTCTTGACGGCACAGGCCGGGCCCCCGACCTCGTACGCGGTGTTGAACATCGCGCGCTTCTCGCCGGGGACGGACGTGCCCTTGCTGTCGGCGCACTTCGGCCGGTCGACGAGGGTGTCGCGGGGGATGGAGACCACACTGGCCTTCTTGTGGCCCTCGTAGACGTGGACGACCATCGCGGTGTCGGAGCGGGCGCCGCCCTCGTCCTCGCCGTACGCGGCGTTGTCGCCGGCGCGGGAGTCGGAGCCGAGGACGAGGATGTCCATGGAGCCGTTGTCGACGTCGTCGGGGCGCTCGGTGCCGAGCTGGGCGTTGATGTCGACGCCCTCGATGTTGCCGTCGAGCTTGACGTACACGTATCCCAGACCGGCCCCGCCCAGCACGAGGACCGCGGCGGCCCCGGACAGGAGGATCGTCAGGCGGCGTCGTCCCTTGGCGGGCGGCTTGCGGCGGCGGCCGCTGCCCGCGCCAGGGGGTCCCCCCACGCCCCAGGGGCGTCGGGGGCGTATTCGGCCGCTGCTGTTCTGCTCGGTCATCGTCATCCCTCGGGCCCTCGGTTCACCATATGTGACGGTGAAGCGCCCGAAAGAGTTGCATATGGACCTGTGAGGTTTGGACGGGCGAGGCACCGGCGACGCACCGCGCCCACCGTGCGGGGCACGGTGGGCGCGGTGGTTTACGCAGGTCACGACAGGGTTACGAGACCGAGGCCTCGCTCCGGCGGCGTGACCGATGCGTGACGCAGGTCACACATCAGTCGTCGTTCTTGCCGCCCGGCGTCGTCTTCTGGATCTGGAGCAGGAACTCGCCGTTCGACTTCGTCTGCTTCATCTTGTCGAGGAGCAGCTCGATCGCCTGCTGCTGGTCGAGCGCGTGCAGCACGCGGCGCAGCTTCCAGGTGACGGCGAGCTCGTCGGCGCCGAGCAGGATCTCTTCCTTACGCGTACCCGAGGCGTCGACGTCGACGGCCGGGAAGATGCGCTTGTCGGCGAGCTTCCGGTCGAGCTTGAGCTCCATGTTGCCGGTGCCCTTGAACTCCTCGAAGATCACCTCGTCCATGCGCGAACCGGTGTCGACGAGCGCGGTCGCGAGGATGGTCAGCGAGCCGCCGTCCTCGATGTTGCGCGCCGCACCGAAGAAGCGCTTCGGCGGGTAGAGCGCGGTCGAGTCGACACCACCGGACAGGATGCGGCCGGAGGCCGGCGCCGCGAGGTTGTACGCGCGACCCAGGCGGGTGATCGAGTCGAGCAGGACGACGACATCGTGACCCAGCTCCACGAGGCGCTTGGCGCGCTCGATGGCGAGCTCGGCGACCGTGGTGTGGTCCTCGGCCGGACGGTCGAAGGTCGAGGAGATGACCTCGCCCTTGACCGACCGCTGCATGTCGGTGACCTCTTCCGGACGCTCGTCGACCAGGACGACCATCAGGTGGCACTCGGGGTTGTTGTGCGTGATCGCGTTGGCGATCGCCTGCATGATCATGGTCTTGCCGGTCTTCGGCGGGGCCACGATCAGACCGCGCTGGCCCTTGCCGATCGGCGACACGAGGTCGATGATCCGCGTGGTCAGCACGCCCGGGTCGGTCTCCAGGCGGAGCCGGTCCTGCGGGTAGAGCGGGGTCAGCTTGTTGAACTCCGGGCGGCCACGGCCGGAGTCGGCCGCCATGCCGTTCGCGGAGTCCAGGCGGACCAGCGCGTTGAACTTCTCGCGGCGCTCGCCGTCCTTCGGCTGGCGCACGGCACCGGTGACGTGGTCACCCTTGCGCAGGCCGTTCTTGCGGACCTGGGCGAGGGAGACGTACACGTCGTTCGGGCCGGGCAGGTAGCCGGAGGTCCGGATGAACGCGTAGTTGTCGAGGATGTCGAGGATGCCCGCGACGGGGATCAGGACGTCGTCGTCGGAGACCTGCGGCTCGCCGGCCTGGAAGTCGTCACGGCCACGGCGGCCACGACGGTCGCGGTAGCGACCGCGACGGCCGCGACGGCCGCCCTCGGCGTCGTCGTAGTCGTCCTGCGGACCGGCCTGCTGGCCGCCCTGCTGACCCTGGCTCTGGCCCTGACCCTGCTGGCCCTGACCCTGGCCCTGGCCGCCCTGGCGCTGACGCTGACCGCCCTGGCCCCCGCCCTGCTGCTCGTCGCCCTTGCCGCGCTCGCGCTGACGGTCACGGCGGTCACGGCGGTCGCCGCGCTCCCCGCGCTCGCCGCGGTCGCGACGGCCACGGCCCTCGGCGCCGTCGACGGCGGCCTCGGCCTTGGCGTCGGCCTGCGTGTCGGCCTTGGCCTCGGTACGGGTCTCGGTGCGCGCCTCGGCCTTGACGGCCTGGGCGGCCTCGGCCTTGGCCTCGCCCTCCGGCGAACCGGCGGGGGCGGTGGCCCGACGACGACGGCGCTCACCGGCCGGCTGGTCGTCGGAGGCCGGCTGGCCCGGGATGTCGATCTGCTGCTGGGCGACGGCCTTCTCGGCCTTCTCCGCCTGGGGCGCGGCGGCCTCGGCCGCGGTCTCGCCCGTACGGGTCTTGGCGGTGGCGCGGCGCTTCGGCTTGGTCTCGACGGCCTCGGCGGCCTTGGCGGCCTTGGCGGGCGCGGCGGTTCCGCCGCCGGCCTGCGCCTCCTTGATGACCTCGATCAGCTGGCTCTTGCGCATCCGCGCAGTGCCCCTGATGCCGAGGCCGGACGCGACCTGCTGCAGCTCGGCCAGGACCATGCCGTCGAGGCCGGTGCCGGAGCGGCGGCGCCGTGCGGTGCCGCCGGTGGCAGCACCTGCGGCGGGCGCGGCGGCGTCGACACTGCTGTCGGCAGTCACGCCCATCAGATCGGTGGTGTCGCTCACGAAGGGTCCTTCCCTGGAGCGGACGTCGGCCATCTGGCTCGGCGACCGGTTGTGCTGTCCGGACAGGGTCCTGGCTTGTGGACCGTGTCCGGGGCGGTGGTCCCGCCGGGTACGGCGGAGAGAGAAACGTGCTGTGGGTCCGGCCCGAGGCCCCCTGCTCGGCCCTCACCGGAAAAAGCGAGGGGTGTCGCGCCGGTTCCGGAGCGTGCTCAAAACTGCTCAGGCAGGCTGCTCAGGCAGTTGAGGAGGCTCCCGGAAGAATGGTGGTCCCTGATGGGGACACTCCGCACCGCTCCACAAAGAGGTCGGGTGCAGACTTGAGGTTAACACTACCGGCTCCAACAAACATTCCCCCTCTCCCTCACCGGCAATCTCTTGTCCGGCTGTCGTCCGCGGCGCCGCGCCGTTCGGAGCGCCGCGTGGACCGGAACCGCGGAAGGGGGGCGCTGCCCGGCGCCCCCCGCCGCCGCGGCGCGCCCTAGGGCGCCAGCGGCAGCACGCTCGCTCCGGGCGCGTCGAGGTCGAGCCGGTTCGCGGCCCAGCCCTCGCCCGCCAGTCGGGCGACCTTGTCGGCCGTCCCGTGTTCGGCCAGCGCGAGCACCGTGGGGCCCGCGCCGGAGATGACCGCGGGGACGCCGTCCGCGCGCAGTCGGTTCACAAGGGCGATGCTCTCCGGCATCGCGGGGGCCCGGTACTCCTGGTGCAGCCGGTCCTCGGTGGCCGCGAGCAGCAGCTCGGGGCGACGGGTCAGGGCCTCGACGAGGAGGGCGGCGCGCCCGGCGTTGGCCGCGGCGTCCACATGCGGGACGGTGCGCGGCAGAAGTCCGCGGGCGGTCTCGGTCAGTACCGGCTTCCCGGGCACGAAAACCACCGGAACGATGGAATCGGAAGGATCCATCCTGATCGCCCGCGCGGAGCCGGACTCGGTCCAGGCGAGCGTGAATCCGCCGAGGAGACAGGCGGCGACGTTGTCGGGGTGGCCCTCGATCTCGGTGGCCAGTTCGAGCAGGGCGGCCTCGTCGAGCTTCGCGTCCCCGCCTATGGTCACGGCACGGGCGGCGACGATGCCGGCGCAGATGGCGGCGGAGGAGGAGCCGAGGCCGCGGCCGTGCGGGATGCGGTTGGCGCAGACGACCTCGAGGCCGCGCGGCTGCCCGCCGAGCAGGTCGAAGGCGGTGCGCAGGGAACGTACGAGCAGGTGGCTCTCGTCGCGCGGGAGGGTCTCCGCACCCTCGCCCGCGATGTCGACGTGCAGCCCCGAGTCGGCGACCCGGACGACGACGTCGTCGTAGAGACCCAGCGACAGGCCGAAGGCGTCGAAGCCCGGGCCGAGGTTGGCGCTGGTGGCGGGGACGCGCACCCGTACGGCGGCGGCGCGGAACGCTGGACCGGCCATCGCTCGATGACTCTCCTTGATTGCGACAACGGTGTTTCAGACAGCGGGTGTTGCGGTCTTCTGGTGGTGCTTGCTTCGGTCGCTGCGGACAGCGGGTGGTGCGGACTGCGTGTGTTTCGGACAGCGGGTGCTCACGACGGGTGTACGGGGACCCGGGGTCCGTTTCGGCCTGGAGGCGACAACGGCAACAACACCGCGCATATGCGTCGGGGCGGGTCGGTACAGCCTATCGAAGGAAGGTTCTGTGGCGACATAGGGCGCACAGGAGGCGCACGATGCGTGTCGCGAGCCAACCTGTGCGCCTATGTACGTTCCTGATCGGGTTTCGATCAGTACTTCGCCCCGCGCGGAGGGGTGGGATCAGGCCAGACCGAGGCGCTCGGCGGCGGCCGCGGCGTCGACCGGGACGGTCACCGGCTGCGGCGCGCCGGCCACGGCCCAGTCGGGGTCCTTCAGGCCGTTGCCCGTGACCGTGCAGACGATCCGCTGACCCGGGTCGACCTTGCCCTGCTCGGCGGCCTTCAGCAGACCGGCGACCGAGGCGGCCGAGGCGGGCTCGACGAAGACGCCCTCCTGCGCGGCCAACAGGCGGTAGGCGCGCAGGATCTCACGGTCCGTCACCTCGTCGATGAAGCCGCCCGACTCGTCACGCGCGGCGATCGCGTAGTCCCACGAGGCCGGGTTGCCGATGCGGATCGCGGTGGCGATCGTCGACGGGTCCTTGACGACCTCGCCGCGCACGAGCGGCGCGGAGCCGGAGGCCTGGAAGCCCCACATGCGCGGCCGGTGCGTGGACAGGGCGTCGGCGGCGTACTCGGTGTACCCCTTCCAGTACGCCGTGATGTTGCCGGCGTTGCCCACGGGCAGCACGTGGATGTCGGGGGCGTCGCCCAGCATGTCCACGATCTCGAACGCGGCGGTCTTCTGGCCCTCGATGCGGACCGGGTTGACCGAATTGACCAGCGCCACCGGGTAGTTCTCGGAGAGGCTGCGGGCCAGCGTCAGGCAGTCGTCGAAGTTGCCGTCGACCTGGAGGATCTTCGCGCCGTGCACGAGGGCCTGGCCCATCTTGCCGAGCGCGATCTTGCCCTGGGGCACGAGGACGGCCGAGACCATGCCGGCCCGCACCGCGTAGGCCGCGGCCGAGGCGGAGGTGTTGCCGGTGGACGCGCAGATGACGGCCTTCGCACCCTCCTCCTTGGCCTTGGTGATGGCCATGGTCATGCCCCGGTCCTTGAAGGAGCCGGTGGGGTTGGCGCCCTCGACCTTGAGGTGCACCTCGCAGCCCGTGCGCTCGGACAGGACCTGAGCGGGGACGAGCGGCGTGCCGCCCTCACGGAGCGTGACGACGGGCGTCGTGTCCGTGACCGGAAGGCGGTCCCGGTACTCCTCGATGATGCCGCGCCACTGATGGGTGCCCTTGCTGGTCATGGGTCCTTTACTCCCCTTCAACACGCATGATGCTGGCGACACCGCGCACGGTGTCGAGCTTGCGCAGCGCCTCGACGGTCCCGGAGAGGGCGGCGTCGGGCGCGCGGTGGGTGACGACGACGAGAGAGGCCTCGCCGTCCTTGCCCTGCTGGCGCACCGTATCGATGGATACGCCGTGCTCGGCGAAGACCGTCGCGACCTGGGCGAGGACGCCCGGCTTGTCGGCCACGTCGAGGCTGATGTGGTACCGCGTCACCACGTCGCCCATGGGGCTCACGGGCAGCTGGGTGTACGCGGACTCGCCGGGGCCGGTGGCCTCGTTGAGCTTGTTGCGGCCCACGGCGACGAGGTCGCCGAGGACGGCCGAGGCGGTCGGCGAACCGCCGGCGCCGGGACCGTAGAACATGAGCTGCCCGGCGGCGTCGGCCTCGACGAAGACGGCGTTGTACGCCTCGCGGACGGAGGCCAGCGGGTGGGTCAGCGGGATCATCGCCGGGTGCACGCGCGCGGTGACGGACTCGCCGTCGGCGGCCCGCTCGCAGATCGCGAGCAGCTTGATGGTGCAGCCCATCTGCTTCGCCGAGGCGAAGTCGGCGGCGGTGACCTCGGTCATGCCCTCGCGGTAGACGTCGTCGAGCCGCACGCGCGTGTGGAAGGCGATCCCGGCGAGGATGGCGGCCTTGGCGGCGGCGTCAAAGCCTTCGACGTCGGCGGTCGGGTCGGCCTCGGCGTAACCGAGGGCGGTGGCCTCGTCCAGCGCCTCCGAGTACCCGGCGCCGGAGTTGTCCATCTTGTCCAGGATGAAGTTCGTCGTGCCGTTGACGATGCCCATCACCCGGTTGATCTTGTCGCCGGCGAGCGACTCGCGGAGCGGCCGGATGAGCGGGATGGCCCCCGCGACGGCGGCCTCGTAGTACAGGTCCTGGCCGTGCTGCTCGGCGGCGGCGTAGAGCGTCGCGCCGTCCTGGGCCAGGAGCGCCTTGTTCGCGGAGACCACGGAGGCCCCGTGCTCGAAGGCGGTGGTGATGAGGGAGCGGGCCGGCTCGATCCCGCCGATGACCTCGACGACGACGTCGATGTCGCCCCGTTTGACGAGGGCGGTCGCGTCGGTGGTGATCAGCTCGGCCGGGATGCCCCCGCGGACCTTGTCCGGGCGGCGGACGGCCACGCCGGCGAGCTCGACCGGGGCGCCGATGCGCGCGGCGAGGTCGTCGGCGTGCGTCGTCATGATGCGCGCCACCTCTGAGCCGACCACTCCACAGCCCAGCAGCGCCACCTTCAGCGGACGCGTACGCATCATCCGACCTCGTTTCTCGTACTGCTTCGTCGTCGTATCTCTACGGTTTTCTACGGTGCAACCAGTCTCACTCACCGGACGGGGGTTTCCGCCCCCTGTCCGGATCCTGAGACATCTATTTCATCACTCGGCTGCGACTCGACTATTTCATCAGCCGACGTCGAGACGCAGAAGATCTTCCTCCGTCTCGCGCCGGACGATCACCCGGGCCTCGCCGTCCCGGACGGCGACGACCGGCGGCCGGAGCGCGTGGTTGTAGTTGCTGGCCATCGAGCGGCAGTAGGCGCCGGTCGCGGGCACGGCGATGAGGTCGCCGGGGGCCAGGTCGGCGGGGAGGAAGGCGTCCCGTACGACGATGTCACCGCTCTCGCAGTGCTTGCCGACGACCCGGGAGAGCATGGGCTCGGCCTCGCTGGTCCGCGAGACCAGGCTGACGCTGTACTCGGCGTCGTACAGGGCGGTGCGGATGTTGTCCGACATGCCGCCGTCGACGCTCACGTACGTGCGCAGGCCTTCCAGGGGCTTGACCGTGCCGACCCGGTAGAGCGTGAACGCGGTGGGCCCGACGATGGCGCGCCCCGGCTCGACGGAGATCCGCGGCGTCCGCAGCCCCGCGGACTCGCACTCCCGCGTGACGATCTCGCTGAGCGCCTTGGCGATCTCGTGCGGCTCGCGCGGGTCGTCCTCGGAGGTGTACGCGATGCCGAGGCCACCGCCCAGGTCGATCTCGGGGAGCTCGACGCCGTGCTCGTCCCGGACCTCGGCGAGCAGCTGCACGACGCGCCGCGCGGAGACCTCGAACCCGGCCATGTCGAAGATCTGCGACCCGATGTGCGAATGAATACCGATGAGCTCGAGCCCGTCGAGCTTGAGCGCCCGTCGCACGGCCTCGGCGGCCTGCCCGCCGGCGAGCGCGATGCCGAACTTCTGGTCCTCGTGCGCGGTGGCGATGAACTCGTGCGTGTGGGCCTCGACGCCGACCGTCACACGGATCTGCACGCGCTGGCGCTTCCCGAGGGACTGCGCGATGTGGGCGACCCGCACGATCTCCTGGAAGGAGTCGAGCACGATCCGCCCGACGCCGGCCTCGACGGCCGTCCGGATCTCTTCCTCGCTCTTGTTGTTCCCGTGGAAGGCGATCCGCTCGGCGGGCATCCCGGCCGAGAGCGCCGTGGTGAGCTCGCCGCCGGAACAGACGTCGAGATTCAGCCCCTCCTCCTTGAGCCACCGCACGATCGCGCGGGAGAGGAACGCCTTGCCGGCGTAGAACACGTCGGCGTCCTTGCCGAAGGCCTCGGCCCAGGCGCGGCAACGGGCACGGAAGTCGCTCTCGTCGAGGAAGTAGGCGGGGGTGCCGAACTCCTCGGCGAGCGCGTCGACGCCCAGCCCCCCGACGGTGGCGACACCTCGCTCGTCCCGCGTCACGGTCCGGGCCCACACCTTGGGGTCGAGGACGTTGAGGTCGGCGGGCGGCGCGGAGTAGTGGCCCTCGGTGAGGACGTCGGCGTGGCGGGGGCCTGCGGGGTGGGCGGAACGGCTCATGTCTGGTCTTCTGCTCTTTCAGGTCCGGTCGGGTGCGCTGATGCCGAGCACGGAGAGGCCACCGGCGAGCACCGTCCCGGCGGCTTCGGCGAGCGCCAGCCGGGAACGATGGGCGGCCGAGGGTTTCTCGTCGCCGAGCGGCAGGACGGTGTGCTGGAACGCGAGCAGCGCGTCGGCGAGGGCCTCCAGGTGCCGGGCGACCCGGTCGGGAGCACGGTGGCGGGCGGCGGCGAGCAGGACGGCGGGGTGGTCGCCGAGCAGGCCGAGAAGGGCGGGAGCGTCCACGAGGACCTCCCACTCGGGGCGGACCCCGAGCTGCTCCCCGTTGACGAGCAGCCGCCGGACGCGGGAGTACGCGTACTGCACCCGGAAGAGGGCGTTGCGCTCGTGCCGGGCGAGGAGGGCCGCCCCGTCGAGGGGCCGGTCGTGCGGCGCGGCACGCAGCAGGGCCCACCGGGCGGCGTCGCGCCCGAGCCGCTCGACGTCGTACGCCCCGGGATGCACGTACACGCGCTCGCCGTCGCCGCCGTCCGCGCCGGCCTCGGCACCCTGCGAACGCAGCAGCCCCACGACGACCTCGGTCACGAGCACGGCCCGCGACTCTGTCACCTCGGCGAAGCGGACGGTGGTGCCCGCGAGCGCGGCGCCGTGCCCGTACGAGCTGCCGGCGTCACGAATACGTCGGACGACCCCGCCGCCCGCGTCACCGCGCAGGACGAAGTTCAGGAACCCGGGGCCGGTGATCTCGACGCCACGGAGTCCGGGTGCGTCACGGAGCCGTTCCTCGATGATCCCGGCGACCTCACGGGCGCTGCGCCCGGCGGACCTGGCGAGGGTGAGGGCGACATTGCTGGCGTACTCCCCGGCACCGCCGGGGCGGGCCCGCTCGACCTTGATCGTCGGGGGCACCTCGACCCGCAGCGCACCGTCGTCGACCGCACGGCGCACGGCGTGCAGCACGGTGAGGGAGAGGTCCGCGGGGGTCACGGGACAAGCCTAGGGGAGGAGGGGGGTCAGAACGCGAACCGGTTTCGCCATGCGGGCACCTGTCCCGGCCCGGCGAGCTCCTCAATGACCGCCGGGCGCGCCATGGGCACGGCAGGTGCCCTCCGTGACGTCCTGCGCCCCGTCACGCCGAGCACCCTCGCGGGCGTCATCCCGGGAGCCTTCCCGGGGATCCACTCGGGCCTCCACCCGGGATCCGAGCCGCCCGTCGGCTGCGGGCGGCTCCTCTCCCCCCTCCGGCCCGGCACCCTTCCGGGGCGCGCGGCGCTCGTGGTGCATCAACTGCCGCACGACACGGACGAGCTCGGAGGGCTCGAAGGGCTTGGCGAGAAAGGCGTCGACACCGGAAGCGACACCACCGGCCGCCTCGTGCTCACCGCAGGCACTGATGATCGCCACCGGCAGATGTCTGGTCCGCGGGTCGGCCCGCAGCCGCTCGGCCGTCTTGATCCCGTCCAAGCGGGGCATGACGACATCAAGGGTGACGACATCAGGACAGACCTGATGAACGACATCCAGACACTCGGCACCATCGGCCGCGGTCACGACCTCGAACCCCTCGAGTTCGAGATTGACCCTGATCAACTGCCGGATCACCTTGTTGTCGTCGACAACGAGCACCCGACCGGACATGCCTGACACACGAACGAGAGTAGGACGCCCCGATGAGCTGCGTCCGGGTTTTGCCCACTTCCGACCCGTGCGGGGGAACCAGCCCCTGGTGACACCACGGAAATACCTGTTCACAGGCACGCCCCACGAGCTGGTAGGGTTCTACCCGTCGCCGCCGAACGCGGCGGACGCCCCCGTAGCTCAGGGGATAGAGCAACGGCCTCCGGAGCCGTGTGCGCAGGTTCGAATCCTGCCGGGGGCACTTCGCAGGAAGTGCCACACAGACCCCGTGATCAGCGGAAACGCTGAGAACGGGGTCTTGTTGTATGTGCAGGCGTGTGCAGCGCTGAGCGGCCGTATGTCGAGGTCTGTGGACGAGGCGTGGACGGGATCTTGGGGCATCGCCGCAGGTGGCGGCATGGCGATGGTGACCGCCTAGCAGTGCTGTGGGGTCACCCTGGCGAGCGGGAGGCCGTGGATGCACTCAGGCAGTGCCGGCGTGCCGCGAAGAGTCTGGTCCCGTGAGGCGAAGATCGGAGGCTGAACTGAGGCTGCCAGGCGGACATACGCGCAGCGGCAAACTCGCCTTCCGTATATGGCTGTTCGTCTGACAAAAGGCCGAACTGGCAAGGTTCACAAAGTTAGACTCCGTCGCGACGGAGTCAGCGACGGACGACACGGAGGACGAGAATGAGCGCGAGCGGGACCCGCACTTGCTCTTTGTGCGGCGAGGGAGGGCACGACAGGCGGTCGTGCGACGTCTCTCCCAACGCGGGGAAGTGCAGCGTGTGTGACTACCGCGGGCACGACAAGCGAAACTGCCCTCGCAAGTGAGGAAGCACCACCGCAGGTAGGGCTTGGAACGAGGAAGGCCCCAGACGAAACGCCTGGGGCCTCAGTCTTGTGACGGGACGACTCAGTCGTACTCGCGGAGCAGGTCCTCAATGCGCCGGTTGGCGACGTCCTGGCGCCCGTCGAGGCACTTCGCGTAGCGGGTCAGCAGGACCTCCACGCTGTTGCCGGCGCGCTCCGCCACCTCGGTCGGGTCGACGCCCGCGTTGAGCCAGGTCGACAGCGCCGAGTGCCGAAGGTCGTACGGCCGACTCGCGAGCGGCGAGGCTGCGACGGCCGGCGGAAGCGCGAGGAGCCGGGCCTCCTACCACACGCGGTAGTAGGTCGAGGAGGGCACGACAGAGCCCTTCTCGCTGAAGAACAGGCGCCCATCGTCCGCCGTGCCGAAGGTGGCCAGGTGCTCACGGAGAACGGTAATCAGGTGCGGCGGAATGGGCACCCGACGAACGTCCTCAGTCGGTCGGTTTTTCAGCCCGCGGTCGTCGTGGGTCTCCCCCGAAAGTGCATGCCGCTTCCCGCTTCGCCTGGGAATACGACTTCAAGGTCCCTGACTCGGCCAAGGACAGGAACGACCAGCAGTGATCTCTACTCAGGACTGGGCCGACACGGAGCGCCTGTGGGACTACCACTAGATGGGCCACACGCCCCGGCCCTGCTCAGTGGCGATCGGGCTCGGCAGCCACGACCTGGGCGTGGCCGACGCCGCAGTCGACCTGTACAAGCGCGGCATGGCCCCAGTCCTCGTGTTCACCGGGGCGACCAGCCCGACGACACGCGAACGCATGCCCCGCGGCGAAGCCGTGCACTACCGAGAGCGGGCGATCGAACTCGGCCTCCCCGACTCGGCGGTGATGGTGGAGCCGAGGGCTCGCAACACCGGCGAGAACATCCGCTTCTCACGGGACCTCCTTGCCGAGGCCGGCATCAAGGTGTCCTCGGTCCTGCTGATCAGCAAGCCGTACGAGGAGCGGAGGGCGTACGCCACCGCGCGGAAGCTGTGGCCCGAAGTCGAGATCGTCAGCGCTTCGAGCCCCATGACGCTCCAGGATTACGTCGACTCGATCGGCGACGTCCGCATGGTCATCGACATGCTTGTAGGCGCACTCCAGCGACTGCTGATCTATCCGGACCAGGGCTTTATGGTCAGCCAGCAGGTGCCCAGCGCCGTGGTCGACGCGTATGAACGCCTCTGCCGAGGGGGCTTCACGAGCCGGCTGGTCCGGGACGAGGAAGGTCACATCCTCCGCCAGGCTCGCCGGTGACGAGCGACGGTGTAGACGGCCTCCACTTGTTCGGCTGTGAGCCTGCCAGTGAGAGGGCCAAGCGCGGCGACCTCTCGTTCCTGATAGACGCGGACGGCGTACTGGGTGGCCGTGCGCTGTAAGCGTTCGACGCCGACGAACACAAGCACCGGCTCCACAGGCACATCGAAATCGCAGTACCGTCCCAACACCCCGCGCACGTAGTCGGCCTCAGCCTTGCTCGCGGCTGCGTACGGGTGAGGCTTCCCGCCATTGACCTTGGCCATCGTGTCGCCGACCCAGACCGAAGCACCGCGATGGGTCTTGGTGTTGATGCTGAACACGCCGCCGGGACCGATCAACAAGTGATCGATGTCGCCCCCGTTGCTCTTCTCAATGCCATGCAGGGCCCGCCAGCCGAGTGGCGACAAGCGCTTCAGCTCTCGTCCGACCCGCCGTTCTCCTTCGAGCCCTAGGTACCAGCTGTCCCAGTCGGATCTCCGGCGCAGCAACTTCGCCATCCAGCGTTGAGCGGTCGAAGGGCCTCGCTCAGCCATCAAGCGGAGGATGCCGGCACCAGGGCGGTTCTCTGCCAGGTCCTCGATGGGCGAGAGAGGGGGGAGGGATGCCGGCCGCGCTGGGGTGGGGCGTTTCGGAGCCGGTGACGCTGGTTGTTGAGCGCGAGGCTCAGGAACCGAGGCAGGAGCACGGGCAGATGTGTGGCCGACAGTAACGCCGTCTCCGAGATGTCTGCCGAGGAGGGCTAAGGCCTCATCCCGGTACTTCTGATTCTTGATCGTCACGACCTTGGTAGCTCGGTCTGCCCATGCCACAGCATCCCCGTTCGGCAGGTTCACATACAGCCGATCCTTGCCATGCCGCTTCCACGGACTCACCGTCAGATCGCCCATCGGGTCCCCCCATGCAGCTATGCCCGAGATACATGCCAGCAGCTAGCGGCTAGGTCGGCAAGACCGCCTTGTCAGGACGAGCTGTTACAGGTTTCTCTACCTCATCAAGGCACCCGCCGCGCACAGCGCGGCGCGCGCGGCCCGTCGCCCGGGCCTGCGCTCCTGTCTACGCCCCGCTCCAGCCCGGCCGCCGTCCGCACGCCTGACAGCTTGGGTTGATGGGCGTCGAACCAGGGACGGCCACAGCGCCCGGGCCAAGACAGTGCCTCCGGCGGGGGCGCTCAGGCTCCGGGATGGCGGGGGCTCCGTACGCGGGTGCCGGCCCGTGGGGTGTGGCGGTGGGGAACTCCCATCCCGTCTGCCATCGCCCCAGGCAGAGCCGAGCAGACACGGCACCGGGCGTCCAGGTCGTTCGTACAGTGGCGCGCTCCACCTGGACGCCCGGCACCGCGCCCGCTCCACATACGTGTGGGTCGACGGCAGACGGGATGGGAGTTGGAGAAGGCTTGTGGTTGAGGCGATCAGAGCGCAGGAGGCAGGAACGCCTACATGCCAACGACACAACCCAGGGCGATCGAAAGAGACGCGCTGACCAGGAATCGCCACGTCCGGAACGGGCGACGGAACCCCTTAGCGTCCACGTACACCACCCCCCAAGCGCCAATAACAGCGCAGAGCGCTCCCGCAGCGGCTACCCCCATGCGCTGATCCGTGAGGGCAAGGGACAGGCGGATGGTCCCTCCGGCCTGAACGACCCAGGCTGCCAACGTCAGAGCCACATATAGGCCAGCCCTCCGCTCCCTGGCTTCCATTTCGGGTGTGACGATCTTGACGCGGACGTAACGCGGCACGGGTCTCCAACTCAGACTGGATCACGGGGCGATCGACCCAGACACAGTAGATGCCAGTCCCTTCCGACCTCCACTGTCGATGTTAAGAATTGCCAGATGTATGCGGTCTCTGGCGTGAAACTCCGAGCAGCTGCCGCTGCCCCACGCGCGCCCGGCTGCGGTACCTAGCATGCTGATCGCCGTGCCACTCGTGTGCCAGATCGGGAGGGGAGCCACGGGGAACGAGAGGCGTTGGCGGGTCCTGGGCTGTGAATCAGCTTGCTTGATATCTGCGCAGGTCTCCAGCCCGTAGAACACGGCGAGGAACGGGAGGCCGGCGGACTGGCTGAATGACTCGCCTGTCGGCCGATCTTCCGCAATGCGGTGTGTTCCAGAAGCCAGACCTACGCATCGCCGACCGACTCAACTAACTACAAAGAGCAGGGCAGGATGCAGCTCGATCCGGATGATTTCTAGAGGTTCCAGACCCGATCCAACGCATCGTCCGCCAGGAAATTCGACCTCTTCTCAATTTGGGCGTCAGATGGAGATCCTGGGGAACTTGCATCCCACGACCCGAGCTCCGGATCGAAGTACGCACTCCCCTCCCTAAGTTCATCGATCTTGGATGACAATGGAGCGTCTCCAAGAGCACTGTTTAGGCTCTCGGTGAGTAGCGTTAGATTGCCAATCGAGTAGACAGGATCGCGATAGTCCAACGATGCCATCGACTGAGGCTTAATGTGCTCGATCGACCAGGTTGCGAGATTTTGCCCCGCCGGAAGCAGGCGTTCCAACTTAGCGAACGACATTAGAACATAGGCAATGAAAATCTTGCGGGACCGGAGCACCTGTGCTCGCGTCAGGTTAACCTTCGGGGCATAGAACAATGAGCGAAATGCGAGATGAGCCTTCGCGCGATCGGGCAAACTGTCATGAAGCTTCTTCTTCAGGTCGGCAATAGCTTCTGCTACTTCTGAAGTCGATTTCGCGTTCTCCAGGCGAACAGCGAAGCGGTTATACCGAGCTCGCGTGCCACCAGTGGAAGTGCTAGCGGTTAGCGCAGTGTATTGAAAATGGAAAGATTCCACGAGCTTCAAAACCTTAACGACCTGAGCTTGCTTAATCAAACCTGTTTCTTTAAACTTACGAACTACGGCAAAGATTGTCGAGTTGGCTACGGTCACATTGAAGATTGCCAACGCGCGAACACTGTCAACGAATTCCGGAATCGCAAATGCATTCCGCGCCCCAGTAACCTTTCCCTGAACCTGCACATTTTCGGAATCTAGCCATCTATAGGCGTCCGCATCCGTTTCGAGTTCTTGCAAGTAGTCCAGGTGTGCGGCTGCGTCGATGCTCACGAGATGGCTAATTGCCTTAAACAGCTCGGGCTCCTTTACGGCCGTCCTCCTAGAATTCCAGGACTGCCAAATGAACCTGTCGACGACATCTATGTTCGAGTTACCGTGCTGAACCTGCTCAACGACTCGCCGCCAACGTTCCGCAATCGTGTTCCGATCTGCAGTTTCTGTAGAGCCACCACGAATCAGAAGATTCTTAACAAGATCCGACAGTCGCAGGTCCGTTCCTCTCGTATTAAGCGTCTCGAAGACTAGGAATCCGTCCTCCTCGGATGCCAGCTCAACCTGAATTACGCGCGCCTTCAGCGCGTTCGATCGAATCACCTTCAGGCGCTCAACCTGCCCATTTGGAGCCAACTCCTTAATCTCAGCGGTGACCTTTGCCTCGAAGAATGAGCGCGCCTTGCCAATCTGTCGGGCACTTCCATTCCACTCCACTTTGGACGGAATGGCGTTTGGGTTTTGGACAACTTCGTAGAACATTTCCTCATCACGGCGAAGGACGGGATAGCTTTTACCGTCGTCATCTTTTACGATCAGGTACTTTTGAGTCGCAGTTGCCTGACTGCGAGCTGCATCTGGATCAAAGCCGGCAAGGCCGGAAAACGAGGAAGCCACTTCATAAAATGCGTCACGCACGACGGACAGCAGGATTGCACTCGTGGTTAGCCTTTGCTGGCCATCGATAATTGAGTAAGTGTCGTTGAAGAGTTCCCTCTTCTCGCTCACCCACGTCACCGTGGACCCGAAAAAGAAATCACCCTTCGCCAGAATGACGTCATCCCAGAAATCGGCCAACTGTTCCTCGGACCAACTGTAGGGTCGCTGAAATTTGGGAACGTCATACAGGCACTGCTGAAAGCAATTCTGTATCGTCTTCGTCTGGCTCTTGATCGGAATTAGCTCATTGCTTGAAGCACCCTCGGGCATTTCAGGCTCCCACCGCATCTCGTTCCGACTTACGCAGCCTGAACAGTAGCGCAAGCGCACAAGCCACGCATGCGGATGCTGAGCATCAACTTGCCGTGCTTGCAATCCTGGTGACGTTCCCCCAGGTCACCTGTCCGTGACCAACAACAAGCTCAGCCCTGTACCCTCCAGCGCAGTGCCAGCCACATCACCCAGTGCACTGTGCCAACCGCGTTACCGGAGCAGGTACAGCCTTCTCAACCTTCTTCGCACAACTGCGATGGCATCGCACACGAAGATGACGAGACTCGGCAAGGCGCGGGCCGTACGCACACATGCGCCCGGTTGGGAAGGCCCGACCGATCTCCCGCGCGCCGGAACGCGACTGCGCATTCGATGGATGCCAACTCCTCGCCGCGCGACGGGGTCTACCAACGGCCCCCAGGGTTGTCGCCTGTAGAAGGCCAGACAAGCGTGGCCGATCTGTGGACCGGTCGACGGCAAGCATATGAGTCTGAAGCTCTGACCTGCTGAGATGTGCGAAGCGCACGCGCCCTCCGGAGCCGTGTGCGCAGGTTCGAATCCTGCCGGGGGCACTTCGCAGGAAGTGCCACACAGACCCCGTGATCAGCGGAAACGCTGAGAACGGGGTCTTGTTGTATGTGCGGGTCGCAAAGCCCCGCCCCTCTTGGGTGGTTCTGAGGGGGGGCTTGGCGGTGCGGGTTACTTGACGTTGATGGCCGTCCAGGCCTTGGCGACTGCCGTGTATTCCGGGCTGTTCGCGCCGTAGAGGTCGGTGGCCGCGGAGAGGGTGGCCGTGCGGGCGCCGGCGTAGGTGGTGGAGGAGGTCATGTAGGTGGAGAGGGCCTTGTACCAGATCTTGTAGGCCTTCGTGCGGCCTATGCCCGTGAGGGTGGAGCCGTCGTAGGTGGAGGAGTTGTAGGTGACTCCGTTGATCGTCTTCGTGCCGCTGCCCTCGGACAGCAGGTAGAAGAAGTGGTTCGCCGGGCCCGAGGAGTAGTGGACGTCGAGGCGGGCGACCTTGGTGGACCAGTAGTCGGCGGAGTTGCCGTCCCTGCTGGGGGTGTCCATGTAGCGGAGCGGGGTGCCGTTGCCGCGGATGTCGATCTTCTCGCCGATGAGGTAGTCGCCCGCGTCGGTGGCGTTCGCCGCGTAGAACTCGACCGCGGTGCCCAGGATGTCCGAGGTGGCCTCGTTGAGGCCGCCCGACTCCTTGCTGTAGCGGAGGTTCGCCGTCGCGGCCGTCAGGCCGTGGGTCATCTCGTGGCCCGCGACGTCGAGCGAGGTGAGCGGCTTCGCGTTGCCCGCGCCGTCGCCGTACGTCATGCAGAAGCAGGAGTCCGACCAGAAGGCGTTGACGTACGCGTTGCCGTAGTGGACGCGTGAGTAGGCGGCGACGCCGTCGCCCCGGATGCCGTTGCGGCCGAGTTCGTTCTTGTAGAAGTCCCAGGTGACCGCCGCGCCGTAGTGCGCGTCCGCGGCGGCGGTCTCGCGGTTCGACGCCAGGCCGTTGCCCCAGGTGTCCGTGCTGTTCGTGAAGAGCGAGCCGGTGCCGTTCGTGCCGCCGTTCAGGTCGTACGTCTTGTGGCCGCCCCGGGCCGTGTCGGTGAGCGTGTACGAGGGGGCGGTGCCGAGCGTGACCTGGCCGCTGTACTGGGTGTTGCCCGTGCCGGTCTCGATCGCCTCGTAGGAGTAGAGCTCCTTGCCCGTGCTCGCATCGGTGATCACATGGCGCTCGCTCGGCGTGCCGTCGTGCTGGACGCCCGTCACGACCGTCTCCCAGGCCAGCGTCGGCTTGCCCGTCGCCGCCCAGATCACCTTGCGGGCCGTGCTCCTCGCCGTCGCCGCCGGGGCCTCCGCCTCCGTCGTCGGCACCGAGATCCGGGCCCCGGTCGCCTTCGTCGTCGCGCGGGCGCCGTTCTTCCTCTGGTGCACGACCAGGTCGCCGCCGAGGACCGGCAGGCCTTCGTACGTGCGCTCGTAGCGCGTGTGCACGGTGCCGTCGGCGTCCTTGACGACGTCCCGTACGAGCAGCTTCTCCTGGGCGGAGAGGCCTATCGCCCTGGCGGTCGCGGCGGCTCCCGCCTGCGCCTCCTGGACGGCCGCCGCGCGCTGCGGGCCGGTGAGGACGAGCGCGGTGGCGCCGGCCTCCCGCTGGGCGTCCGCGCTGGCGGATCCGGTCTGGACACCGACGGCGATCATGGCCGCCGAGGCGATGAGCGCGGTCGAGAGGGCTGTGCGGCGGTGCGAGGACTGCTGGCGGATCACGCGGGCTCCTTCGCTGAAGCACGTGGGGGTCGTGGGGGGGTGGCGCGGCTGTGAGCGTGCCAGCGAAGGAAGGTTTTTGGCAGGTCTACGACAAGGATTTGACCATCTGTTGTCCGAAGGTCGGTTATCCCTGTCCGGTGTGCGGGGAGTTGGGACCGGGCTCAGCGGCGGGGACCTCGCATGCCTGAGGCCCCCGGAGCTGGTGCTTCCGGGGGCCTCAGGGTGGTTGGTGGTGGGGCGTGGTGTGCGGGATGGAGTGTGCGGGGTGTGGCGTGCGGGGTGCGGGGTGTGGGGTGATCGTGGTGATCACGCCGGGCGTTTGTGGGTGGTCTTCTTTGCCGTTGCCTTCTTTGCCGTTGTCTTCTTTGCTGTCGTCTTCTTTGCCGTTGTCTTCTTCGTTGCGGACTTTGACGCTGTGGACTTCTTCGCGGGTGTCGCCTTCTTCGTCGCCCGCGGCTTCAGTTCCGTCACCTCCGCGCCCTCCCCCCGCGCCTCCTTCGCCGCCCGCACGCTGCTCTCCAGCGCCGCCATCAGGTCGATGACCTGTCCGCCTCCGCCCTCCTCGCCGGGCGTCGGGGGTGCCACCGCCTCGCCGCCCTCCGCCTTGGCCGCGATCATCTCCTCCACCGCCGTGCGGTAGTCGTCGTGGAGGGTGCCGAGGTCGACCTCGCCGAGCGTGGCCATCAGGGCGTCCGCCAGGTCCAGTTCGGCGTCGCGTACCGTCACCGGGGTCTCCGGGGCCACGCCCTCCGGGGCCCTGATCTCGTCCGGCCAGAGCAGGCCGTGCATCGCGATCACGTCGTCCACGACCCGGAGCATGCCGAGCCGCTCCCGCCCGCGCAGGGCGAACTTCGCCACCGCCACCTTGTCGCTCCGCTTCAGGGCTTCGCGGAGCAGGGTGTAGGGCTTCGCGGCGGGTACGCCGTTCGCCGAGAGGTAGTACGCCGCCTCCATCTGGAGCGGGTCGATCTCCCCCGCCGGTACGAAGGCCACGATCTCGATCGTCTTCGCCGTCGGGAGCGGCAGCGCGGCCAGGTCCTCGTCGGTGATCGGGATCATGGTCCCGTCGGCCTCCTCGTACGCCTTGCCGATGTCCGCAGCCGCGACCTCCTCGCCGTCGAGCTCGCACACCTTCTTGTAGCGGACCCGGCCGCCGTCCTCGGTGTGGATCTGCCGGAAGGAGACGGACCGGCTCTCGGTGGCGTTCACCAGCTTGATCGGGATGCTGACCAGCCCGAAGGAAATGGCACCGTTCCAGATGGATCGCACGGTTCTCCTCTTTCGCGGAGGAATGCCGGGAAAACGTGGGATTCTCATCGTATGACGCCCATCACAGAGGTGGAGGGGCGGCGCCTGGCGCTCAGCAACCTGGACAAGGTGCTCCACCCGCTCACCGGCACGACGAAGGGCGAGGTGCTCCACTACTACGCCACCGTCGGGGCCGCGATCCTGCCGCATCTGCGCGAGCGGCCCGTCTCCTTCCTGCGCTATCCCGACGGGCCGGACGGGCAGCTCTTCTTCACCAAGAATCCTCCGCCCGGCACACCCTCCTGGGTGACCACCGCCCCCGTTCCCCGCTCCGAGGACCCGCGGGCGCGGCAGGTCGTGGTCCAGGACCTGGCCTCCCTGATGTGGGCGGCGAACCTCGTCGTCGAGTTCCACACCCCCCAGTGGCGGACCTCCTCCCCCGCCGTCGCCGACCGGCTCGTGTTCGACCTCGACCCCGGGCCGCCCGCCACCGTCGTCGACTGCTGCCGGGTCGCACTCCACCTGCGCGAGCGGCTCGCCGCCGACGGCCTGGAGGCCTTCGCCAAGACCTCCGGGTCCAAGGGGCTCCACCTGCTGGTCCCGGTCGTCCCGACCCCCTCCGAGCAGGTCTCGGCGTACGCGCGACGGCTCGCCGTCGAGGCCGAGGCGAGCCTGCCCCGGCTCGTCGTCCACCGGATGGCCCGCGCCCTGCGCCCCGGGAAGGTCTTCGTCGACCACAGCCAGAACGCCGCCGCCAAGACCACCGCCACCCCTTACACCCTGCGGGCCCGGGCCCTGCCCGCCGTCTCGGCGCCCGTCACCTGGGAGGAGGTCGAGGCAGGCGCCGCACCCTCGGCCGGACCCGAGGAGCTCGTCTTCCTCATGGACGACATCACGCCACGTCTGGAGCGGTACGGGGACCTCCTGGCGCCCCTTTTCGCGCCCGGGAGCGCCGGGGGCCTGCCGTGAACGGGCCTGCCGCGAGCGGGGGCGCGGGGCCGGCGGTGGTGCTGCCGCCGCCCGTCGACGTCATGCGGCCGCGGGCCGCCGACGAGATCCCCGGGCAGGCGGAGCCGCCGCGGGAGCTCCAGTACTCCCTCAAGCTCGACGGTTTCCGCGCCCTCGCCTTCGTCCTCGACGGACGGGTCTTCCTCCAGTCCCGCTCGCGGCGCGACCTCGCTCCCGAGTTCCCCGAGATCGCCGCTCACCTGCGCGATCAGCTGCCGCCCGGGATCGTGCTCGACGGCGAGCTGTGCGCCTACCGGGACGGGCGGCTCAGCTTCACCGACCTGCTCCGCTCGCACGCCGACCGGGCCCGGGCCGGGGTGCCCGTCTCGTACATCGCCTTCGACCTCCTCGCCGTGCCCGGCCGGGACGTACGCGCACTGCCGCTCCGCGACCGGTGGGAGCTGCTCGGAGCGGCACTCCAGGAGGCGGAACCTCCACTTCAGCGGGTCCTCGCCACCCTGGACGAGGAGACCGCCCGGGGCTGGTTCCGCGATCTGCGGGCCGCCGGTGTCGAGGGGATCGTGGCGAAGTCGCTCGGCTCGGCCTACCGGTCCGGCGGCACCTGGGCCTGGCGCAAGATCCGGCACGCCGACACGAGCGACGGTGTGCTGCTCGGGGTGACCGGCCCGCCCGAGCGACCTCGCGACCTGCTCGTACGCCTTCCCGACGGCCGTACGGTGACGACCTCGCCCCGACTGACCCCCGCGCAGTCACGTCAGGTCGGCGCACTGGTCGCCGAGCGGGCCGGCGCCCTCGCCGAGGACCCGGAGCACGGGCCGGTGCGGTGGGTGGACCCTCCCCTTCCGGTCGAGCTGCGACAGCTCGCGGGGCGGCACGAGAACGTCGCGTTCGTCCGCGTCCGGTCGGAGGGGTGAGGGGTGAGCAGCGGGGGTGATCCGGGTGGCCACCCAGAGCAACCACCCTGCTCCTCCCCGTACATGGCGCAAAGAGACCGCAACCAGGCCCCCGCGCGCGGCCGGTGGCGTCAGCACGGCCTTGTCGCCCCTCCTGTGGTGCACACTTGCTCACTGGTACAGCGCTCACGGGGGAAGGTGGCCTGGCAATGCTGACGGGGATCGAGGAGGTCGACTGGGCCTCGCTGGGGCACGCCTACGGCCCCGCGGACGACGTGCCGGCACTGCTCCGCGGACTCGCCTCCGCCGATTCCGCAGAGCGCGAGACCGCCCTCGACGGCATGTACGGCGCCGTGCACCACCAGGGCGACGTCTACGACTCGACGCTCGCCTGCATCCCCTTCCTCATCGAGCTCGTCGCCGACCCCGCCGTCCAGGACCGGGGCGGCATCGTCGAGCTGCTCACCAGCATCGGCGGGATCGAGCTGGACGACGACGAGGAACTGGACGAGTTCGACCCGGACGACGAGGAGTTCATACCCGCCGCCAACTACGCGATGGCCGCGGCCGCCATCGCCGCCGGGGCCGACGTGTTCGTCGGGCTCGTCGGGGACCCCGACCCCGAGGTACGGCTCGCCGCGCCCTGCGCGCTCGCCTCGCTGCACCCCGAGCCGGGGCGCGTCCTGACCCTGCTGCGGGAGCGGCTCACCGTCGAGCGGGACACCGAGGTGCGGCTGGCCCTCGTGGCCGCGGTCGGGCGGATCGCGCTGCGGCACGCCTCGCTGCGCGCCGAGACCGTCGAGTGGCTCGGCTGGCTCGCCCGCGCCGCGCAGGACCCCGGGCTCCGGCTCGCGTCCCTCGCCCAGCTCGCGCGCTGCGCGCCCGGCGAGATCCCGGACGACATCGTGCGGTGGGTGACGGAGCTCCTGGAGGAGATCCGGACCCTCCCGCTCCGGACGGGTCGGGGCAGCGGGGGCCTGGGAGGCGGCATGGACGCCGCCCTGGACGACGTGCGCGACGGCGGAGGCGTGGGCGGCGGCTGTCCCGGGGCGGACGGCGCCTGGCCCGGTGTGCCCTCGCTCGCCGGGCAGGTCCGGGAGTTCCTGGAGGAGCACGTCGCGAGCCGGCCCGCCCCCTGGACCGAGGAGCTCCTCCGGACCCTGCACGCCGCGCTCGACGACCGCGTCGACGACCGGATCGCGCTGATCACCGCCCAGCTGCGCAGCCCCGACCGGTGGCAGCGGTCGGACGCGATCTGGCTGTGCGGCGGGCTGATCCGGGTGTGGCGCGGGCGGTACGAGGAGATCGTCCGGCTCGTCGGCACACAGCTCCACGATCCGGAGCCGAGGCTCCGGGAGGCCGCCACCTCGTTCCTGGAACGGCTCTTCGAGCTGGGCGGGCCCGCCACGGACGCGCTCGTGATCCGGCTCGCGGGCGACCCGGCCCTGCCCGGTGCCGCGCGGGACGGCTTCGGCGGGCTCGTCGGGCGCTCCGGGCGGGACGGGGCGCTCCTCGCGCTGGCCCGCGCCGGGGACACCCGCGCTGTCCCGCTGCTCGCCCGCGCCCTGGAGGAGCCCGACGTACGGCGCGAGCTGCTGTACGCCATGGACGGCCTCGGTCCGGCCGCGGGCGGACTCGCCCCGCTGCTGCGACGCCGGCTCGCCGAGGTCGAGCTCGACGAGGGGCTCTTCGACCGCGCCGCGCCCCTGCTGTACGCCCTCGGCGCCGTACGGGGCGCACAGGCGCTCCCCGAGGTGCTGCGGGTGCTCCGCGGCGCGCCGGAGCACCGGCGGGACTGGGTCCGGGAGGCGGCTCTGCGGACCCTGGCCGCCTTCGGGCCGGCCGCCCGGGAGGCCGTACCGGAACTGCGCGGGCTGCTGACGGCCGACTCGGCCGCCGTCTCCTCGGCAGCCGCGCGGGCGCTGTGGGCCGTCGAGGGCGACGAGGGGGACGTGCTGCCGGCGCTGGAGCGCTGGCTGCGGCCCGGCTCCTCGGCCCCGGAGTGGTGCTGCGCGGCGCTGGCCCTGGGGGCGATCGGCCCGGCGGCGGCCGGTTCGGCGGCCGTCCTCCGGCCCGGTCTCGCCTCGCGGGACCTGTGGGTACGGGTGCGCAGCGCGACGGCCCTGTGGCGGGTCACCGGCCGCGTCGACCTGGCGCTCCCGGTGCTGCTCGCGGCCTGGGAGGAGAACCGGCACGCGCGCGTGGACATCGCGGAGTGTCTGGCGGAGATGGGCCCGGCGGCGTCGGAGGCCCAGCTCACGATCCTCACCGAGCTCACCCGAAGACGCCGCCACAACGCCCGCGAGGGCGGCTCGGGCAGCCATGACATCCACCAGGACGAGAAGCTCATGACCCTGTGCAGGGCGGCGCTGGCGCGGATGGAGCGGGGGGTGTTCTAGGAGGGCTTCCGGGGCTTCCGGGGCTTCCGGGGCAGGCGTTCCGGGTCGGGCCTTCCGGGCTTGTCGGAACGGTCGGGCCTTCCGCGCTTGTCGGAGCGGTGGGCTTTCGGAACGGCCGGGCTTTTCGGAGCGGCCGGAACGGTTGGGGCTTCCGGAGCGTCCAGGAGTTGTGGACGGCCGGGACTTCTCCGCGGCTCCTCGGGGGCGCTGCGGTCCGGGGTGGGCCGGGGCGACTCGGCAGGTGAACAAATCGGGCGTCCCGTTGAATAAGGTCTGTGGGGAGAGCCCCGTCCAGTCCGTCCGCCCGTGCCGGTCCCGTCAGCCCCGGCGTACCGCCGTCCGCCCCGAGGAGCCGTGTGAGACCGCACCACGTGCAGCTCGTCGCCGCCCTCGGTCTGCTGTGCGCACTCCTGCTCACCGGCTGCGGCAGCGGGGAGGGCGGGCTCAAGAGCGCCGGGCCCACGCCCACCGCCGTCGGGCCCGTAAGGCTCTGGCCCGATCTGCCGCCCGCCACCGATCCGCCGATCGACTACGGCGAGTCGGACACCCAGCGCGTCCCGGGCGTGAAGGTGCCGGACAACGACGTCCACTCCGTCATCCCCGCCGCCGTCGTCCTCGCCGAGGTGCGCGCGCACCCCGACACGTACTCCGGCCCCGACGGCCTGTACGAGGAGACCGCCCGGGCGATCGAGGCCTGCGCCACGAAGCCCGCCGGGTGCCCGGTCCTGCGGCCGTACTACCGCGACCTCACCGGAAACGGCCGCGACGAGCTGATCGTCGGGATCCGCATGCCCGACCAGCAGGTCGGGGTGCGCGTCTACCTCGCCGAGAACGGCGGGCTCACCCGCATCATGTCCACCGTCGACCAGGTCATCAGCGTGGAGCTGGCCGGCCGGGACCTGATCATGCGGGTGAGCTCGGCCGGCATTCCCGGGTACGAGTACCGCACCGCCTGGTCCTGGGACGAGCAGCAGCACAGCATGCTGCCCACCCGTGACGAGATCATCCGGGTGAAGCCACCCGGCACCGGGGCGGCCTCCCCCGTGCCGCCCGCGCCCCGCCTCGTGAGCCCCGCGCCCACCGCGGGAGAGGGGGCGGTGCCGCCCGTCCCCGCCCCCGTACCGACTCCCGCCCCGCTCTCCCTGGAGCCGGGTCCGTGAGTGCGCGCCGGCTCCGGCTGCCCGCCTGGACCGCGACCCTCACCTGGAAGGCCGCCGTGTTCATCGCGGTGATGTGCTGCGCACTCGCCGCGCTGCTCGGCGTCCTCGTCCATGTCTCGGTGACCGGCCAGACCGTGCACGACGCCCGCGAGAAGGCCCTCACCCGGCTCACCGAGGTCACCCGGCTCTACGAGGCCGGCGAGCCGCTCCCCCGGTTCTCCGGCATCGACCCGGAGGGGCTCCCGGCCTCGCTGCGGGCGCTCGCCGCGCGGGGCGAGCACGGCACGATGGTCGCGAACCACGAGGGCCGGCCGACGATGTGGGCGGCGGGCCCGGCGGACGGCCGGGCGCTCGCCGTCCGCTTCGACTACACGCAGAGCGCCGAGACGATCGACGCGCTCGACCGGTCGATCCTCGGCTCCTCCGTCCTCGCGATCGGCGCGACGCTGCTCGTCGGCGCCTTCGCCGTCACCCGGGTCACGCGCCGGCTGCACCTCACCGCCCAGGTCGCCCGCCGGATCAGCGCCGGGGACCTGGACGCGCGCGTGAACGACCCCCGTACCGAGGACCCCACGCGCCCCCAGGACGAGGTGGCGACGGTCTCCGGGGCGCTCGACACGATGGCCTCCTCGCTCCAGCGGAAGCTGCAGAGCGAGCAGCGGTTCACCGCCGATGTGGCGCACGAGCTGCGGACGCCGCTGACCGGGCTGTCGGCCGCCGCCGAGCTGCTGCCGGACGGGCGGCCCGCGGAGCTCGTCCAGGACCGGGTGAAGGCGATGCGCGACCTCACCGAGGACCTCCTGGAGATCTCGCGGCTCGACGCCCGCAACGAGACCGTGGACCTCGCGGTGCACGAGCTCGGCCCGCTCGCCGCGCGAGTGGTCCGCGCGTCGGGGACGCCGGCGGAGGTGCGGGTCGTGCGGGACGCCACGGTGGAGACGGACCGGCGGCGCCTGGAGCGGGTCCTCGGCAATCTGATCGCCAACGCGCACAAACACGGGGCCCCTCCGGTGGTGGTGACGGTCGACGGGGCGACGGTGACCGTGCGGGACCACGGGCCCGGCTATCCCGCGTATCTGCTCGCCTCGGGGCCGCAGCGGTTCCGGACGGAGAGCGGAGGCAAGGGGCACGGCCTCGGGCTGACGATCGCCGTGGGGCAGGCAGAGGTGATCGGTGCGGAGCTGGTGTTCGCGAACGGCGGGGGCGAGGAGGACGACGGGGGCGAGGAAGACGGCGGGAGCGAGGAAGACGGCGGGAGCCGGGAGGACGGCGGGAGCGGGGAGAGCGGGGTGCGCGACGAGGACGGCGGGAGCGAGGAAGACGGCGGGAGCCGGGAGGACGGCGGGAGCGGGGAGAGCGGGGTGCGCGACGAGGACGGCGGGAGCGCGGGCACAACGGACGGCCGGGACACGGAGAGCGGCGGGGGCGTGAGCGGGGGTACGGGCGCCGTCGCGCGGTTGCGGCTGCCGGAGTACGTACGCCTCGCCGAGCCGCCCGCAGCGGAGGACCGAGCGGCACGGCACGACGGGCACGGCACGGCACACCGTCACACAAAAGGGACATAGGGCATACCGCTTGCTACGTTGCGGACCATGACCACTCCGCGCTCGGACGCTCCCCCGCCCGGGGTCCGCATCCCGAAGCGCCGCGGCGTCGAACTCTCCCTGCTCGTCTGCGCCGTCCTCATCTCCGTCTCCGGTTACGCCGCCGTCGGCCTCGCCCGCAGCGGCGCCGTGCCGCCGGACGCCGCCCGCTACGGCGCCGGGCTCGGGCTGCTCGCGCTCGTCGCCCATCTCGCGGTCCGCTTCCGCGCCCCGTACGCCGATCCGCTCATGCTCCCGATCGCGGTCCTGCTCAACGGCCTCGGCCTGGTCCTGATCTACCGCCTCGACCTGGAGACGCCGAACGACCAGGCCGCGACGACGCAGCTCGTCTGGTCCACGCTCGGGGTCGCGCTCTTCATCGTGGTCGTCCTGCTGCTGCGCGACCACCGCACGCTCCAGCAGTACGCGTACGTCTCCGTCGCCGCCGCGCTCGCCCTGATGATCCTGCCGATCTTCTTCCCCGCCGTGAACGGCGCCAGGATCTGGATCCGGATCGGCGGGCTCTCCTTCCAGCCCGGCGAGTTCGCGAAGATCCTGCTCGCCGTGTTCTTCGCCGCGTACCTCTCCGCCAACCGCAACGCCCTCGCGTACACCGGCCGCCGGATCTGGAAGTTCCAGTTCCCCACGGGGCGGGTGCTCGGGCCGATCGTGGCGATCTGGCTGCTCAGCGTCGGCGTCCTCGTCCTGGAGCGGGACCTCGGCACCTCGCTGCTCTTCTTCGGCCTCTTCGTGATCATGCTGTACGTGGCGACCGGCCGGACCGGCTGGATCGCGGTCGGGCTCGTCCTGGCCTCCGCCGGGGCCTTCCTCGTCGGCTCGCTCGAACCGCACGTGCACAGCAGGGTGGAGGACTGGCTCGACCCCTTCGCCTCGATCCGGGCGGGCGACGGACCGGGACAGCTCGCGCAGTCGCTGTTCGCCTTCGCCGCCGGCGGGATGCTCGGCACGGGGCTCGGTCTCGGCCATTCCGTCCTCATCGGCTTCGCCGTGAAGTCGGACTTCATCCTGGCGACGGCGGGCGAGGAGCTCGGGCTCGTCGGCCTCACCGCGCTCTTCCTGCTGTACGCGCTCCTCGTCGCCCGCGGCTACCGCGCCGGCCTCTCGCTCCGCGACCCCTTCGGGCGGCTGCTCGCGATCGGACTCGCCTCGATCGTCGCGCTCCAGGTCTTCGTGATCGCCGGCGGGGTGATGGGGCTGATCCCGCTGACCGGCATGGCGATGCCGTTCCTGGCCCAGGGAGGCTCGTCGGTGGTCACGAACTGGGTGATCGTGGCGCTCCTCATCCGGGTCAGCGACTCGGCCCGCGCGCCGCAGCCCGACTCCGCCGACACCGGGACGCTCGCCCCGGTCCGGGAGGACGCGCGCTTCCGGGAGGGCGCCCCGTGATCCGGTACATCCGGCGGGCCGCCGCCCTCTGTCTCGTGCTCCTCGCCGCCCTCCTCGTCAACGCGGCCCGCGTGATGGTCTTCGAGGCCGGGGAGCTCGACGACAACCCGGCCAACCGGCGGATCGCCGTCGAGCGGTACGCGAAGCCGCGCGGCGAGATCGTCGTCGACGGGAAGCCGGTGACCGGCTCCCGCGACAGCGGACAGCAGCTGCGGTGGGAACGCACCTACCGGCAGGGGCCGTTGTACGCGCCGGTGACCGGCTACGCCTCCCAGACGTACGGCACCACGCTCGTCGAGCACGCCGAGGACTCCGTCCTCTCCGGGACCGACCCGATGCTCGCGCCCCTCCCCCTCTGGAACGACCTCACCCGGGGCCGGCAGCCCGGCGGCGACGTCCTGACGACGGTCCGCGCCCCCCTGCAGGAGGCCGCCTACCGGGGGCTCGACGGCAAGCGGGGCGCGGTCGTCGCGATCGAGCCGTCGAGCGGCCGGATCCTGGCGCTCGTCAGCTCGCCCTCGTACGACCCCGGGGTCCTCTCCGGGACCGGCACGAAGGTGAAGGACTCCTGGAAGCGGCTCAACTCCTCGCCGAACCAGCCGATGCTGAACCGGGCGCTGCGCTCGACGTACCCGCCGGGCTCCACCTTCAAGATCGTGACGGCCGCGGCGGCCCTGGACGCGGGGGTCGTCCGGGACGTGGACGCGCCGACCGACACCCCCGACCCCTTCGTCCTCCCGGGCACCCGGCAGGTCCTGCCGAACGAGGCGAAGGGCTGCGGCAACGCCTCCCTCGCGTACGCCATCCAGTGGTCGTGCAACACGGTGATGGCCGGGCTCGGGGTGGAGGTCGGGCTGACGGGGATGGTCGAGGCGGTGGAGAGGTTCGGCTTCGACGACACGGGGCTGCGGGTGCCGTCCTGGGTCGCGAAGTCCAACTTCGACCGGGAGATGAGCCCGGACCAGCTGGCCCTGTCGTCGATCGGGCAGTTCGACACGACGGCGACCCCGCTCCAGATGGCGATGGTCGCGGCGGCCGTGGCCAACAACGGGGAGATCGCCCACCCGTACCTCGTCGAGCGCACCACGACCTCCGGCGGGACGACGGTGGACCGCACGGGCCGGCGCACCTACCGGCAGGCGATGAACCCCTCGACGGCGATCCAGCTCCAGCGGCTGATGGTGCGGGCCGTGGAGGAGGGCACGGGCACGAACGCGGCGATCCCGGGGGCCCTGGTCGGCGGCAAGACCGGCACCGCGCAGCACGGCTTCGGCAACACGGGCACCCCGTACGCCTGGTTCATCGCCTGGGCGCAGGCGGAGGGCACGGCCCAGCCCGCGGTCGCGGTGGCGGTCGTCGTCGAGGACGCCGAGGCGTCCCGTACGGACATCAGCGGGGGCGGCAGCGCGGCGCCGATCGCCCGCCGGGTGATGGAGGAGGCGCTACGGCTGGAGGCGGAGGCGCGAGGGTAGGGCAGGGGACGCGGGGGCAGCGGGCGCGCCCGACCGCCCGGCTACTCCGCGGCCGCTCCCTCCGCGATCGCGTCCGCGACCTCCGTCACCCGCGCCCGCTCCTCCGCCGCGAAGCGCTCCGCGTCGAGCCGCTCCGCGATCTCCTCGTCCTGGGTCATCAGCAGGTCGAGGTTGGAGTCGCCGAGGTCGAAGACGCCCATGTCGAGGTAGGCCTTCTGGAGCCGCTCGCCCCAGAGGCCGATGTCCTTGACGCAGGGGACGATCCGGCTGAAGAGCAGCTTGCGGAAGAGGTGCAGGAACTCGCTCTGCTCGCTGAGCTCCTCCGCCTCTCGCCGGGGGATGCCGAAGTTCTCCAGGACCTCGACCCCGCGCAGCCGGTCGCGCATCAGGTGGCAGCCCTCGATGACGAACTCCTCGCGTTCCCGGAGCTCCGCGTCCGAGAGCTGGCGGTAGTAGTCGCGCAGGGCCATCCGGCCGAAGGCCACGTGCCGGGCCTCGTCCTGCATGACGTACGCGAGGATCTGCTTGGGGAGCGGCTTGTCGGTGGTGTCGCGGATCATGCCGAAGGCGGCGAGGGCGAGGCCCTCGATGAGGACCTGCATGCCGAGGTAGGGCATGTCCCAGCGGGAGTCGCGCAGGGTGTCGTCGAGGAGGCCCTTGAGGTTGTCGTTGATCGGGTAGAGCATCCCGATCTTCTCGTGGAGGAAGCGGCCGTAGATCTCGGCGTGGCGGGCCTCGTCCATGGTCTGGGTGGCCGAGTAGAACTTGGCGTCCAGGTCGGGGACGGACTCGACGATCCGGGCGGCGCAGATCATGGCGCCCTGCTCGCCGTGGAGGAACTGGCTGAACTGCCAGGAGGAGTAGTGCCGGCGCAGATCGCCCTTGTCCTTCTCGGTCATCTTCGCCCAGTGGCGGGTGCCGTAGAGGTTCAGGACCTCGTCGGGGGTGCCGAGCGGGTCGTACGGGTCGACGTCGAGGTCCCAGTCGATGCGGGTGGCGCCGTCCCACTGCTTGTCCTTGCCCTTCCGGTAGAGGGCGAGGAGGCGCTCGCGGCCGTCCTCGTACTCCCAGGAGAACCGCGCGGAGCCGGCCGCCGGCACCTGCCAGGTCGGGGTGGACGGGGCCGTGGTGTAGAGGTCGCGCGTCGACACTGACGCCTCCTTGGGGGTCGGATGGCCGTTCCCTTGGTGCGAGTCCTGCGTACGAGTTGCGCCGTGAGGCCCACTCAGGCTCACACGGTGGTAGACGAGTCGTCAACAAGTGGCGCACAGGGGATTGACGGGCTTGCTGACGCGCAGTCTGATAGCTGGTGACCCCCGGTAACGTAACGCGACGGCGAACACAGCGAGGTGCGTCCGCATGCCCCCCTTCCGCGAGTCCCCCGGGCCCGACTTCCGTCTCCTCCGGGACGCCCTGGGCCCGCTGCGCGACCGCGAACAGGTCGCCGAGCGGCTCCTGGAGTCCTCCCGCAAGCACTCGTACGACCCGGACACCGAACTCGACTGGGACGCGCCCTTCGAGGACGGCAAGTGGTTCTGGCCGCCCGAGCTCCTCTCCCTCTACGACACCCCGCTGTGGCGCCGGATGTCCGAGGAGCAGCGGATCGCGCTCTCCCGCCACGAGGCGGCCTCGCTCGCCTCGCTCGGCATCTGGTTCGAGATCATCCTGATGCAGCTGCTCGTCCGGCACATCTACGACAAGTCCCTGACCAGCCATCACGTCCGGTACGCGCTCACCGAGATCGCCGACGAGTGCCGGCACTCGATGATGTTCGCCCGGCTGATCCAGCAGGGCGGCACCCCCGCGTACCCGGTGCCGAGGATCTACCACAACCTCGCGCGCGTCCTGAAGACCGTCTCCACGACGCCGGGCTCCTTCGCCTCCACCCTCCTCGGCGAGGAGATCCTCGACTGGATGCAGCGGCTGACCTTCCCGGACGAGCGGGTGCAGACGCTCGTCCGCGGGGTGACCCGGATCCACGTGGTGGAGGAGGCCCGGCACGTCCGGTACGCCAGGGAGGAGCTGCGCCGCCAGATGGTGACCGCGCCGCGCTGGGAGCAGGAGTTCACCCGGCTGAGCTGCGGGGAGGCGGCCCGCGTCTTCTCCACCTGCTTCGTGAACCCGGGGGTGTACGAGGCCGTGGGCCTGGACCGGCGCGAGGCGGTGGCGCAGGTGCGGGCGAGCGGGCACCGCAGGGAGGTCATGCAGTCCGGCGCGAAGCGGCTGACGGACTTCCTCGACGACATCGGGGTGCTGCGGGGGGCGGGGCGCCGCCTGTGGCGGTCCTCGGGGCTTCTCGCCTGACGGGGGCGGGCTCCGTGCCGGGGGCGCTCCTGGCGGGGGTCGTTCCTGGCGGAGGCACTCCTGGCATGGCCCCGCCTCTGGCGGGGCGCACTCCCGGCAGGGTGCACTCCCGGCAGGGCGCACTCCCAACGGGGTGCACTCCTGGCGCGGCAGGGGCGCGATCCTCACGGCCGGGGGTCGGGCGCCTGGTTCCGGCCGGTTTCGGACCTCCCGCCTGACCGGCCCGTTCCGCGGTTACGCTGCGGGACATGACGAGCGCCGCCACACCCGCGTACCGCAGGCTCAGTGTCGAGGAGCGGCGCGGGCAGCTGCTCGACGCCGCGCTGGAGCTCTTCGCCCACCGGACGCCCGAGGACGTCTCGCTCGACGACGTCGCCGAGGCGGCCGGCGTCTCGCGGCCCCTCGTCTACCGCTACTTCCCCGGCGGCAAGCAGCAGCTGTACGAGGCCGCGCTGCGCTCCTCCGCCGACGCCCTCAACCGCTGCTTCAGCGAGCCGCCGGTCGGCGCGCCGACGGAGCGGCTCGGCCGGGTGCTCGACCGGTACCTGGCCTTCGTCGACGGGCACGACGCCGGGTTCAGCGCCCTGCTGCGGGGCGGCAGCGTCGCCGAGACCTCCCGGACCAGCGCGATCGTGGACGAGGTCCGGCGGGCCGCCGCCGAGCAGATCCTCGTCCACCTCGGGGCGGAGCGGCCGGGCCCCCGGCTCTCCATGCTGGTGCGGACGTGGATCGCGGCGGTGGAGGCCGCCTCGCTCATCTGGCTCGACGAGGGGAAGCAGCCCCCGGCGCGCGAGCTCCGGGAGTGGCTGGTCGACCATCTCGTCGCCCTCCTCGCCGCGACCACCGCCAGCGACGCGGAGACGGCGGCGGTGGTCGGGCGGCTCCTCGCGCAGGAGACCCCCGAAGGGCCGGTCGCGACACTCGCCCGCAAGGTGGTCCCGGTGGTGGGCGAGGCGGCCCACCTGCTGTGAACCGGGACGGCGGGAGAGACTGGAGGGGTGAGAAGCGAGAACACGCCCTTCCGCGGCGGCCCCCTCGACGGCCACGTCCTGCCGATCCTGCTCGGTCCGACCGGCCACCCGCCGAAGTGGTACGAGGTGCCGGTCCCGGCCCATGACGGACGCCCGCCGATGCTGCACGCCTACCGGCGAGAGCCGGCCGGGCACACGAAACGGCTCGGCATCCAGCGCGGCTGGGTCTACGAGTACGTCCCCGAGGGCCGCGAGCGGCGCGAGCTGAAGTGGCCGTGGTCCAAGCCGACCGGCACTGCGCCGAACGAGTGAGTACACCGAGCGCCCGCCGATTCGTACGGTAATCACATGAAGTGACACGTCATCATCCCCGTGGAGGTGGTGACGTGTCGCGAAGGCTGCTGCGCACGGTCTGCACGGGGGCGCTGGCCGTGGTGACGGCCCTCACGGGGGTGGTCCCGGCCGCGGGAGCCGGGCCGACGGACCCGCCCGCGGACCCCTCGGCCGAGGCCCCGATCGCCTGGGCGGACCCGGCGGCGGAACCGGTCGGTCCGGTGGATCCGGAGGCGGGGACGGAAGCGGGGACGGGGACGGGGACGGGTGCCGGGACCGCCCCGGAGACTGATCCCGGGACTGATCCCGGGACTGATCCCGGCCTTGATCCCGGGTCGACCGACCCGGGAGACCCGGCAGACCCGGCCGATCCGGGAGACCCGGCAGACCCGGCCGACCCCGCCGCCGGTGTGGGCCCCGTACCCCCGACCGTCGGCGCAGCTCCGGACGCGCCCGACACGCTGAACGACCCGGCCGTTCCCACCGACCCGGCCGACCCCACAGACCCCACCGATCCCGCCACCCCGGCCGACCCCCTCGACGACGCCGCCGCGCTACCCCCGTCCGGCGGAGATTCCGTCAGCGCGCTCCTCACCCGGCTGCGGACGCTGTACCAGCGCGCCGAGGAGGCCACCGAGCGGTTCAACGCCGCCGACGAGGCGCTCAAGCTCCAAACCGCCGACACCAAGAAGGTCACGGCCCGGCTCACCACCGCCCGGACCGACCTCGCCCGCGGGCGGGCCCAGGCCGGGCGGCTCGCCAGGGAGCAGTACCAGGGCAGGGCCGTGCTCTCGTCGCTCCCCTCCTCACTCCGGATGCTCTTCGCCGAGGACCCCCGGGCGGCTCTGGATCAGGGGCGCCTGCTCGCCCGTGCGGCTCGCGACCGGGCCGGCACCGTCGCGCGGCTCGAAGGGGCCGAGCGCCGGGCCGACGCCCTCGCGAGCGCGTCCCGCAAGGCCCTGGACCGGCAGCAGTCCCTCGCCGCTACGCAGCGCGGCCGGCGCGACGAGGTGACGAAGCAGCTGCGCGAGGTCGAGAAGCTGCTCGCGTCCCTCTCGCCGACGCAGCTCACCCGGCTCACCGAGCTGGAGCGCGTGCAGACCGCGGGCGCCCAGCGCGAACTCCTCGACTCCGGCGTCCTGGACGGCCCCCGCACCCCGTCGCGGGCGGGCGCGGCGGCCCTGCGCTTCGCGGTCGGCCAGATCGGCAAGCCGTACGTGTGGGGGGCCGAGGGCCCGGAGTCGTACGACTGCTCGGGGCTGACCCAGCAGGCGTGGGCGGCGGCCGGGCGGGAGCTCCCCCGGACGAGCCAGGAGCAGTGGGCGACGCTGCCCCGGGTGCCGCTGCCCGAGCTCCGGCCGGGCGACCTGGTGGTCTACTTCCCGGGCGCCACCCATGTGGCGCTCTATCTCGGCGAGGGCCTGGTGGTGCAGGCGCCCCGGCCCGGCGGGAAGGTGAAGGTCTCCCCCGTCGCGGCGAACCCGCTGCTCGGGGCGGTCCGCCCCGATCCGGGCGGCGAGGCCCTGGAGACGTACGCGCCGCCGGAGCTGCCCACGGGGGCCAGGGACGGCGGCGACGAGGGGTACGACCGCGACTCCTGAACCCGAATCCCGAACTCCCCCTCGCCGCAAGCACCTTGCCCAGGCCGCCGGGCTCGCCGCCCGCGCCGCTGATCCGGCACTACGGAGGAGACCTGCCGCAGGAGTTCTCACCGCTCAGTCGAAGAGCGAGACGACGCCCAGGACCCAGACCGTCACGAAGGCGATGGCGCCCACGGCGCAGCCGGTAGCCGCGAGCACCCCGGCGACGGTCCACGGCTCGTCGGGCGCCTCGTACTCCTCGTCCGCGTCCTCGTCGTAGGAGGCAGGGTCGTCCCAGTCGACCGGTCGCCCCAGCTCCTCGGCGCGGGCGGTGCGCACGGCGACGAGCCGCTCCTCGGCGAAGGCCGTGGCGGCCAGCGCCTCCGGGCCGCGCCAGGCGAGGGCCTTCATGCGCCGGGCGGGAGATCCGTACCGCTCCTCGAAGGCCGTCGTCTCGTCCGCGTCCCGGTCCTCTTCGAGGTACGTCCAGCGCCCCGCCTCCGCGGCGTCGCCGTACAGCCGGTACACCTCGGCGAGGCGGCGGCGGAGGGTCAGGTCGTACGGGTAGGACGAGACGAGGCCGCGCAGGCGCTGGCGCGCCATCGGCACGCGGCCGGCGGCCAGGTCCGCGTCCACGCAGGCCAGGGTGTTCGAGACGGGCATGCCCACATCATCGGACACCCCGGTACGGCCCAGCGACCGGATTTCGCCGCCGCCACGGCCGATACCCGGTTCGGCCCACCGGTGCGTCTATCCAGGTCACCTCGGGAGGTCACCCGAGCGAGCGGCGCTCGGCGGGGGTATGTCGTTTCGCGCAAGGTACCCCTGGGACCCATGAGGAGATCAGCCATGTACACGGTGATTCGGCGATACGAGGGAGTCACGGACTCTGCCGAGGCAGGGCGTCGGGTGGACGAGGGATTCGTGCCCCTCCTCCGCCGGGTCCCCGGCTTCGTGTCCTACTACTTCGTGGACGCCGGGGACGGAGTGATGGTCTCCGTCAGCGTCTTCGAGGACCGGTCCGGGGCCGAGGAGTCGATCGAGCGGGCGGCCGACTTCGTCAGGGAGAACCTCGCGCCGCTGCTCCCCAACGCTCCTCAGGTCACCGCCGGCCCGGTCGTGGCCGCCGGGTAGCGGCAGGGCAGGCGACACGTCCGGCCGTACGTCGCCGGTGCGGACGGGTGCGTACACGCGAGAGGAGCACCCGGCGCGGGGGCGGGGGTGCTCCTCTTGCTCGTGCCGTCTGCCGGGCCGCCGCTGGTTCGCGGGTCAGCGGCGTATCACCCGGCGGACACCGAGGCCAGGTACGCGTTCGTCTTCTCGGGGTCGAAGAAGAAGTTCTCGAAGTCGGCCGGGTCGTTGAAGCCGTTCGCGAAGCGGTCGGCGACCGGCTGGAGCTCGCCCGCCGCGCCGATCAGGTTCAGGACGTGCTCCGGCGGGACGCCCAGCATCGCGTTCGTCCACTGGGTGACGTGCTGCGCGGTCTCCCAGTACCGGTCGAACGTGGCCTGCATCCAGGCCTCGTCGAAGGGCTTGTCGCCGTGCTCGACGATGGCCGCGAGGTACGCGGCCGCGCACTTGGAGGCCGAGTTGGAGCCCTGGCCCGTGATCGGGTCGTTGGCGACGACGACGTCGGCGACACCGAGGACCAGCCCGCCCCCGGGGAGCCTGCCGACGGGGTGGCGGACGGTCGGCGCGTACCGGCCGGCGAGGGTGCCGCCCGCGTCGGTCAGCTCGACCTTGGTGGCACGCGCGTACTCCCACGGCGTGAACTTCTCCATCAGCTCCAGCGTCAGCGCCAGGTGCTCGGAGGGGTCCTTGATGCCCTGGAAGACGTCGACCGGGCCGCCGGGGACGCCCTCCCAGAAGAGGATGTCGGCGCGGCCGCCGGTCGTCAGGGTCGGCATGACGAAGAGCTCGCCGACGCCCGGGACCAGGTTGCAGCGGACCGCGTCGAAGTCCGGGTGCTCGGGGCGCGGGCCGAGGCCGTGCACGTACGCCACGGCGAGCGCCCGCTGCGGCTCCGCGTACGGCGAACGGGACGCGTCCCGGCCGAACATGGAGACCAGCTCGCCCTTGCCCGCCGCGACGAGCACCAGGTCGTAGTTGCGGGAGAAGTAGTCGAGGTCGCTCACGGCCGCGCCGTGGATGACGAGCTGGCCGCCGCGCTGGGCGAAGGTCTCCATCCAGCCGGACATCTTCACGCGCTGGTCCACGGACTGCGCGTAGCCGTCGAGCCTGCCGACCCAGTCGATCGCCCTGCCACCGTCGGGGGCGGCGACGGAGACGCCGAGGCCCTCGGTGCGGGGGGCCTGGGACTCCCAGAAGTTGAGGCCGAGGTCCCGCTCGTGCTGGAGGGCCTTGTCGAACATGCACTGCGTGGACATGACGCGCCCGGCGCGGATCTCGTCCGCCGTCCGGTTCGACATCAGGGTGACCTCGTACCCCTGCGTCTGAAGTCCGAGGGCGAGCTGCAGACCGGACTGGCCGGCGCCGACTATGAGTATCTTCCGCATGGGTGGTGCTCCTGCGACTGGTGCGACGGTACGGGCTATTCGGGGGTGGCTTCGAGTGCGTGCGCGACCATGGAGAGCAGGGTCTCGACGACGCTGTAGCGCTTGCGCGCGTCCATGATCACCACCGGCACGTCCGGGGAGACCGTCAGCGCCTCCCTGACGTCCTCCGGCTCGAAGCGCTCGGTGCCCTCGAAGTGGTTGACGGCCACGATGTACGGCAGGCCGCAGCTCTCGAAGTAGTCCAGGGCCGGGAAGCAGTCGGTCAGCCGGCGCGTGTCGGCGAGCACGATCGCACCGATCGCCCCGCGCACCAGGTCGTCCCACATGAACCAGAAGCGCTGCTGCCCCGGCGTACCGAAGACGTACAGCACGAGGTCGTTGTCGAGGGTGATCCGGCCGAAGTCCATCGCCACCGTGGTGGTGAGCTTGTCCGGGGTGGACGTGAGGTCGTCGGTGTCCTCGCTCGCCCGGGTCATCAGCGCCTCGGTCTGGAGCGGGGTGATCTCCGAGACCGCGCGGACGAAGGTGGTCTTGCCGACGCCGAAGCCGCCCGCGACCACGATCTTCGTCGCGATCGGGGCCCGGGTGTGGTCGAGCTGCCAGTCCTGGGCGCCGTCCTCGGCGTCCGGTCCGGGTTCCCCTTCCGGGGCTATGTCCGCTTCCGGTTCGCGCGGATCGCCCTTCGGCTGCGCGGGGATGCCGGCGGCGACCGCCGGGGCGCCGGCCGGAGCCTCCGCCGGAGCGGCGGTTGCGGCTTCGGAGACGGCGGTGGCGTCAGAGACGACGGAGTCCACTCAGCACCCTTTCGAGGAGCGCGCGGTCGGGCTGGCCGGTGCCGTGACCGGTCCCGTACACACGGATCTTTCCCTGGTCGGCCAGGTCGCTGAGCAGCACCCGGACGACCCCCAACGGCATCTTCAGGAGCGCCGAGATCTCCGCGACCGTCCGCATGCGGCGGCAGATCTCGACGATGGCCCGCATCTCCGGCATCAGACCGCGGGCGGCGGGCCCGCCGTCCGTGAGGACCTTGCGCGCCGGGGCCGCTCCGAGGGCGGCCACGAACGTCTCGACGAGCAGGACGTGACCGAAGCGCGTACGGCCTCCGGTCAGCGAGTACGGGCGTACGCGCGCGGGGCGCCGCCCGTCCCCGCGCACCGGCAGCTTGCGGGCGTGAAAGGCCGCGGACGCAGACGTCACTGGGTGCTCTCCCTCACTGGGTGCTCTCCATCGATTTACGCAGCTCGCTGCGGACTTCGGGGGTGAGTACGTGCCCGGCGCGGCCCACGAAGAGCGCCATGTGGTACGCCACGACGCTCATGTCGCAGTCGGGTTCGGCGTGCACGCCGAGCAGCGAGCCGTCGCTGATCGACATCACGAAGACGCTGCCGTCCTCCATCGCGACCATGGTCTGCTTGACCCCGCCGCCGTCCATCAGCCGGGCGGCGCCGATGGTGAGGCTGCCGATGCCCGAGACGATGGTGGCCAGGTCGGCGCTGGATCCGCGCGGCCCCCCGGGGCGGGCGGCGTCGGCCGTCGCCTCGGCCTGCTGGGCGGCCGGGTCGGACGAGAGCAGCATCAGTCCGTCGGAGGAGACGACGGCGACCGAGCGGACTCCCGGTACCTCCTCCACCAGATTCCCCAGCAGCCATTGCAGGTTGCGGGCCTCCGTGCTCAGTCCGAACGTTCCCGTCGCGGTCAACTGCGTGCCTCCTCGACTGTGTCCCCCGTCATCTCCTCTGTACGTGCAGGCCTTGCGGCGGCTATCCGCTCCGCCGCGTTCGTCTCCAGCTCCGTCTCCATCTCCGCCTCCACGTCCCGGCGGCCGGCCTTGGCCCCCTGGTGGAAGCCGCCGAGCCGGCGGCGCAGGGCCTCGGCGTCCACGCTTCCCGTGCGGGGCGCGGCGGTGGCACCGGGCTGACGGACCACCTGCGGGGTGCGCTTGGGCAGTCCCTTGTCGGTGACCCGCTCCCACTGGGCGGCGCGGGGCCCCGGAACCGGCTGGTCGGAGACCGGCTCGGGGGCGGCGGGCGCGGCGGGCGGCGCGGCGTGGGCGGCCGGGGGCGCGGCGGCGACGGTTTCCTCGTCGGCGGCGCGCTCGTGGGCGTCCGGTTCGGGCTGCGGGTCGGGCAGCCGGACCTGGAGCGTGGTCTCGGAGACGGACTCCCCGAGCCCTGCGGGCTCGGCCTGGTACGCCTCCACGGGCGCGGGCGCCGGGGCGTGGGCGGTCGGGGCGGCCTTCGTGTCCGTCGCTTCCGCTTCCGCTTCGGGTTCGGCTTCCGCTTCCGGGTGCGCCGCTGCCTCTGCGCCCGCATCTGCCTCGGCGCCCGCCCCTGCCTCGGCCGCGCGGAACGCGCGCTCCGCGGCTTCCACCAGCGGGTCGCGGTGACGGGACGGCAGGGTGTTGGAGTTGGCCTCCGCCGCCGAGCCGGGCAGATGGAGCGTGGGCGCCGCGCCCGCCACCCGTACCGGCTCCGACACCACGGTCGGCGGGGCCGTGGGCAGCAGGGGCAGCGGCAGGACCACGACGGCCGCGATGCCGCCGGACTTCTGCTCGCGCAGCTCGACGCGGACCCCGTGGCGGGCGGCGAGGAGGGCGGTCACCCGCATGCCCAGCCCCTCGCCCTCGAAGGCGTCCGGGTCGGCCTCGGCGAGGCGGGCGTTGAGCTCGGTGAGCCGGGAGTCGGTCATGCCGATGCCCGCGTCCTGGACGGAGAGCATGACCTCGCCGCTCTCCAGGAGCCAGCCGGAGAGCTGGACCTCGGCGTCGGGCGGCGAGAACGACGTGGCGTTCTCCAGGAGCTCGGCGACCAGGTGGCTCAGGTCGTCGGCGGCGAAGCCCGCGACCTGGGCGTGCGGCGGCAGGGACTGGATGGTGACCCGCTCGTACCGCTCGATCTCGCTGACGGCGGCGCGCAGCACGTCGACCAGCGGGACGGGCCCGGCGTGGCCGTGGACGTGCTCGTGGCCGGCGAGGACGAGGAGGTTCTCGCTGTGGCGGCGCATGACGGTCGCCAGGTGGTCGAGGCGGAAGAGCGTCGCGAGGCGGTCCGGGTCCTGCTCGCGCTCCTCCAGCTTCTCGATGACGCCGAGCTGCCGCTCGACGAGCCCGAGGCTGCGCAGCGAGAGGTTGACGAAGGTGTGGTGGACGGTGTCCTTGAGGCGTTCCAGGTCGGCCGTGAGGAGCGCGACCCGGCTCTGGAGGTCGGCGCGCTGGGCGGCGAGGTCCGCGGCGAGGGACTCCTTGGCGGTGGCGAGTTCGGCGTTCTCGCCGGTGAGCCGCACGCCGTGGGCGGCGAGGCCCGCGAGCTTGGCGTGCAGGGTGTTGAGGGAGCGGACGGCCTGGGCGAACTCGTCGTTGCGGCCGGTGAAGCGGACCGGCTCCTCGGTGTGCGGCTCGGGTGCGGCGGCGAGCCGGGCGGCGCCGATGCGGAGGACGGCGAGCGGCCGGGTGAGGGTGCGGGCGACGTAGGTGGAGATGCCGACGGCGAGGAGGAGGCAGCCGCCGAGGTAGGCGATGCGCAGTTCGAGGGCGGTGACGTCGTCGTCCCGGAGGGCGGCGAAGTGCTCGACCCGCTCGGCGGCGAGCCGGGACTCGACGCCGCGCATCTGCTCGATGCGGGCGGACAGCGCGGCCTCCAGGCCGGCCGCGTCGGTCCCGCGCTCGGCCTCGGTCAGCCGGGGCTGGTCGGTGAGCGTGGCGAGCGAACGCTCGGCGCTCTTGACGTCGGGGCCGGTGACGGTCGTGGCGATCGCGTCGCGGGCGGCGGCGCCTGCGGCCTGGTCGAAGTCGCCGAGGGCGGCGAGCTCGCGGACACGGGCCTGCTGGGCGGCGGCGGTGAGGGCGTCGCGGGCGCGCTCGGCCTCGTCGGCGCCCTCGGGCACGTCGGGGACGTAGGTGCCGGTGGTGGGGTCGTAGTGGACCTCGCCGGTCGGCTCGGGCTGCGGCACGGCGAGCGCGGCGACGAGCAGGCCGCGGGTGGCGGAGGCCTGTTCGACGGCGCGGCCGAGCGCGGCGGGGGCGCGGGTGCCCTCGGTGAGCGCGGTGCCGGCGGCGCGGGGCGGGGTCTGCTCGGCGAGTTCCTCGGAGAGGGCCTGGAGCTTGCTTATGACGTCCGTGTACGCCTTGTGGGCCTCCAGGGCCGTGCCCTTGCCGGTGAGGGCGGCGCGGCGGATGGAGGGGACGCCGGCGAGGTCACGGCGGAGCTCGGTGGCGGCCGCGGGCCGGATCTCGTCGATCTGGCGGTCGACGCGGGTGGCCCGGGTGTCGGTGATCTGGCGCTTGCCCTTGGCGTCGCCCGTCTGCGCGTCACGGCCGGCGGCGATGTACGCGACGACCTCGTCGCGCTCGTCGGCGAGGGAGTGCGCGAGGGTGACGGCCTGCCGGTCGAGTTCGGCGAGGGTGACCAGGCGCTGGGCGTCGGTCAGGTCGGCGGAGGCCGCGAGGATCGCGGGGGCGCCGGCGGCGAGGACGGTCACGCCCACCAGGGCGACTCCGGCGACCAGGCGGTTGCGGACGCGCTTGGAGCGACCGGCGGGGGGCTGCGGGGCGGGCGTCGCGGCGGGCTCCGAGGGCCGGCCGCCGGTGGGCGCCGCGGTGGGGGTGCCGACCGGGGTCGCGCCGGGGGTCTGACTCCGCGCGCCGTTCTTGCTCCGAGGCCGCTTCTTCTCCACCGGTGCTCGCATTCTTGACTCGTCCGCCCACAAAGCAGAGGTGACGGCCGGTCACGTGGAGCGCCCCCACCCCTGGTACGGCTTCCGACCATTCCAGCGCTTCTGGGAAGGGGGCGCGCATCGGCCGCTCCGCCACCCGAACGAGTGAACAACACTCCTGAGTTGGCGAACAACTCCCCGGGGCGGGGCCCACGGCCCCCGACCGGCCCTCGGTTGGATCTTCCGCGCGGGCTTTGGCAGGATGCCCGCCCGCAGCTCGACGGAGGTCCTGGTTCCGCCTCTCGCGCCGCCTCCGCCGGGTTGGTACAGGCCATTTCCGGCTGTTTGGAGGTGCCGTGAAGGAGTGCGGCGGGGCGGGCACACTGGGGATCATGCGCAGCGATGTCGCCACCCTCCCCGGCAGCCCCGAACGCCCCAATGAGGACTGGGCAGCCGCAGCTCTGCCCGCCTCGGGCGCCGGGGGAACGGTCGTCCTCCTCGACGGCGTCACGCCGCCGACGGGTGATGACGGTTGTGTGCACACCGTGCCGTGGTTCACCGCTCGCCTTGGCGGGGCTTTGACCGAACTGTCCGCTTCTCGCCCGGACATGCCCCTGGCGGAGGTCCTGGCCGAGGCAATCCGGCGCACCGCGGACGCCCACCGCGGCACCTGTGACCTTTCTCACGTGCGCACGCCCCAGGCGACGGTGGTCCTCGCGCGCTGGGACGGGGACTCGGTCGAGCATCTCGTCCTCTCCGACTCGGCCCTCCTCCTGGAGGCTCCGGACGGGGCGGTCCGGGCGGTCCTCGACGACCGGCTCGACCTGGTCCCGGACGAGATCCGGCGCTCGCTCGCGGCGACGGACCGGCTGCGGAACCGGGAGGGCGGCTTCTTCACGGCGGCCGCCGACCCGTCGGTCGCCGGGCGGGCGGTGACGGGGACGACCCCGCGCGCGGAGGTACGGGCCCTGGCGGCGCTCACGGACGGGGCGAGCCGCTGGGTGGAGCTCTTCGGCGCGGGCGACTGGGCGGCGTGCTTCGGCGTCCTGCGCGCGGAGGGCCCGACGGGCCTGCTCCGGCGGGTGCGGGCACTGGAGGCGGCGGACACGGAGGCGGGCGGGAAGCACCGCTGGAAGACGCACGACGACGCGACGGCGGTGTACGCGGAACTGCGCCCCTTCCCGTAGGCGCACCCTCCCGTAGGCGACGTCCCCGCCCGAACGCACCCCGTGTGCGCCCTCCGGCAGGTCCGTAGGCGCACCCTCGCCACAGAGCCCCCGCCCGCGGCGTCAGCCCTCGGAGCGGACGTTGAAGTGGTGGAGAAGCCTGGCCAGTTCGGCCACCTCGGCGCGGTCCCAGTCGACGAGCTTGCGGACGTACCGCTCGCGGCGGGCGTCCCGGACGTGCCGGAAGCGGTCCCGGCCCTCCTCCGTGAGCCGGACGAGCGAGGCGCGCCCGTCGGCGGGGTCGGGGTCGCGGACGACGAGCCCGAGCATTTCGAGGGCGCGGAGCTGGCGGCTCATGGTCGCCTTGCCCACGCCGAAGTACCCGGCGAGTTCGGTGGCCCGCTGCGGACCGGCGTCGTCGAGGCGTACGAAGAGCCCGTAGGCGGCGGGCTCCAGCTCGGGGTGCACCTCGCGGGCCATCTCGCCGGACTGGGCGCGGGCGCGACGCAGGAAGACCGCCAGCTCCCTTTCGAGAGCAAGGAATTCCGGGTCCACCCCGGGCGGCGGAACGGCCCGGCCTTCACTTCCCGTACCGCTTCCGTGCACGTCAGCACCTCCCACGCGTTCTCCGGCGAGTTCCCGGCCGCTGAAAGTTTCTTCTCTCCACGGCCATCGCCGCAGCTCCTTCAGTATTTCGCAGGAGTAGACCAACGGCGGTATCCGGCCCCCCTTCCGCCGGACGGGTCTACGTGCGTAGCGTCATAAATGACATGTCCACACCAGGCATGTCATCCGGTCCCCCACCGCCTTTCGGAGGCACGCATGCGTGTGCACAGATCCGGAACGACCCTCGCCGGCGCCGCCCTCGCGGCCCTGGCACTCCTCCTCCCCCTCGCCGGCTCCGCCGGCGCCGCCCAGGATCCGGGCGCCCGGCAGGTGCCCGTGCGGGGCTCCGCCTCGATGGGCATGGGCGTCCTGAAGCACGACGGCCGCGGCGGCGAACCCGGCGGCATCTCGACGCAGGCCGTCCAGACGGAAGGCGTGGACGTCTCCTCGCACCAGGGGAACGTCGCCTGGTCCACGCTGTGGAACAGCGGAGTCAAGTGGGCCTACGTCAAGGCGACCGAGGGCACGTACTACAAGAACACCTCCTTCACGCAGCAGTACAACGGCTCGTACAACGTCGGCATGATCCGGGGCACGTACCACTTCGCCACCCCGGACACGACGACCGGCGCCGCCCAGGCCGACTACTTCGTCAACAACGGCGGCGGCTGGTCGCCGGACGGCAGGACCCTGCCGGGCGTCCTCGACATCGAGTGGAACCCGTACGGCGCGACCTGCTACGGCAAGACCCAGTCCGGGATGGTGACCTGGATCCGCGACTTCCTGAACCGGTACAAGTACCGGACCGGGCGGGACGCGGTCATCTACACGGCGACGAGCTGGTGGACCCAGTGCACGGGCAACTACTCCGGCTTCGCCGCGACGAACCCGCTGTGGATCGCGCGGTACGCCTCGACCGTGGGCGAACTCCCGGCCGGCTGGCAGTACTACACGATGTGGCAGTACACCTCCACCGGCCCGACGGTCGGCGACCACAACCGCTTCAACGGCGACTACTCGCGCGTCCAGGCACTCGCCAACGGCTGACCGCCCCCCTCCCGCCCGACGGCGGCTCTCCGGGGGTGCGGCACCCCGGGGGGCCGCCGCGGCTTTTTCCACCCACCCTCTTGCTCATTGGTATGGACCAATGCGAGGCTCTACGGCGGTCGCCCGGAATTCAACTCCCGCGTACCCAGCGCGCGTTGCTCGTTCCGTACTCCCCCACGCACGAGAGAGAGCCCCCGCATGCCCTCGTACCGCCGCACGTCCGCCGTCGCCGCCTCCGCCCTGTCCGCCGCCGCCCTCGTCGGCCTCACCCCCGCCACGGCCGGTGCCCACGGCGCCGTCTTCAACCCCGTGAGCCGAGTGGCGGCCTGTTACGCCGAAGGCCCCGAGACGCCCAAGTCGCAGGTGTGCAAGGACCTCGTCGCCGATTCCGGCACCCAGCCGCTCTACGACTGGAACGAGGTCAACATCGCCAACGCCGACGGGCAGCACCAGGCCCTCATCCCGGACGGCAAGCTCTGCTCGGCGAACCGCGCCAAGTACCGGGCGCTGGACTGGGCGCGCACCGACTGGCCGGCGACGGCGGTCTCGGCCGGCTCCTTCGACTTCAAGGTCCGGGTGACGGCGCCCCACTCCGGCACGATGACGGTCTACATCACCAAGCCGGGCTTCGACCCGACGCAGCCCCTGAAGTGGTCCGACCTGGACGCGGCCCCGGTCGCCGTCCTCAACACCACCCGGACGGCCACGGACGGCTTCTACAACTTCACGGGCAACCTCCCGGCCCGCACCGGCCGCCACATCATCTACAAGGTGTGGCAGCGCAACGACAGCCCCGAGGCCTTCTACAGCTGCTCGGACGTCACCTTCGGCGGTACGGCGGCGGCGCAGACCCAGCTGAAGGCCCAGGCCCCGACCGAGGCGAAGATCGCGGCGGGCGCCGACCTGTCCACCGTCAGCCACGCCGGCCACGGCGGCGACGAGCAGGCCCCGGCGCTCTCCGCCGAGGCCGCCGGCGCCCCCGCCTCGCCGCTCCCCCTGGCGCTCGCGGGCGCGGGCGCCCTCGCGGCCTTCGCCGGGGGCACCCTGCTCCTGGGCCGGCGCCGGAACTCGTCCGCCTCCTGAGCCCCTAGATGAATGAGTCCGATGTCTTCAGTGGTCATAGGCGATCAGTGAGCGTTTGACTGCGGCGCCGGTGGTCCAGTTGTGCCAGATGCCGGCGGC
>NZ_JBIBVC010000012.1:0-270647 GCF_043080005.1 Streptomyces sp. NPDC015130 | reverse complement strand
GGGGGGGGGGGGGGGGTGCGGGCGGGGGGGGGGGGGGGGGGCGGGGGGGCGGGGGGGGCGGGGGGGGCGGCGGCGGGGGGGGGGGGGGCGGGCCCGGGGGGGGGGGGGGGGGGGGCCACCCCCCCCCCCCCCTCCCTTGTTGTGAGGACTGCCGACCGTCGAGGAGAGATGCAGCATGTTCCTGTCCCGCACCCCCGTCCTCCCCACCCCCGAGCAGGCCCTGCGCGGCCGGCCGGAGCCGGAGTTCTCCGTCCCGGAGCGCCACACGGTCCTCGGCAACGCGCTTCTCGGCCCGTACCCGGAGGGCCTGGAGGTCGCCGACTTCGCCCTGGGCTGTTTCTGGGGCGCCGAGCGCAAGTTCTGGCAGACCGAGGGCGTCTGGACGACCCTCGTCGGATACCAGGGCGGTCACACGCCGAACCCGGTGTACGAGGAGGTGTGCTCGGGTCTGACCGGTCACACCGAGGTCGTCCGGGTCGTCTTCGACCCGTCGAAGGTCTCGTACGAGTCCCTCCTGAAGCTCTTCTGGGAGTCCCACGACCCGACGCAGGGCTTCCGCCAGGGCAACGACGTGGGCACCCAGTACCGCTCGGCGGTCTACACCCACAGCCCGGCCCAGGCGGCGAAGGCCGAGGCCTCCCGCGAGGCGTACCAGAAGGTCCTGGCGGGCTCCGGCTACGGCGAGATCACCACCACGGTCCTGCCGGCGGACGAGCAGCGTCCGTTCTATCCGGCCGAGGCGTACCACCAGCAGTATCTGGACAAGAACCCCGCGGGCTACTGCGGCATCGGCGGCACCGGTGTCTCCTGCCCGATCGGAGTCGCCGCGGCTCCGGGGGCGTGACCTCGGCCGATGCCCCCGCCGGCCGCTTCGGCGCGGGCGGGGGCATCGGAGTCCCGGGAAACCCCAACAGGGTCGGTTTCCGGCGGTGTTACGCTGGCGCCATGCAGTTCTGCCACTCTCAGGCCCGTTACATGAGGCTGCGCCGCTCCTAGCGGCGGGCCCTTCTCACGCGTCTCGTTCCTCGCGCGTCCTCGCACTCCCTGCGTCGGCACTCGCGCTCTCGCGTTCGTTCAGGCCCTCCGCTTCCGGGTCCCGCCGGTGCGGCTCTTCGTGCTGCTCCGGCTCCGAACGGTTTCGCGGAGCAGACTCATGCCTTTTTCCCCGCTTTCCCCGCAGGGCGGCCGACACGAGCTCGGCCAGAACTTCCTCGTCGACCGGTCCGTCATCGACGAGATCGACGGCCTGGTGGCCAGGACCAAGGGTCCGATACTGGAGATCGGTCCGGGTGACGGTGCCCTGACCCTGCCGCTGAGCAGGCACGGCAGGCCGATCACCGCCGTCGAGCTGGACGGCCGGCGCGCGCAGCGCCTCGGTGTCCGCACCCCCGGTCATGTGACCGTGGTGCACCACGACTTCCTGCAGTTCCCGCTGCCGCGCCACCCGCACGTGGTCGTCGGCAACGTCCCCTTCCACCTGACGACGGCGATCATGCGGCGGCTGCTCGACGCGCAGCACTGGCACACGGCCGTCCTCCTCGTGCAGTGGGAGGTCGCCCGGCGCCGGGCCGGCGTCGGCGGGTCGACGCTGCTGACGGCGAGCTGGGCGCCCTGGTACGAGTTCGACCTGCACTCCCGGGTGCCCGCGCGTGCCTTCCGTCCGATGCCGGGCGTGGACGGCGGGGTGCTGGTCGTCCGTCGGCGGTCCGCTCCGCTCGTGGGCCAGGTGAAGACGTACCAGGACTTCGTGCGCCAGGTGTTCACCGGCAAGGGGAACGGGCTGAAGGAGATTCTGCGGCGGACCGGGCGGATCTCGCAGCGGGACCTGGCGACCTGGCTGCAGCGGAACGAGATCTCGCCGCACGCGCTGCCCAAGGACCTGAAGCCCGGGCAGTGGGCGTCGCTGTGGGAGCTGACGGGCGGTACGGCCGACGGTTCCTTCGACGGTGCGGCCGGCGGCGCGGCCGGTCTCCACGGGGCGGTGCGGGGCGGGGCCGCGCACCCGGGCGGCCGGGTGCCGGCGGGCCGACGGGGCGGGTCGCAGGCGCGGCGCGGCCGGGGCCGGGTCGTGCGGAGCTCCTCCGGGACCGATCAGAGGTGGGGCCGGGGGCGGCCGGAGAGCGCGTGAGCCGTCCCGTTGCCTGTCCGCCTCCCGCTCCAGACCAGCGGGAGGCGGACAGGGGCGTGTCCGCCGGGCGGTTATCGGCCCGTGCGGCGTCCGTACGAGGAGCCGCGCGCGCCCTGGCGGCCCTTCGTCTGGCGGACCTGGGCGCGGGGCGCGGTGGGGTCGCCGCCGCGTGCGGGGCCGTAGCGGCGGCCTCCGGGCACGGCGCCCCTGTTCGGCTCGACGAGTTCGTGGTCCCGCTCCCTGCCGCCGCGCTGGGCGGGCGGGCGCGCGCCGGTCGTCCCCGGCGCGTGTCCCTGCCGGGTGGCCTGGAAGAGGGCTGTCCATTGGTCGAGCGTCAGGTCCTTCGGCAGTCCGTTGTCCGGAATTCCGTGGCGGTCGGCGACGGAGCGGTAGGTCTCCCTGGGGATGTGGCGCCTCAGGATCTCGGCGAGGCCTCGTCCGGGTCCGGTGAAGACGGCTTCGGCGAACCTCTGGAAGGCGCGGCTCGAACTCTCCGGAAGCAGGGGCCGGGGGCGTCGCCGGATCGTGAGGACGCCGCCGTCGACGCTGGGCATCGGTCGGAAGGACGAGGCGCGGACGCGGTCGTGGGCGGCGAACTCGTACCACGGGGCCCAGGAGGTCGTGAGGAGCGATCCACCGCTGCGACCGGCACGTTTGCGGGCGACCTCCCACTGCACTATCAGGGCCGCCGACTGCCATTCCGTCGATTCCAGGAGGCTTCTGAGAATCTGCGTCGTGATACCGAAGGGGACGTTTCCGACGACCGTGTCTATGTCGTAAGGGAAGCGGAAATCGAGGAAATCACCCTGGAATACGGTGACCCTTTCCCCTTCGAATCTGCGCCGTACGTGCGCGGCCCAGTGAGGGTCCATCTCCACGACTGTCACGGTGTCGAAACGGCGCACCAGCTCCTCGGTTATCGCGCCCTTTCCGGGGCCGATCTCCAGAACGTTCCTGCCGTCCCCGTCGACATGCGCGACGAGATTGCGCACGACCCTGTCGTCCTGGAGGAAGTTCTGCCCTAATTCGCGGCGGAGGACGTCCCGGTCCGCCCGTCCCGGTGCGGAGTCGCGCATTGCCATGAGCGGTCCCCTCCCTGGCTGCCGTGGTCAATGGACTTGGCACGGACCATACCTCACGGTCCGCCGGGGACCCCGAGATCGAGTTCGCACACGAACCTTCCTCCGCACGGGAGTTGCGAATCGCCCCGAAGGCGCCGATGGCGGACCTTCGGGCGGGGGCGCGCGCGGACCCACGGACCGCCACAGATCCGTCACACCCCAATTGAGGTGCGACGGAGCGAGATTGAGGGTGCACGGTGGGTTGCCGCGCGGGGCCCGTCCAACGAGGCTTCAGAAGGAAGGGGTTGAGCACCCCACCGACCGGCCGTCACCACTCTCGCGGCCGGAGTATGTCAGGTCGAGGGGTGGAATCAAGCCATTCCCCCAGGAACGGCTGTTACCCATCTCTTTACCTGGCATGGATTTCCCGACCATTGGTATAGAGCGGGAAGCGGCGCGCCACGATCGGGGCCACGCACACGGCGAGCACTGCTCCCGCAGCCCCGGCAAGGGGGGTCCCCCGCTCCTCCCGACACCCGTGGCCCGGGGTCCACGCCAGGTATAGGGGGAACCTAGGGGGAGCATAGGGGGGGTGCCCTGGGGTTGGGTGAAAGGGCGGCTTCCGGAAACGGAGCCGGATGTCTTCAGCCGGAATTACCAGGACCGGCGCGAGAACACCGGTGACAGGGCGTGGGGCGGCAGCGTGGGACATGGGGGAAGTCCGGGTCCGACGGGGGTTGGCCCCCTGCCGGACCCGATCGTGCGAAGCACTCCTTCTCTCGTGCTTCCACCGGTGATGTGCGCGCCGAAATGATTCGTGGAGAGATGTCGACAGTGTCCAAGAGTGAGTCCGAGGAATTCGTGTCCGTGTCGAACGACGCCGGTTCCGCGCACGGCACAGCGGAACCCGTCGCCGTCGTCGGCATCTCCTGCCGGGTGCCCGGTGCCCGGGACCCGAGAGAGTTCTGGGATCTCCTGGCGGCGGGCGGCCAGGCCGTCACCGACGTCCCCGCGGACCGCTGGAACGCCGACGACTTCTACGACCCGGACCGCTCCGCCCCCGGCCGCGCGAACACCCGGTGGGGCGGCTTCATCGAGGACGTCGACCGGTTCGACGCCGCCTTCTTCGGCATCTCGCCCCGCGAGGCCTCAGAGATGGACCCGCAGCAGCGGCTCGCCCTGGAGCTGGGCTGGGAGGCCCTGGAGCGCGCCGGGATCGACCCGTCCTCGCTCACCGGCAGCCGTACCGGCGTCTTCGCCGGCGCCATCTGGGACGACTACGCCACCCTGAAGCACCGACAGGGTGCCACCGCGATCACCCCGCACACCGTCACCGGCCTGCACCGGGGCGTCATCGCGAACCGCCTCTCCTACGCGCTGGGGCTGCGCGGCCCTAGCATGGTCGTCGACTCCGGCCAGTCCTCGTCGCTCGTCGCCGTCCACCTCGCGTGCGAGAGCCTGCGGCGCGGCGAGTCGGAACTCGCGCTCGCCGGCGGCGTCTCGCTGAACCTGGTGCCGGACAGCACCGTCGGCGCGAGCAAGTTCGGCGGTCTCTCCCCCGACGGCCGCGCCTACACCTTCGACGCCCGCGCCAACGGCTACGTACGCGGCGAGGGCGGCGGCTTCGTCGTCCTGAAGCGCCTCTCCCGGGCCGTCGCCGACGGCGACCGGGTGCTCGCCGTGATCCGCGGCAGCGCCGTCAACAACGGCGGCGCCGCGAAGGGCATGACGACCCCCGACGCGCAGGCGCAGGAGGCCGTGCTCCGCGAGGCCCACGAGCGTGCCGGGACCACCCCTGCCGACGTCCGGTACGTCGAGCTGCACGGCACGGGCACCCCCGTGGGCGACCCGATCGAGGCCGCGGCCCTCGGCGCCGCCCTCGGCACCGGCCGCCCGGCCGGACAGCCGCTCCTCGTCGGCTCGGTCAAGACGAACATCGGCCACCTGGAGGGCGCGGCCGGCATCGCCGGCCTCGTCAAGGCCGTCCTGGCGCTCCGCGGCCGCGCGCTGCCCGCCAGCCTGAACTACGAGACCCCGAACCCGGCGATCCCGTTCGAGGAACTGAACCTCCGGGTGAACACCGAGTACCTGCCGTGGGAGCCGGAGCACGACGGGCAGCGGATGGTCGTCGGCGTGTCCTCGTTCGGCATGGGCGGGACGAACGCGCACGTGGTGCTGGAAGAGGCCCCCGCCCCGGTCGAGGACGCCCCGGCGGACGAACCGTCGGCCGCCGGTGGACCGGTGCCGTGGCTCGTCTCCGCCAAGACCCCGGCAGCGCTGGATGCGCAGATCGGGCGGCTCGCCGCGTTCGCCTCGCGGGAACGCGGGGATGACGTCGACGCGGGTGTTGTCGAGGCGGGGTCGGTCGAGGCGGGTGCGGTCGCGCGCGTACTGGCCGACGGGCGGGCCCTGTTCGAGCACCGGGCCGTCGCCGTCGGCGCCGGGCGGGACGACCTGGCTGCCGCCCTTGCTGCGCCCGAGGGGCTGGTCCGGGGTGTGGCCTCCGGTGTCGGTCGTGTGGCGTTCGTGTTCCCCGGCCAGGGGACGCAGTGGGCCGGGATGGGCGCCGAACTCCTGAACGTGTCGGCGGAGTTCGCGGCGGAGATGGCCGCGTGCGAGGCCGCGCTCTCGCGTTACGTGGACTGGTCGCTCGAAGCCGTCGTCCGGCAGGCGCCCGGTGCACCCTCGCTGGAGCGGGTCGACGTCGTGCAGCCCGTGACGTTCGCCGTGATGGTCTCGCTGGCGAAGGTGTGGCAGCACCACGGGATCACCCCTCAGGCCGTCGTCGGCCACTCCCAGGGCGAGATCGCCGCCGCGTACGTCGCCGGGGCCCTGAGCCTCGACGACGCCGCACGTGTCGTGAGCCTGCGCTCCCAGTCGATCGCCAAGCACCTCGCCGGCAAGGGCGGGATGCTCTCCCTCGCGCTCGCCGAGGCCGACGTCCTGGAGCGACTGACCGCCTTCGACGGGCTCTCCGTCGCCGCCGTCAACGGCCCCACCGCCACGGTCGTCTCCGGTGACCCCGTACAGATCGAGGAGCTCGCCCGTACCTGTGAGGCCGACGGCATCCGCGCGCGGATCATCCCCGTCGACTACGCGTCCCACAGCGCCCAGGTCGAGACCATCGAGAGCGAGCTGGCCGAGGTCCTCGCCGGACTCGACCCGCAGGCGCCCCGGATCCCGTTCTTCTCGACCCTCGAAGGCGCCTGGATCACCACGCCCGCCCTCGACAGCGGCTACTGGTACCGCAACCTCCGCCACCCCGTCGGCTTCGCCCCCGCCGTCGAAACCCTCGCCACCGACGAAGGCTTCACCCACTTCGTCGAAGTCAGCGCCCACCCCGTCCTCACCATGGCCCTCCCCGAAACCGTCACCGGTCTGGCGACCCTGCGTCGCGACAACGGCGGGCAGGACCGGCTCGTCACCTCACTCGCCGAAGCCTGGGCCAACGGACTCGCGGTCGACTGGAGCCCGCTGCTCCCCGCCTCGGCCGGCCGCCACCCCGGCCTCCACGACCTGCCCACCTACGCGTTCCAGACCGAGCGCCACTGGCTCGGCGAGATCGAGGCGCTCGCCCCGGCGGCGGCCGAGCAGCCGGTACGGCCCGCCGTGCTCCGCACGGAGGCCGCCGAGCTCGCACGGCTCGACCGGGACGAGCAGCTGCGCGTGATCCTGGACAAGGTCCGGGCGCAGACGGCCCAGGTGCTGGGGTACGCGACGGGCGGGCAGATCGAGGTCGACCGCACCTTCCGCGAGGCCGGCTGCACCTCCCTGACCGGCGTGGACCTGCGCAACCGGATCAACGCCGCCTTCGGCGTACGGCTGGCGCCGTCCATGATCTTCGACTTCCCCACCCCCGAGGCGCTGGCGGAGCAGCTGCTCGTCGCCGTCCACGGTGAAGCCGCGGACCTGGCCGCCGCTGAGCCCGCTCCGGCGGCGGCGGCCGGTGCCGTGGACGAGCCGGTGGCGATCGTCGGCATGGCCTGCCGCCTGCCCGGCGGTGTCGCCTCGCCCGAGGACCTGTGGCGGCTGGTGGCCGGCGGCGGGGACGCGATCTCGGAGTTCCCGCAGGACCGCGGCTGGGACGTGGAGGGGCTGTACCACCCGGACCCCGAGCACCCCGGGACGTCGTACGTCCGCCAGGGCGGGTTCATCGAGGACGTCGCCGGTTTCGACGCGGCCTTCTTCGGGATCTCGCCGCGCGAGGCGCTCGCCATGGACCCACAGCAGCGCCTCCTCCTGGAGACCTCGTGGGAGGCCGTCGAGGACGCCGGGATCGACCCGACCTCCCTGCGGGGACAGCAGGTCGGCGTCTTCACCGGGGCGATGACGCACGAGTACGGGCCGAGCCTGCGGGACGGCGGGGAGGGCCTCGACGGCTACCTGCTGACCGGCAACACGGCCAGTGTGATGTCGGGCCGCGTCTCGTACACGCTCGGCCTTGAGGGCCCCGCCCTGACCGTCGACACGGCCTGCTCCTCCTCGCTGGTCGCCCTGCACCTCGCCGTGCAGGCGCTACGCAAGGGCGAGGTCGACATGGCGCTCGCCGGCGGCGTGGCCGTGATGCCCACGCCGGGGATGTTCGTGGAGTTCAGCCGACAGCGCGGGCTCGCCGGCGACGGCCGGTCGAAGGCGTTCGCCGCCTCGGCGGACGGCACCAGCTGGTCCGAGGGCGTCGGCGTCCTCCTCGTCGAGCGCCTGTCGGACGCCCGCCGCAACGGCCATCAGGTCCTGGCGGTCGTCCGCGGCAGCGCCGTGAACCAGGACGGCGCCAGCAACGGCCTCACCGCCCCGAACGGCCCCTCGCAGCAGCGCGTCATCCGGCGCGCGCTCGCCGACGCCCGCCTCACCGCCTCCGACGTGGACGTCGTCGAGGCACACGGCACGGGCACGCGCCTCGGCGACCCGATCGAAGCCCAGGCCCTCATCGCCACCTACGGGCAGAGCCGGGACACCGAACAGCCTCTGCGACTCGGCTCGTTGAAGTCCAACATCGGCCACACCCAGGCCGCCGCCGGCGTCTCCGGCATCATCAAGATGGTCCAGGCGATGCGCCACGGCGTACTGCCGAAGACCCTGCACGTGGACGAGCCCTCGGACCAGATCGACTGGTCCGCCGGTGCCGTGGAGCTGCTCACCGAGGCCGTCGACTGGCCGGCGAAGCAGGACGGCGGGCTGCGCCGCGCCGCCGTCTCCTCCTTCGGCATCAGCGGAACGAACGCGCATGTGGTGCTCGAAGAGGCCCCGGCCGTGGCCGAGGGCACCCGGGCCGGCGAGCCGTCGGCGGCCGGGGTCGTGCCGTGGGTGGTGTCGGCGAAGTCGGCCGACGCGCTCGACGCGCAGATCGGGCGGCTCGCCGCGTTCGCCTCGCGGGACCGTACGGATGACATCGACGCGGGCGCTGTCGACGCGGCGGCGGTCGCGCGCGTACTGGCGGACGGGCGGGCGCAGTTCGAGCACCGGGCCGTCGCGCTGGGCGCCGGGGCGGACGACCTCGTACAGGCGCTGGCCGATCCGGACGGGCTGATACGTGGCACGGCATCCGCCGTCGGGCGTGTGGCGTTCGTGTTTCCGGGCCAGGGCACGCAGTGGGCCGGGATGGGCGCCGAACTCCTCGACGTGTCGAAGGAGTTCGCGGCCTCGATGGCCGCGTGCGAGACCGCGCTCTCGCGTTACGTGGACTGGTCGCTCGAAGCCGTCGTCCGGCAGGCGCCCGGTGCGCCCTCGCTGGAGCGGGTCGACGTCGTGCAGCCCGTGACGTTCGCCGTGATGGTCTCGCTGGCGAAGGTGTGGCAGCACCACGGCATCACCCCCCAGGCCGTCGTCGGCCACTCCCAGGGCGAGATCGCCGCCGCGTACGTCGCCGGGGCACTCAGCCTCGACAACGCTGCCAAGGTGGTGACCCTGCGCTCCCAGTCCATCGCCACCCATCTCGCCGGCAAGGGCGGGATGCTCTCCCTCGCGCTCGCCGAGGCCGACGTCCTGGAGCGACTGCGAGAGTTCGACGGGCTGTCCGTCGCCGCCGTCAACGGCCCCACCGCCACGGTCGTCTCCGGTGACCCCGTACAGATCGAGGAGCTCGCGCAGGCGTGCAAGGCGGACGGGGTCCGCGCGCGGATCATCCCCGTCGACTACGCGTCCCACAGCGCCCAGGTCGAGACCATCGAGAGCGAGCTGGCCGAGGTCCTGAGCGGACTGGACCCGCAGGCGCCCCGGATCCCGTTCTTCTCGACGCTCGAAGGCGCCTGGATCACCCAGCCCAACCTCGACAGCGGCTACTGGTACCGCAACCTCCGCCACCGCGTCGGCTTCGCCCCCGCCGTCGAAACCCTCGCCACCGACGAAGGCTTCACCCACTTCGTCGAAGTCAGCGCCCACCCCGTCCTCACCATGGCCCTCCCCGAGACCGTCACCGGCCTCGGCACCCTCCGCCGCGAGCAGGGCGGCCAGGAGCGTCTGGTCACCTCACTCGCCGAGGCGTGGGTCAACGGGCTCCCCGTGGCGTGGGCCTCCGTCCTGCCCGCCACGAACGCCACGACCGCCGCTCGTCCCGGCCTGCCCACGTACGCCTTCCAGGCCGAGCGGTACTGGCTGGAGAACACTCCCGCCGCCCTCGCCCCCGGCGACGACTGGCGCTACCGCATCGACTGGAAGCGCCTCCCGGTCGCCGAGCAGCCCGAGCGCACCGGCCTGTCCGGCCGCTGGCTCGCCGTCACCCCCGAGGACCACTCCGCGCAGGCCGCCGCCGTGCTCACCGCGCTGGCCGACGCCGGCGCGACGGTCGAGGTGCTGACGGCCGGGGCGGACGACGACCGCGAGGCCCTCGCCGCCCGGCTCACCGCCCTCACGACCGGCGACACCTTCACCGGTGTCGTCTCGCTCCTCGACACGCTCGTACCGCAGATCGCCTGGGTACAGGCCCTCGGCGACGCCGGAATCGGCGCACCCCAGTGGTCCGTCACCACCGGCGCCGTCTCCATCGGACGCAACGACACCCCCGCCGACCCCGAGCGGGCCATGCTCTGGGGCCTCGGCCGCGTCGTCGCCCTGGAGCACCCCGAGCGCTGGGCCGGTCTCATCGACCTGCCCGCGGACACGAACACGGACGCGGACGCGGAGCACGCTGCTCTGAAGCACCTGCTCACGGTCCTCTCCGGCGCCACCGGCGAGGACCAGGTCGCCATCCGCACCACCGGCCTCCACGCCCGCCGCCTCGCCCGCGCCCCCCTGCACGGCCGCCGGCCCGTCCGCGACTGGCAGCCCCACGGCACCGTCCTCATCACCGGCGGCACCGGCGCCCTCGGCGCCCACGCCGCACGCTGGACCGCCCACCACGGCGCCGAGCATCTCCTGCTCGTCAGCCGAAGCGGTCAGCAGGCTCCGGGAGCCGACGAACTGGTCGCCGAGATCGAAGCGTCGGGCACCCGCGTCACCCTTGCCTCCTGCGACGTCACCGACCCCGACGCCATGCGCACCCTCCTCGCCACCATCCCCGCCGACACCCCCCTCACCGCCGTCCTCCACACCGCCGGCGCGCTCGACGACGGCATCGTGGACACCCTGACCGCCGAGCAGGTCCGGCGGGCCCACCGCGCGAAGGCGGTGGGCGCCTCGGTGCTCGACGAGCTGACCCGGGACCTCGACCTCGACGCGTTCGTGCTCTTCTCCTCCGTGTCGAGCACCCTGGGCATCCCCGGTCAGGGCAACTACGCCCCGCACAACGCGTACCTCGACGCCCTCGCCGCCCGTCGCCGGGCCGACGGCCTGACCGCCGTCTCGGTGGCCTGGGGGCCGTGGGACGGCGGCGGCATGGCCGCCGGCGACGGTGTGGCCGAGCGGCTGCGCAACCACGGCGTGCCCGGGATGGACCCGGAACTCGCCCTGGCCGCACTGGAGTCCGTGCTCGGCCGGGACGAGACCGCGATCACCGTCGCGGACATCGACTGGGACCGCTTCTACCTCGCGTACTCCTCCGGCCGCCCGCAGCCCCTCGTCGAGGAGCTGCCCGAGGTGCGGCGCATCATCGACGCGCGCGAGAGCGCCACGGCCGGGCAGGGCGCCGCCTCCGCCACGGGCGGCAACCCGCTGGCCGAGCGGCTGGCCGCCGCGGCTCCCGGCGAGCGTACGGAGATCCTCCTGGGTCTCGTACGGGCGCAGGCCGCGGCCGTGCTCCGGATGCGTTCGCCGGAGGACGTCGCCGCCGACCGGGCCTTCAAGGACATCGGCTTCGACTCGCTCGCCGGTGTCGAGCTCCGCAACCGGCTGACCCGGGCGACCGGGCTCCAGCTGCCGGCGACGCTCGTCTTCGACCACCCGACGCCGCTGGCCCTCGTGGACCTGCTGCGTGCCGAGTTCCTCGGCGACGAGGAGCCGGCGGACTCCGCGCGATCCGCCGCGCCGCCCGCGGTCGCCGCGGACGCGGGCCTCGACGACGACCCGATCGCGATCGTCGCGATGAGCTGCCGCTACCCCGGTGACATCCGCAGCCCGGAGGACCTGTGGCGGATGCTGGCCGAGGGCGGCGAGGGCATCACACCGTTCCCGACCGACCGCGGCTGGGACCTGGAGGGGCTGTACGACGCCGACCCGGACGCGCTCGGCAGGGCGTACGTCCGTGAGGGCGGGTTCCTGCACGACGCGGCCGAGTTCGACGCGGAGTTCTTCGGCGTCTCGCCGCGCGAGGCGCTCGCGATGGACCCGCAGCAGCGGATGCTCCTGACGACGTCCTGGGAGGCCTTCGAGCGGGCCGGCATCGAGCCGGCCTCGCTGCGCGGCAGCAGCACCGGTGTCTTCATCGGCCTCTCCTACCAGGACTACGCGGCCCGCGTCCCGAACGCCCCGCGTGGCGTCGAGGGTTACCTGCTGACCGGCAGCACGCCGAGCGTCGCCTCCGGCCGGATCGCGTACACCTTCGGTCTCGAAGGGCCCGCGACGACCGTCGACACCGCCTGCTCGTCCTCGCTGACCGCACTCCACCTGGCGGTACGGGCGCTGCGGAGCGGCGAGTGCTCGATGGCTCTCGCCGGCGGTGTGGCGATGATGGCGACCCCGCACATGTTCGTGGAGTTCAGCCGTCAGCGGGCGCTCGCCCCCGACGGCCGCAGCAAGGCCTTCTCGGCGGACGCCGACGGGTTCGGTGCGGCGGAGGGCGTCGGCCTGCTGCTCGTGGAGCGGCTCTCGGACGCGCGGCGCAACGGTCACCCGGTGCTCGCCGTGATCCGCGGCACCGCCGTCAACCAGGACGGCGCCAGCAACGGCCTGACCGCACCCAACGGGCCCTCGCAGCAGCGGGTGATCCGGCAGGCGCTCGCCGACGCCCGGCTGACGCCCGGCGACATCGACGCGGTCGAGACGCACGGCACGGGCACCTCGCTGGGCGACCCCATCGAGGCGCAGGGCCTCCAGGCCACGTACGGCAGGGAGCGGCCCGCCGGGCGTCCGCTCGCCATCGGCTCCGTGAAGTCGAACATCGGCCACACCCAGGCTGCGGCCGGTGCGGCCGGCATCATCAAGATGGTCCTCGCGATGCGCCACGGCACCCTGCCGAAGACCCTCCACGCCGACGAGCCGAGCCCGCACGTCGACTGGGCGAACAGCGGTCTGGCCCTCGTCACCGAGCCGGTCGACTGGCCGGCCGGCAGCGGTCCGCGCCGCGCCGCCGTCTCCTCCTTCGGGATCAGCGGGACGAACGCGCACGTCGTGCTGGAGCAGGCGCCGGAGGAGCCGGGAGTGGCCCGGCCCGTGGATGCGGACGGTCCCACCGAGGCGGACGGTCCCCACGAGGCCGTCGAGGCCCCCGGGGCGTACCGTCCCGGGCACCTGCCCTGGGTGCTGTCCGCCAAGGACGAGCAGTCGCTGCGCGGCCAGGCCGCCGCCCTGCACGCCTGGCTGTCCGAGCCCGGGACCGCCGCCGGCCTGTCGGACGCGGACGCGCCCGGCCGCCTGCGGGACGTCGGCCACGCGCTCGCCACGAGCCGTACCGCCTTCGCGCACCGCGCCGCCGTGACCGCCGCCGACCTGGACGGGTTCCTGGAGGGGCTGGCCACGCTGGCCGGGGGCGGCACCTCGGCCCACGTCCACCTGGACACCGCGCGGGACGGCACCACCGCGTTCCTCTTCACCGGCCAGGGCAGCCAGCGGCCGGGCGCCGGACGTGAGCTGTACGAGCGGCACCCCGTCTTCGCCCGGGCGCTCGACGAGATCTGCGCCCAGTTCGACGGCCACCTCGAACTGCCCCTGATCGACGTGATGTTCGCCCCCGAGGGCAGCGTGGAGGCCGCGCTGCTCGACGAGACGCGTTACACGCAGTGCGCGCTGTTCGCGCTGGAGGTCGCGCTCTTCCGGCTCGTCGAGAGCTGGGGCATGCGGCCGGCCGCGCTGCTCGGCCACTCGGTCGGCGAGATCGCCGCCGCGCACGTCGCCGGGGTGTTCTCGCTCGCCGACGCCGCCCGCCTGGTCGCCGCGCGCGGCCGGCTCATGCAGGAGCTGCCCGCCGGTGGCGCGATGCTCGCCGTCCAGGCCGCCGAGGGCGAGATCCGCGCTTGGCTGGAGGCGGAGGAGCGGTACGCGGCCCGCCTGGACGTCGCCGCAGTCAACGGCCCCGAGGCGGCCGTCCTGTCCGGCGACGCGGACGCGGCGCGGGAGGCGGAGGCGTACTGGTCCGGTCTCGGCCGCAGGACCCGCGCGCTGCGGGTGAGCCACGCCTTCCACTCCGCGCACATGGACGGCATGCTCGACGCCTTCCGCGCCGTCCTGGAGACGGTGGAGTTCCGGCGCCCCTCCCTGACCGTGGTCTCGAACGTCACCGGTCTGGCGGCCGGCCCGGACGAGCTGTGCGACCCCGAGTACTGGGTGCGGCACGTCCGCGGCACCGTCCGCTTCCTCGACGGCGTCCGCGTCCTGCGCGACCTCGGCGTGCGGACCTGCCTGGAGCTGGGCCCCGACGGGGTCCTCACCGCCATGGCCGCCGACGGCCTCGCGGACACCCCCGCGGACGCCTCGGAGGACTCCGCCCCCGACGGCATCCGGTCCCGGCCGCTGCTCGTGGCGCTGCTGCGCCGCAAGCGGCCGGAGACCGAGACGGTCGCGGACGCCCTCGGCAGGGCGCACGCGCACGGCACCGGACCGGACTGGCACGCCTGGTTCGACGGCTCCGGGGCGCGGCGCGTGGACCTGCCCACGTACTCCTTCCGCCGCGACCGCTACTGGCTGGACGCCCCGGCGGAGGACACCGCGGTGGACACCGCCGGCCTCGGCCTGGGCGCCGCGGGCCACCCGCTGCTCGGCGCCGTGGTCAGCCTCCCGGACCGGGACGGCCTGCTGCTCACCGGCCGGCTCTCCCTGCGCACCCACCCGTGGCTCGCGGACCACGCCGTCCTGGGGAGCGTCCTGCTCCCCGGCACGGCGATGGTCGAACTCGCCGCGCACGCGGCGGAGTCCGCCGGTCTGCGGGACGTGCGGGAGCTGACCCTGCTCGAACCGCTGGTGCTGCCCGAGCACGGCGGCGTCGAGCTGCGCGTGACGGTCGGGGAGCCCGGCGGCGAGCCGGCCGGGGACGGCGCACGGTCCGTCTCCCTCCACTCGCGGATCACCGACGCGCCCGCCGGGACCCCGTGGTCCTGCCACGCGACCGGCGTGCTGGCCACCGGCGGGACCGAGCCGGCCGCCGAGGCCGGCCGCGCGGCCGAGTGGCCGCCGCGGGGCGCCGAGGAGGTGCCCCTCGACGGTCTCTACGAGCGGCTCGACGGGAACGGTCTCGCCTTCGGTCCGCTGTTCCGGGGGCTGACGGCGGTCTGGCGGTACGAGGGCGAGGTCCTCGCCGAGATCGCGCTCCCCTCGGACGCGTCCGAGGCGGCGGCCCCGTACGGCGTCCACCCCGCCCTGCTCGACGCCTCGCTGCACGCCATCGCGGCCGGCGGTCTCGTCGACGAGCCGGAGCTCGTCCGCGTCCCGTTCCACTGGAGCGGTGTCACGGTCCACGCGGCCGGTGCCGCGGCGGCCCGGGTCCGGCTCTCCGCCGCCGGGAAGGACGCCGTCTCGCTGTCCCTGACGGACGGCGAGGGACGGCCGCTGGTCTCCGTGGACCGCCTCACGCTGCGCCCGGTCACCGCCGGTCAGGCGGCGGCGGGCCGCGTCGGCGGGCTGATGCACCGGGTGGCCTGGCGTCCGCACGCCCTGGCCTCCGTCGTCGAGCAGGACCCGCGCGTCACCTCGTACGGAGCGACCGCCGTCCTCGGCAAGGACGAGCTGAAGGTCGCCGCCGCCCTGGAGTCCGCGGGCGTCGAGGCCGGGATCTACCCCGACCTGGCCGCGCTGTCCCGGGACGTGGCGGCCGGCGCGCCGCTGCCCCGTACGGTCCTGGCCCCGCTGCCCGCGGGTCCCGCCGACGGCGGCGCGGAGGGGGTACGGGGCACGGTGGCCCGGACGCTGGGGCTGCTCCAGGCGTGGCTCGCCGACGAGCACCTCGTGGGCGCCCGCCTGCTCCTGGTCACCCGTGGTGCGGTGCGGGACCCCGAGGGGTCCGGCGCCGACGGCGGCGAGGACCTGTCGCACGCGGCCGCCTGGGGTCTCGTGCGGACCGCGCAGACCGAGAACCCCGGCCGCTTCGGCCTGCTGGACCTGGCCGACGACGCCGCTTCGTTCCGGGCCCTGCCGTCGGTGCTCGCCGATTCGGGTCTGCGCGACGAGCCCCAGCTCACCCTGCACGACGGCACCGTCCGGCTGGCCCGCCTGGCCTCCGTCCGGCCGGGACCCGGCGCCGACGCGCCGGCGCTCGACCCGGCGGGCACGGTCCTGCTGACCGGCGGCACCGGCGGGCTCGGCGGGCTGGTCGCCCGGCATGTGGTGAGCGAGTGGGGTGTGCGGCGCCTGCTGCTGGTGAGCCGTCGCGGACCGGACGCCCCCGGCGCCACCGAGCTCGTGAGCGAGCTGGAGGCCCTGGGAGCCGACGTGTCCGTCGCCGCCTGCGACGTCGCCGACCGCGAAGCCCTCACCGCCGTACTCGACTCCGTCCCCACCGACCACCCCCTCACCGCGGTCGTCCACACCGCCGGCGTCCTGTCGGACGGCACCCTTCCGTCGATGACGGCGGGGGACGTGGAACACGTCCTGCGGCCCAAGGTCGACGCGGCCTTCCTCCTCGACGAGCTCACCTCGACCCCCGCCTACGACCTGGCCGCGTTCGTCCTGTTCTCCTCCGCCGCCGCCGCGTTCGGTGGCGCGGGACAGGGCGCGTACGCCGCCGCCAACGCCACCCTCGACGCCCTCGCCTGGCGCCGCCGGGCAGCCGGCCTCCCCGCCGTCTCCCTCGGCTGGGGCCTCTGGGCCGAGAACAGCGGCATGACCGGCGGACTCGGCCAGGCGGACCTGCGCCGGATGAGCCGGGCCGGCATCGGCGGGATCAGCGACGCCGAGGGCATCGCGCTCCTCGACGCCGCCCTCCGCGACGACCGCCACCCGGTCCTGCTGCCGCTGCGGCTCGACGCCGCCGGACTGCGGGACGCGGCCGGGAACGACCCGGCCGGGATCCCCGCGCTCTTCCGGGACGTCGTCTCCGTCAGGACCGTCCGGCCGGCAGCGGCCTCCTCGGCCTCCGCCACGGCGGGTACCCCGGGGACGGCGGCCGGAACGGCGGAACCGGCAGCGGCGGTCACGCTCGCCGACCGGGCCGCCGCCGTGGACGGGCCCGCGCGGCAGCGCCTGCTCCTGGAGTTCGTCGTCGGCGAGGTCGCCGAGGTCCTCGGCCACTCCCGTGGACACCGGATCGACGCCGAACGGGGCTTCCTCGACCTCGGCTTCGACTCCCTGACCGCCGTCGAACTCCGCAACCGGCTCAACTCCGCCGGTGGCCTCGCCCTCCCGGCGACCCTGGTCTTCGACCACCCGAGCCCGGCGGCCCTCGCCTCCCACCTGGACGCCGAGCTGCCGCGCGGCGCGGCCGGCCAGGACGGCACCGGCGACGGAGCCGGGGCCGGGGCCACGGCCAGGAGCACCGCCGACACGGACGCGCTGCTGGCACAACTCACCCGCCTGGAAGGCGCCCTGGTGTTGACGGGCCTCTCGGACGCCCCCGGGAGCGAAGAAGTCCTGGAACACCTGCGGTCCCTGCGCTCGATGGTCACGGGCGGGACGGCCGGGACCGGAGTCCCGGACGGGTCCGGATACGGCTCCGGTACCGGGTCCGCGTCCGGCTCCGGTACCGGGTCCGCGTCCGGGTCCGGGTCCGGGTCCGGGTCCGAGGGGCTGCCCTGGGCGGCCGGTGCCGGGGCCGGAGCCGGCGGCGGGAGTGAGGACGGCGCGGGTGCGCCGGACTTCATGAACGCCTCGGCCGAGGAGCTCTTCGGCCTCCTCGACATGGACCCCAGCACGGACTGATCCCTGCCGCACGGTCGCCTCCCGCCCCGGACCCCCCGTCCCGGGCACCTCGACTCGAACCACTTCATGCGCGCCTCGGGGCGCCTCCAGGAACTCAAGGGGACAGCGTGTCCACGGTGAACGAAGAGAAGTACCTCGACTACCTGCGTCGTGCCACGGCGGACCTCCACGAGGCCCGTGGCCGCCTCCGCGAGCTGGAGGCGAAGGCGGGCGAGCCGGTGGCGATCGTCGGCATGGCCTGCCGTCTGCCGGGCGGCGTCGCCTCGCCCGAGGACCTGTGGCGGCTGGTGGCCGGCGGCGAGGACGCGATCTCGGAGTTCCCGCAGGACCGCGGCTGGGACGTGGAGGGCCTGTACGACCCGAACCCGGAAACCACGGGCAAGAGCTACGCCCGTGAGGCCGGATTCCTGTACGAGGCGGGCGAGTTCGACGCCGACTTCTTCGGGATCTCGCCGCGCGAGGCCCTCGCCATGGACCCGCAGCAGCGGCTCCTCCTGGAGGCCTCCTGGGAGGCGTTCGAGCACGCCGGGATCCCGGCGGCCTCCGCGCGCGGCACCTCGGTCGGCGTCTTCACCGGCGTGATGTACCACGACTACGCGACCCGCCTCACCGATGTCCCCGAGGGCATCGAGGGGTACCTGGGCACCGGCAACTCGGGCAGTGTCGCCTCGGGCCGGGTCGCCTACACGCTGGGCCTCGAAGGTCCGGCCGTCACCGTCGACACGGCGTGCTCGTCCTCGCTGGTCGCCCTGCACCTCGCCGTGCAGGCGCTGCGCAAGGGCGAGGTCGACATGGCGCTCGCCGGCGGCGTGACGGTCATGTCGACGCCCAGCACCTTCGTCGAGTTCAGCCGCCAGCGCGGACTGGCCCCGGACGGCCGCTCGAAGTCCTTCTCGTCGACGGCGGACGGCACCAGCTGGTCCGAGGGCGTCGGCGTCCTCCTCGTCGAGCGCCTGTCGGACGCCCGCCGCAAGGGCCACCGGGTCCTCGCCGTGGTCCGGGGCACCGCCGTCAACCAGGACGGCGCCAGCAGCGGCCTCACCGCCCCGAACGGCCCGTCGCAGCAGCGTGTCATCCGCCGCGCCCTGGCCGACGCCCGGCTGACCACGGCCGACGTGGACGTCGTCGAGGCACACGGCACGGGCACACGGCTCGGCGACCCGATCGAGGCCCAGGCCGTCATCGCCACCTACGGGCAGGGACGGGACGCCGAACAGCCGCTGCGGCTCGGCTCGTTGAAGTCGAACATCGGACACACGCAGGCCGCCGCCGGCGTCTCCGGTGTCATCAAGATGGTCCAGGCGATGCGCCACGGCGTGCTGCCGAAGACCCTGCACGTGGAGAAGCCGACGGACCAGGTGGACTGGTCGGCCGGCGCGGTCGAGCTGCTGACCGAGGCCATGGACTGGCCGGACAAGGGCGAGGGCGGGCTGCGCCGGGCCGCCGTCTCCTCCTTCGGCGTCAGCGGCACGAACGCCCACGTCGTCCTCGAAGAGGCCCCGGCCGTGGCCGAGGAGGCTGCGCCCGTCGAGCCGTCGGCGTGCGGCGGTCTGGTGCCGTGGCTCGTGTCGGCGAAGACCCCGGCCGCGCTGGACGCCCAGATCGGGCGCCTCGCCGCGTTCGCCTCGCGGGACCGCGGGTACGAGGTCGACGCGGCCGCTGTCGCGCGCGTACTGGCGGACGGGCGGGCGCAGTTCGAGCACCGGGCCGTCGCGCTGGGCGCCGGGACGGACGACCTCGTACAGGCGCTGGCCGCCCCGGAGGGGCTGATACGCGGCACGTCCACGGACGTGGGCCGGGTGGCGTTCGTGTTTCCGGGCCAGGGGACGCAGTGGGCCGGGATGGGCGCCGAACTCCTCGACGTGTCGGCGGAGTTCGCGGCCTCGATGGCCGCGTGCGAGACCGCGCTCTCGCGTTACGTGGACTGGTCGCTGGAGGCCGTCGTCCGCCAGGCGCCCGGCGCACCCTCGCTGGAGCGGGTCGACGTCGTCCAGCCCGTCACCTTCGCCGTGATGGTGTCCCTCGCCAAGGTCTGGCAGCACCACGGTGTGACCCCGCAGGCCGTCGTCGGCCACTCGCAGGGCGAGATCGCCGCCGCGTACGTCGCCGGGGCACTCAGCCTCGACTACGCCGCCAAGGTCGTCGCATTGCGCTCCCAGTCCATCGCCAAGCACCTCGCCGGCAAGGGCGGCATGATCTCCCTCGCGCTCAGCGAGGACGCCACCCAGGAGCGGATCTCCGGCCTCGACGGCCTGTCGATCGCCGCCCTCAACGGGCCCACCGCCACCGTCGTCGCCGGCGACCCGGACCAGATCGAGGAACTCGCGCAGGCGTGTGAGGCGGACGGGGTCCGCGCGCGGATCATCCCCGTCGACTACGCGTCCCACAGCGCCCAGGTCGAGACCATCGAGAGCGAGCTGGCCGAGGTCCTGAGCGGACTGGACCCGCAGGCGCCCCGGATCCCGTTCTTCTCGACACTCGAAGGCGCCTGGATCACCACGCCCGCCCTCGACAGCACCTACTGGTACCGCAACCTCCGCCACCCCGTCGGCTTCGCCCCCGCCGTCGAAACCCTCGCCACCGACGAAGGCTTCACCCACTTCGTCGAAGTCAGCGCCCACCCCGTCCTCACCATGGCCCTCCCCGAGGCCGTCACCGGGCTCGGCACCCTCCGCCGCGACAACGGCGGCCACAACCGGCTCGTCACCTCACTCGCCGAAGCCTGGGCCAACGGACTCCCCGTCGACTGGGCGCCCGTCATGCCCGCCGTCACCGGCCGCCGGCGGCCCGAGCTCCCGACGTACGCCTTCCAGCGCCGCCACTACTGGCTCCACGACTCCCCCGCCGTCCAGGGCTCCGTGCAGGACTCCTGGCGCTACCGCGTCGACTGGAAGCGCCTCCCGGCCGCCGAGGGGACCGAGCGCGCCGGCCTGACCGGCCGCTGGCTCGTCGTCACATCCGAGGACCGTTCCTCCGAGGCCGCCCCGGTGCTCGCCGCGCTGTCCGGCGCGGGCGCCGACCCCGTACAGCTGGACGTGTCCCCCCTGGCCGGCCGGGAGCGGCTCGCGGAGGTGCTGGGCGAGGCCCTGGCCGCGGCCGACGGTGCCGTCGACGGCGTGCTCTCGCTGCTCGCGTGGGACGAGAGCGCGCACCCCGGCCACCCCGCCCCCTTCACCCGGGGCACCGGCGCCACCCTCACGGTCGTGCAGGCGCTGGAGGACGCCGGGGTCGCCGCCCCGCTGTGGTGCGTCACCCGCGGCGCGGTCTCCGTCGGCCGGGCCGACCACGTCACCTCCCCCGCCCAGGCCATGGTGTGGGGCATGGGCCGGGTCGCCGCCCTTGAGCACCCCGAGCGGTGGGGCGGCCTGATCGACCTGCCCTCGGACGCCGACGGGACGGCCCTGGAGCGGCTGGCCACGGTTCTCGCCGGCGGTACGGGTGAGGACCAGGTCGCCGTGCGCGCCTCCGGGCTGCTCGCCCGGCGCCTCGTCCGCGCCTCCCTCCCCGTGCACGGCACGGCTTCGCCGTGGTGGCGGTCCGACGGCACGGTGCTCGTCACCGGCGCCCAGGAGCCCGCGGCCGCCGAGGCCGCCCGCCGGCTCGCCCGCGACGGCGCCGGCCACCTCCTCCTCCACGCCGGCCCGACCGAGGTCTCCGGCACGGACGGCACCGGGCACGGCGACCCCGCCGGCCCCGCAGGCCCCTCGGACCCCGCTGACCTCACAGGCCTCGCCGACCCCGCCGACCCCGCCGACCTCACCGACCCCGCCGACCTCACCGGCCTCGTCGCCGAGCTCGCGGACCTGGGCGCCGCGGCCACCGTCGTGTCCTGCGACCTCACGGACCCGGAGGCGGCCGCCCGGCTGCTCGCCGGCGTCCCCGACGCGCACCCGCTCAGCGCCGTCCTCCACCTGCCGCCCACCGTCGGCTCCGAGCCGCTCGCCGCGACCGACCCGGACGCGCTCGCCCGTGTCGTGACCGCGAAGGCCACCGCCGCGCTGCACCTGGACACGCTCCTGCGGGAGGCCGCGAAGGCCGGGGCCCCTGCGCCCGTCCTGGTCCTCTTCTCCTCGGTCGCTGCGATCTGGGGCGGCGCGGGGCAGGGCGCGTACGCCGCCGGTACGGCCTTCCTCGACGCCCTCGCCGGGCGGCACCTGGCCGACGGCCCCACCGTGGCCTCGGTGGCCTGGAGCCCGTGGGAGGGCAGCCGCGTCACCGAGGGCGCGACCGGTGAGCGGCTGCGCCGCCTCGGCCTTCGCCCCCTCGCTCCCGCGACGGCGCTCGCCGCGCTGGACACCGCGCTCGGCCACGGTGACACCGCCGTCACGATCGCCGACGTCGACTGGTCGAGCTTCGCGCCCGGTTTCACGACGGCCCGGCCGGGCACCCTGCTCGCCGACCTGCCGGAGGCGCGCCGCGCGCTCGACGAGCAGCAGTCGACGACGGCCGCCGACGACACCGCTCTGAGCCGGCGGCTCGGCGCCCTGTCCGGCGCGGAACAGCAGCGCCTCGTACAGGAGTTGGTGCGCGAGCACCTCGCCGTGGTCCTCAACCACCCCTCCCCCGAGTCGGTCGACACCGGGCGGGCCTTCCGTGACCTCGGTTTCGACTCGCTGACGGCGGTCGAGCTCCGCAACCGTCTCAAGAACGCGACCGGTCTGGCCCTCCCGGCCACGCTCGTCTTCGACTACCCGACCCCGCGGACGCTGGCGGAGTTCCTGCTCGCGGAGATCCTGGGCGATCAGGCCGGTGCCGCCGAGCAGCTGCCGGTGGACGGCGGGGCCGAGGACGAGCCCGTCGCGATCGTGGGCATGGCGTGCCGTCTGCCGGGCGGCGTCGCCTCGCCGGAGGACCTGTGGCGGCTGGTGGCGGGCGGCGGGGACGCGATCTCCGGCTTCCCGCAGGACCGTGGCTGGGACGTGGAGGGGCTGTACGACCCGGACCCGGACGCGTCCGGGCGTACGTACTGCCGTGCCGGTGGATTCCTGGACGAGGCGGGCGAGTTCGACGCCGACTTCTTCGGGATCTCGCCGCGCGAGGCCCTCGCCATGGACCCGCAGCAGCGGCTCCTCCTGGAGACGTCCTGGGAGGCCGTCGAGGACGCGGGCATCGACCCGACGTCTCTCCAAGGCCAGCAGGTCGGCGTCTTCGCGGGGACGAACGGCCCGCACTACGAGCCGCTGCTCCGCAACACCGCCGAGGACCTGGAGGGTTACGTCGGTACGGGCAACGCCGCCAGCATCATGTCGGGGCGCGTCTCGTACACGTTGGGCCTCGAAGGTCCGGCCGTCACCGTCGACACGGCGTGCTCGTCGTCGCTGGTCGCCCTGCACCTCGCCGTGCAGGCGCTGCGCAAGGGCGAGTGCGGGCTGGCGCTCGCGGGCGGTGTGACGGTCATGTCGACGCCTACGACGTTCGTGGAGTTCAGCCGGCAGCGCGGGCTCGCGGAGGACGGCCGGTCGAAGGCCTTCGCCGCGTCGGCGGACGGCTTCGGCCCGGCCGAGGGCGTCGGCATGCTCCTCGTCGAGCGTCTGTCGGACGCCCGCCGCAACGGCCACCGCGTCCTGGCGGTCGTCCGCGGCAGCGCCGTCAACCAGGACGGCGCCAGCAACGGCCTCACCGCCCCGAACGGCCCCTCGCAGCAGCGCGTCATCCGCCGCGCCCTGGCCGACGCCCGCCTGACGACCGCCGACGTGGACGTGGTCGAGGCGCACGGCACGGGCACGCGCCTCGGCGACCCGATCGAGGCCCAGGCCCTCATCGCCACCTACGGGCAGGGACGGAACACCGAACAGCCGCTGCGACTCGGCTCGTTGAAGTCCAACATCGGCCACACCCAGGCCGCCGCCGGCGTCTCCGGCATCATCAAGATGGTCCAGGCGATGCGCCACGGCGTACTGCCGAAGACCCTCCACGTGGACCGGCCGTCGGACCAGATCGACTGGTCGGCGGGCACGGTCGAGCTGCTCACCGAGGCCGTCGACTGGCCGCAGAAGCAGGACGGCGGGCTGCGCCGCGCCGCCGTCTCCTCCTTCGGCATCAGCGGCACCAACGCCCACGTCGTCCTCGAAGAGGCCCCGGCCGACGAGGACACCCCGACCGACGAGCCGTCGGCCGGTGACGTCGTGCCGTGGCTCGTGTCGGCCAAGACCGCCGGTGCGCTCGACGCGCAGATCGGGCGCCTCGCCGCCTACGCCGCGCAGGAGCGTGCGGACGCCGTCGCCCCGGGCGCGGTCGCCCGCGTACTGGCCGACGGGCGGGCGCGGTTCGAGCACCGGGCCGTCGCCGTCGGCGCCGGGCGGGACGACCTGGCGGCCGCACTGGCCGCCCCCGAGGGGCTGGTCCGGGGTGTGGCCTCCGGTGTCGGGCGTGTGGCGTTTGTATTCCCCGGCCAGGGCACGCAGTGGGCCGGGATGGGCGCCGAACTCCTCGACGTGTCGAAGGAGTTCGCGGCGGAGATGGCCGCGTGCGAGACCGCGCTCTCGCGTTACGTGGACTGGTCGCTCGAAGCCGTCGTCCGGCAGACGCCCGGCGCACCGACGCTCGACCGCGTCGACGTCGTCCAGCCCGTCACCTTCGCCGTCATGGTCTCCCTCGCCAAGGTCTGGCAGCACCACGGCATCACCCCCCAGGCCGTCATCGGCCACTCCCAGGGCGAGATCGCCGCCGCGTACGTCGCCGGGGCACTCACCCTCGACGACGCCGCCAAGGTCGTCGCACTCCGCAGCAAGTCCATCGGCGCCCACCTCGCCGGCAAGGGCGGCATGATCTCCCTCGCGCTCAGCGAGGACGCCACCCAGGAGCGGATCTCCGGCCTCGACGGCCTGTCGATCGCCGCCGTCAACGGGCCCACCGCCACCGTCGTCGCCGGCGACCCGGCCCAGATCGAAGAGCTCGCCCGTATCTGTGAGGCCGACGGCATCCGCGCGCGGATCATCCCCGTCGACTACGCCTCCCACAGCGCCCACGTCGAGACCATCGAGACCGAGCTCGCCGAGGTCCTCGCCGGACTCGACCCGCAGGCGCCCCGGATCCCGTTCTTCTCGACCCTCGAAGGCGCCTGGATCACCACGCCCAACCTCGACAGCACCTACTGGTACCGCAACCTCCGCCACCCCGTCGGCTTCGCCCCCGCCGTCGAAACCCTCGCCACCGACGAAGGCTTCACCCACTTCGTCGAAGTCAGCGCCCACCCCGTCCTCACCATGGCCCTCCCCGAGACCGTCACCGGCCTCGGCACCCTCCGCCGCGAGCAGGGCGGGCAGCACCGCCTGACCACCTCGCTCGCCGAGGCCTGGGTCAACGGTCTGCCCGTCGACTGGGCCTCGCTGCTCCCGGTCACGACCACCCGCCCCGGCCTCCCCACGTACGCCTTCCAGACCGAGCGCTACTGGCCGCAGCCTGACCTCTCCGCGACGGGTGACGTCACCTCCGCCGGTCTCGGGGCGGCCGAGCACCCGCTGCTCGGCGCGGCCGTGGCGCTCGCGGACTCCGACGGCTGCCTGCTCACGGGAAGCCTCTCCCTGCGTACGCACCCCTGGCTCGCGGACCACGCGGTGTCCGGCACGGTGCTGCTGCCGGGCACGGCCTTCGTGGAGCTGGCGTTCCGGGCCGGGGACCAGGTCGGTTGCGATCTGGTCGAGGAGCTCACCCTCGACGCCCCGCTCGTCCTGCCCCGTCGCGGCGCGGTCCGCGTGCAGCTGTCCGTCGGCGCCGCCGACGAGTCCGGGCGCCGTACCTTCGCGCTGTACGCGCACCCGGAGGACGCGCCGGGTGAGGCGGAGTGGACGCGGCACGCCACCGGTGTGCTGGCGGTCCGCGTGGACCGCACCGCCCCCGTCGCCGAGCCGGAGGCCTGGCCGCCTTCGGGCGCGGAGCCGGTGGACGTGGACGGGCTGTACGAGCGGTTCGCGGCGAGCGGGTACGGCTACGGCCCCCTCTTCCAGGGCGTCCGGGGCGTGTGGCGGCGCGGCGACGAGGTGTTCGCCGACGTGGCCCTGCCGGCCGAGGTCGCCGGTGCGGAGGGTGCGCGGTTCGGCCTGCACCCGGCGCTGCTCGACGCGGCCGTGCAGGCGGCCGGCGCGGGCGGGGCGTTCGGCGAGGGCACGCGGCTGCCGTTCGCCTGGAGCGGGATCTCCCTGTACGCGGTCGGCGCCACCGCCCTCCGGGTGCGGCTGGCGTCCACCGGGCCGGACACGGTGTCCCTGAGCGCCTCCGACGCCTCCGGGCAGCCGGTGTTCGCCGCGGACTCCCTCACGGTGCTGCCCGTCGACCCCGCGCAGCTGGCGGCCTTCGGCGACCCGACCCCGGACGCGCTGCACGTGCTGGAGTGGACCGCCTGGGACGGTGCCGCGCAGGTGCTGCCGGGTGCGGTCGTGCTGGGCGGTGACACCGACGGGCTCGCCGTGGCGCTGCGCGCCGCCGGCACCGAGGTCCTGGCGTTCCCGGACCTCGCCGCGCTGGCGGGGGCCGTCGGCCGGGGCGAGACCCCGGTCCCGGCGACCGTCCTGGTGGACTGCCCCGCCGCCGGCCCGGGCGGGCCGGAGCACGTCCGGGAGGCCCTGCACGGGTCGCTGGCGCTGATGCAGTCCTGGCTGGCCGACGAGCGGTTCACCGACGCGCGTCTGGTGCTCGTGACCCGGGACGCGGTCGCCGCCCGGTCCGGCGACGGCCTGCGGTCGACGGGGCAGGCCGCCGTGTGGGGCCTGGGGCGGTCCGCGCAGACGGAGAGCCCGGGCCGGTTCGTCCTGCTCGACCTCGCCGACGGCGACACCGCCGCGTCCGCCGCCGCGGGTGCGACCGCCGACGACGCCGGCCTCGGCCGCACCCTCGCGACCGCGCTCGGCTCGGGTGAGCCGCAGCTCGCCGTCCGGGACGGCTCGCTCCTCGTACCCCGCCTGGCGCGGGCCGCGGCGCCCGCCGCGGCGGACGGCCTCGCCGCTCTGCCGCTGCCCGCCGCTCCGGCCCTCTGGCGTCTGGAGCCGGGGACGGACGGCAGCCTGGAGAGCCTCAGGGCGGCGCCCGGCGACGCCGCGGCCCTCGCTCCGGAGCCGCTCGGCCCGGGTGAGGTCCGCATCGCGATCCGGGCCACCGGTCTCAACTTCCGCGACGTCCTGATCGCCCTCGGCATGTACCCCGATCCGGCGCTGATGGGCACCGAGGGAGCCGGTGTGGTCACCGCGACCGGCCCCGGCGTCACGCACCTCGCTCCCGGCGACCGGGTCATGGGCCTGCTCTCCGGCGCGTACGCCCCGCTCGTCACGGCCGACGCGCGGACCGTCGCGCGGATGCCCGAGGGGTGGACGTTCGCCCAGGGCGCCTCCGTGCCGGTGGTGTTCCTGACGGCCGTCTACGCCCTGCGCGACCTGGCGGACGTCAAGGCGGGCGAGCGACTCCTGGTCCACTCCGCCGCCGGCGGCGTCGGCATGGCGGCCGTGCAGCTCGCCCGGCACTGGGGCGTGGAGGTCCACGGCACGGCGAGTCACGGGAAGTGGGACGCCCTGCGCGCCCTCGGCCTGGACGACGCGCACATCGCCTCCTCCCGCACGCTGGACTTCGAGTCCGCGTTCCGTACCGCTTCCGACGGGGCGGGCATGGACGTCGTGCTGAACTCGCTCGCCCGTGAGTTCGTCGACGCCTCGCTGCGCCTGCTCGGCCCGGGCGGCCGCTTCGTGGAGATGGGCAAGACCGACGTCCGCGACGCGGAGAAGGTCGCCGCCGACCACCCGGGCGTCGGCTACCGCGCCTTCGACCTCGGCGAGGCCGGGCCGGAGCGGATCGGCGAGATGCTCGCCGAGATCGTCGCCCTCTTCGAGAGCGGGGTGCTCCGGCACCTGCCCGTCACCACCTGGGACGTGCGCCGGGCCCGCGACGCCTTCCGGCACGTCAGCCAGGCGCGCCACACGGGCAAGGTCGTCCTGACCATGCCGTCGGGGCTCGACCCGGCGGGGACGGTCCTGCTGACCGGCGGCACCGGTGCGCTGGGCGGGATCGTGGCCCGGCATGTGGTGAGCGAGTGGGGTGTGCGGCGCCTGCTGCTGGTGAGCCGTCGCGGACCGGACGCCCCCGGCGCCACCGAGCTCGTGAGCGAGCTGGAGGCCCTGGGAGCCGACGTGTCCGTCGCCGCCTGCGACGTCGCCGACCGCCAAGCCCTCACCGCCGTACTCGACTCCGTCCCCACCGACCACCCCCTCACCGCGGTCGTCCACACCGCCGGCGTCCTCTCCGACGGCACCCTCCCCTCCATGACGACGGACGACGTGGAACACGTCCTGCGGCCCAAGGTCGACGCGGCCTTCCTCCTCGACGAGCTCACCTCGACCCCCGCCTACGACCTGGCCGCGTTCGTCCTGTTCTCCTCCGCCGCCGCCGTCTTCGGTGGCGCGGGACAGGGCGCGTACGCCGCCGCCAACGCCACCCTCGACGCCCTCGCCTGGCGCCGCCGGGCAGCCGGCCTCCCCGCCGTCTCCCTCGGCTGGGGCCTCTGGGCCGAGAACAGCGGGATGACCGGCGGGCTCAGCGACACCGACCGCTCGCGGCTGGCCCGTTCCGGGGCGACGCCCATGGACAGCGCGCTGACCCTGTCCCTCCTGGACGCGGCCATGCGCCGCGACGACCCGGCGCTCGTCCCGATCGCCCTGGACGTCGCCGCGCTCCGCGCCCAGGAGCGCGACGGCATGCTGGCGCCGCTGCTCGGCGGGCTCACCCGCGGGGCGCGGACCGGCGGCGCGCCGGGCGGCCGGCGCAGGGCCGCCGCCGGTGGCACGGGCGAGGCGGACACGGACCTCGGCGGCCGGCTCGCCGCGATGCCGGCGGACGACCGGGTCGCGCACCTGCGGGACCTCGTCCGTACGCACGTGGCGACCGTCCTGGGACACGGCACCCCGAGCCGGGTCGACCTGGAGCGCGCCTTCCGCGACACCGGTTTCGACTCCCTCACCGCCGTCGAACTCCGCAACCGCCTCAACGCCGCCACCGGGCTGCGGCTCCCGGCCACGCTGGTCTTCGACCACCCCACGCCGGGGGAGCTGGCCGGGCACCTGCTCGACGAACTCGCCGCGGCCGCGGGCGGCGCCTGGGCGGACGGCGTCGGCTCCGACGGCGGTACGGGTTCGGCGACGGACCGGCAGACCGCGGCGGCCCTGGCCGAACTCGACCGGCTGGAGGGCGTACTCGCCTCCCTCGCGCCGGCCGCCGACGGCCGTCCGGAGCTCGCCGCCCGGCTGAGGGCACTGGCTGCGGCCCTGGGGGGCGACGCCGACGAGGCCACCGACCTGGACGAGGCCTCCGACGACGACCTCTTCTCCTTCATCGACAAGGAGCTGGGCGAATCCGACTTCTGACCTGACCTGACCGGCACCACGAGAGCACCACCCACCCCACCAGCACCACCGGCACCAGCCCCTCAGACACGGAACGGACAGGCGAGAACGGGAGCCATGGCGAACAACGAAGACAAGCTCCGCGACTACCTCAAGCGCGTCACCGCCGAGCTGCAGCAGAACACCAGGCGTCTGCGCGAGATCGAGGGACGCACGCACGAGCCGGTGGCGATCGTGGGCATGGCCTGCCGTCTGCCGGGCGGCGTCGCCTCGCCCGAGGACCTGTGGGAGCTGGTGGCCGGGGACGGCGACGCGATCTCGGAGTTCCCGCAGGACCGCGGCTGGGACGTGGAGGGCCTCTACGACCCCGACCCGGACGCCTCCGGCAGGACGTACTGCCGCTCCGGCGGATTCCTGCACGACGCGGGCGAGTTCGACGCCGACTTCTTCGGGATCTCGCCGCGCGAGGCCCTCGCCATGGACCCGCAGCAGCGGCTGTCCCTCACCACCGCGTGGGAGGCGATCGAGAGCGCGGGCATCGACCCGACGTCCCTGAAGGGCAGCGGCCTCGGCGTCTTCGTCGGCGGCTGGCACACCGGCTACACCTCGGGGCAGACCACCGCCGCGCAGTCGCCGGAGCTGGAGGGCCACCTGGTCAGCGGTGCGGCGCTGGGCTTCCTGTCCGGCCGCATCGCGTACGTCCTCGGTACGGACGGGCCGGCCCTGACGGTGGACACGGCGTGCTCGTCCTCGCTGGTCGCCCTGCACCTCGCCGTGCAGGCCCTGCGCAAGGGCGAGTGCGACATGGCCCTCGCCGGCGGTGTCACGGTCATGCCCAACGCGGACCTGTTCGTGCAGTTCAGCCGGCAGCGCGGGCTCGCGGCGGACGGCCGGTCGAAGGCCTTCGCCACCTCGGCGGACGGCTTCGGCCCGGCTGAGGGTGCCGGAGTCCTCCTCGTCGAGCGCCTCTCGGACGCCCGCCGCAACGGCCACCGCGTCCTGGCGGTCGTCCGCGGCAGCGCCGTCAACCAGGACGGCGCCAGCAACGGCCTCACCGCCCCGAACGGACCTTCGCAGCAGCGTGTCATCCGGCGCGCCCTGGCGGACGCCCGGCTCGCCCCGGGTGACGTCGACGTCGTCGAGGCGCACGGCACGGGCACGCGCCTCGGCGACCCGATCGAGGCCCAGGCGCTCATCGCCACCTACGGCCAGGAGAAGAGCAGCGAACAGCCGCTGAGGCTGGGCGCGTTGAAGTCGAACATCGGGCACACCCAGGCCGCCGCCGGTGTCGCGGGTGTCATCAAGATGGTCCAGGCGATGCGCCACGGGCTGCTTCCGAAGACGCTCCACGTGGACGAGCCGTCGGACCAGATCGACTGGTCGGCGGGCACGGTCGAGCTGCTCACCCAGGCCGTCGACTGGCCGCAGAAGCAGGACGGCGGGCTGCGCCGTGCCGCCGTCTCCTCCTTCGGCATCAGCGGCACCAACGCCCACGTCGTCCTCGAAGAGGCCCCGGCGGACGAGATCACCCCGGCCGACGGGCCGACGGCCGACGGTACGGTGCCGTGGCTCGTGTCGGCGAAGACCCCGGCCGCGCTGGACGCCCAGATCGAGCGGCTCGCCGCCTACGCGGACGGCCGTACGGATCTGGCTCCGGCCGCGGTGGCCCGCGGCCTGGTCAGCGGCCGTACGGCGATGGAGCACCGCGCGGTCGCGGTCGGCGACGGCCGGGAGGCGCTGCGGGACGCCCTGCGGATGCCGGAGGGGCTGATACGCGGCACGTCCACGGACGTGGGCCGGGTGGCGTTCGTGTTCCCGGGCCAGGGCACGCAGTGGGCCGGGATGGGCGCCGAACTCCTCGACGTGTCGAAGGAGTTCGCAGCGGAGATGGCCGCGTGCGAGACCGCGCTCTCCCGCTACGTCGACTGGTCGCTCGAAGCCGTCGTCCGGCAGGCACCCGGCGCACCGACGCTCGACCGCGTCGACGTCGTCCAGCCCGTGACGTTCGCCGTCATGGTCTCCCTCGCCAAGGTCTGGCAGCACCACGGGATCACCCCTCAGGCCGTCGTCGGCCACTCCCAGGGCGAGATCGCCGCCGCGTACGTCGCCGGGGCACTCAGCCTCGACAACGCCGCCAAGGTCGTCGCACTCCGCAGCAAGTCCATCGGCGCCCACCTCGCCGGCAAGGGCGGGATGCTCTCCCTCGCGCTCGCCGAGGCCGACGTCCTGGAGCGACTGACCGCCTTCGACGGGCTCTCCGTCGCCGCCGTCAACGGCCCCACCGCCACGGTCGTCTCCGGTGACCCCGTACAGATCGAGGAGCTCGCCCGTACCTGTGAGGCCGACGGGGTCCGCGCGCGGATCATCCCCGTCGACTACGCCTCCCACAGCGCCCACGTCGAGACCATCGAGACCGAGCTCGCCGAGGTCCTCGCCGGACTCACCCCGCGCGTGCCCGAGGTGCCCTTCTTCTCCACGCTCGAAGGCGCCTGGATCACCACACCCGCCCTCGACAGCGGCTACTGGTACCGCAACCTCCGCCACCCCGTCGGCTTCGCCCCCGCCGTCGAAACCCTCGCCACCGACGAAGGCTTCACCCACTTCGTCGAGATCAGCGCCCACCCCGTCCTCACCATGGCCCTCCCCGAGACCGTCACCGGCCTCGGCACCCTCCGCCGCGAGCAGGGCGGGCAGCACCGCCTGACCACCTCGCTCGCCGAAGCCTGGGCCAGCGGACTCCCCGTCGACTGGAGCCCCCTCCTCCCCACGGCGGGCCCGAACCCCGAACTCCCCACCTACGCCTTCCGGACCGAGCGTTTCTGGCTCCAGAGCGCCGCGCCCACGAGCGCCGCCGACGACTGGCGCTACCGCGTCGAGTGGAAGCCGCTGACGGCCTCCGGCGGGGCGGAGCTGTCCGGGCGGTGGCTCGTCGCCGCCGGGAGCGAGCCCGACGCCGAGCTGGTGGGCGCGCTGACGGCCGCCGGGGCCGAGGCCGTGGTGCTGACGGCCGGGGCGGACGACGACCGCGAGACCCTCGCCGCCAGGCTCACCGCCCTCACGACCGGCGACACCTTCACCGGTGTCGTCTCGCTCCTCGACACGCTCGTACCGCAGATCGCCTGGGTACAGGCCCTCGGCGACGCCGGAATCGGCGCACCCCAGTGGTCCGTCACCACCGGCGCCGTCTCCATCGGGCACGGCGACGTTCCCGCCGACCCCGAGCGGGCCATGCTCTGGGGCCTCGGCCGCGTCGTCGCCCTGGAGCACCCCGAGCGCTGGGCCGGTCTCATCGACCTGCCCGTCCAGCCCGACACCACCGCCCTCACCCACCTCGTCACCACCCTCTCGGGCGCCACCGGCGAGGACCAGGTCGCCATCCGCACCACCGGCCTCCACGCCCGCCGCCTCGCCCGCGCGCCCCTCCACAACCGCCGCCCCACCCGCGACTGGCAGCCCCACGGCACCGTCCTCATCACCGGCGGCACCGGCGCCCTCGGCGCCCACGCCGCACGCTGGACCGCCCACCACGGCGCCGAACACCTCCTCCTCGTCAGCCGCAGCGGCGACCAAGCCCCCGGCGCCGCCGAGCTCGTGGGCGAGCTGGAAGCACTCGGCACCCGCGTCACCCTCGCCGCCAGCGACGTCACCGATCCCGACGCGATGCGCACCCTCCTCGGCACCATCCCCGCCGACACCCCCCTCACCGCCGTCCTCCACACCGCCGGCGCGCCAGGCGGCGATCCGCTGGACGCCACGGGTCCGGAGGACGTCGCCCGCATCCTGGGCGCGAAGACGAGGGGCGCCGAGGTGCTGGACGAGCTGCTGCGCGGCACTCCGCTGGACGCCTTCGTGCTCTACTCCTCGAACGCCGGGGTCTGGGGCAGCGGCGGCCAGGGCGTCTACGCGGCGGCCAACGCCCACCTCGACGCCCTCGCCGCCCGGCGCCGGGCGCGGGGCGAGACGGCGACCTCGGTCGCCTGGGGGCTCTGGGCGGGCGACGGCATGGGCCGGGGCGCCGACGACGCGTACTGGCAGCGGCGGGGCATCCGTCCGATGAGTCCCGACCGCGCCCTGGACGAGCTGGCGAAGGCCGTGTGCCACGACGAGACCTTCGTCGCCGTGGCCGACGTGGACTGGGAGCGGTTCGCGCCCGCGTTCACGGTGTCCCGGCCGAGCGCGCTGATCGACGGTGTCCCGGAGGCCCGGCAGGCGCTCGCCGCGCCCGTGGGCGCCCCGGCCTCCGGCGAGTCCGCCGCGGCGCCGGCCGGGCGGTCGTCGGCGCTGGCCGCGATCGCCGCGCTGCCCGAGTCCGAGCGTCGGCCCGCGCTCCTCACCCTCGTCCGTACGCACGCTGCTGCGGTGCTCGGCCACTCCTCGCCCGACCGGGTGGCCCCCGGCCGTGCGTTCACCGAGCTCGGCTTCGACTCGCTGACGGCGGTGCAGCTGCGCAACCAGCTCTCCGCGGCGGTCGGCGACAGGATCCCGGCCACGGCGGTCTTCGACCACCCGACGCCGGCCGCGCTCGCCGCACACCTCCAGCAGGCGTACCTCGCTCCGGCCGAGCCGGCTCCGACGGACTGGGAGGGGCGGGTGCGCCGGGCCCTGGCCGAGCTGCCCCTCGACCGGCTGCGGGACGCGGGCGTCCTCGAAACCGTGCTGCGCCTCACCGGCATCGAGCCGGAGCCGCTCCCGGGCGGCCCGGACGGCGGCGCCGCCGACGCGGAGCCGGAGCCGGAGGCGTCGATCGACGACCTCGACGCCGAGGCCCTGATCCGGATGGCGCTCGGCCCCCGGAACGACACCTGATCCGGATGGCGCTCGGCCCCCGGAACGACACCTGATCCGGACGGCGCTCGGCCCCCGGAACACCTGACCCGACCGCGGTCCCGCCCCACGCACGCCGCACCTCGCGCATCCCGCGCACCACCCCGCCCCCACACGCCACAACCCCATCCACGAGCGGAAGACCACATCCAGATGACGAGTTCCAACGAGCAGTTGGTGGACGCTCTGCGCGCCTCTCTCAAGGAGAACGAAGAACTCCGGAAAGAGAGCCGGCGCCGGGCCGACCGTCGGCAGGAGCCCATGGCGATCGTCGGCATGAGCTGCCGGTTCGCGGGCGGGATCCGGTCGCCCGAGGACCTCTGGGACGCCGTCGCGGCGGGCAAGGACCTGGTCTCCGAGGTACCGGAGGAGCGCGGCTGGGACATCGACTCCCTGTACGACCCGGTGCCCGGCCGGAAGGGCACGACGTACGTCCGGAACGCCGCGTTCCTTGACGACGCCGCCGGTTTCGACGCCGCGTTCTTCGGGATCTCGCCTCGCGAGGCCCTCGCCATGGACCCGCAGCAGCGGCAGCTCCTCGAAGCCTCCTGGGAGGTCTTCGAGCGGGCCGGGATCGACCCCGCGTCGGTCCGCGGCACCGACGTCGGCGTGTACGTGGGCTGCGGGTACCAGGACTACGCGCCGGACATCCGGGTCGCGCCCGAGGGCACCGACGGTTACGTCGTCACGGGCAACTCCTCCGCCGTGGCCTCCGGGCGCATCGCGTACTCCCTCGGCCTCGAAGGGCCCGCGGTGACCGTGGACACGGCGTGCTCCTCGTCGCTCGTCGCCCTGCACCTCGCCCTGAAGGGCCTGCGGAACGGCGACTGCTCGACGGCGCTCGTGGGCGGCGTGGCCGTCCTCGCGACGCCGGGCGCGTTCATCGAGTTCAGCCGGCAGCAGGCCATGGCCGCCGACGGCCGGACGAAGGGCTTCGCCTCGGCGGCGGACGGTCTCGCCTGGGGCGAGGGCGTCGCCGTCCTCCTCCTGGAGCGGCTCTCCGACGCCCGGCGCAAGGGCCACCGGGTCCTGGCCGTCGTGCGCGGCAGCGCGATCAACCAGGACGGCGCGAGCAACGGGCTGACGGCTCCGCACGGCCCGTCCCAGCAGCGGCTGATCCGGCAGGCGCTGGCCGACGCGCGGCTCACGTCGAGCGACGTGGACGTCGTGGAGGGGCACGGCACGGGGACCCGGCTCGGCGACCCGATCGAGGCGCAGGCGCTGCTCGCCACGTACGGGCAGGGGCGTGCCCCGGGTGAGCCGCTGCGCCTGGGCACGCTGAAGTCGAACATCGGGCACACGCAGGCCGCTTCCGGTGTCGCCGGTGTCATCAAGATGGTGCAGGCGCTGCGTCACGGGGTGCTGCCGAAGACGCTGCATGTGGACGAGCCGACGGACCAGGTGGACTGGTCGGCCGGTTCGGTCGAGCTGCTGACGGAGGCGCTGGACTGGCCGGCGCGGCCGGGCCGGCCCCGGCGGGCGGGTGTGTCCGCGTTCGGTGTGGGCGGGACGAACGCGCACGTCGTGCTGGAGGAGGCCCCGGCCGCTCAGGAGCCGCCGGCGGTCGGCGTGCCGGCGGGTGGTGCGGTGCCGTGGATCGTGTCCGCGAAGACGTCGGCGGCGCTGGACGCCCAGATCGAGCGGCTGGCCGCCTGGGCGGACGGCCGGACGGACCTGGATCCGGCCGTGGCGGCGCGGGCGCTGGTCGACGGGCGTGCGGCGCTCGATCACCGCGCGGTCGCCGTCGGCGGCGGCCGGGAGGTGCTGCGGGACGCCCTGCGGATGCCGGAGGGTCTGGTGCGGGGCACGGCGGGCGACCCGGGCAAGGTGGCGTTCGTGTTCCCGGGCCAGGGGGCCCAGTGGGCCGGGATGGGCGCCGAACTCCTTGACCAGTCGCCGGAGTTCGCGGCCTCGATGGCCGCGTGCGAGACCGCACTGTCCCGTTACGTCGACTGGTCCCTGGAGGCCGTGATCCGGCAGGCGCCCGGCGCGCCGACGCTGGAGCGGGTCGACGTCGTGCAGCCCGTGACGTTCGCCGTGATGGTGTCCCTGGCGAAGGTCTGGCAGCACCACGGGATCACCCCGCAGGCCGTCATCGGTCACTCGCAGGGCGAGATCGCCGCCGCGTGCGTCGCCGGGGCGCTGAGCCTCGACGACGCCGCCAAGGTCGTGGCCCTGCGCTCCCGGTCCATCGCCAGGCACCTCGCGGGCAAGGGAGCCATGATCTCCCTCGCGCTCGGCGAGGAGGCGACCCAGCAGCTGATCGAGGGGCTCGACGGGCTGTCGGTCGCCGCCGTCAACGGTGCGACGGCGACCGTCGTCGCCGGTGACCCTCCGCAGATCGAGGAGCTCGCCCGCACCTGCGAGGCGGAGGGTGTCCGCGCGCGGATCATCCCCGCCGACTACGCCTCCCACAGCGCCCACGTCGAGACCATCGAGACCGAACTCGTCGAGATCCTGGCCGGGTTGACGCCCGAGGCTCCCCGGATCCCGTTCTTCTCGACGCTCGAAGGCGCCTGGATCACCGGGCCGGTGCTCGACGGCACGTACTGGTACCGCAACCTCCGGCACCGTGTCGGCTTCGCTCCGGCCGTCGAGACCCTCGCCTCGGACGAGGGCTTCACGCACTTCGTCGAGGTCAGCACCCACCCCGTCCTCACGATGGCCCTGCCCGGCACCGTCACCGGCCTCGGCACCCTCCGACGCGAGGACGGCGGCCGGGAGCGGCTGGTCACCTCGCTCGGCGAGGCCTGGGCCCACGGCCTGCCCGTCGACTGGCACGCCGTCCTCCCCGCCGTGGGCGTCCCCGGCCCCGCCGGGTCCGACCTGCCCACGTACGCCTTCCAGCACCGCCCGTACTGGATTAGCCCCGCGGGTCCCGGTGAGGCGCCCGCGCACACCGCTCCCGAGCGCGCGGCCGAGGCCGAGACGGGGCTCGTGTGGGGTGCCGAGGACCTCGACGAGGAGGGGCGCCGCGAGGCCGTGCTCGCGATGGTGATGCGGCAGGCGGCCTCCGTGCTCCGGTGCGACTCGCCCGAGTCGGTGCCCGTCGACCGCCCGCTGCGGGAGATCGGCTTCGACTCGCTGACGGCCGTCGAGTTCCGCAACCGCGTCAACCGGATGACCGGCCTGCAGCTGCCCCCCGGCGTCGTGTTCGAGCACCCCACGCCGGTCGCGCTCGCCGCGCGCATCAGCGACGAGCTGGCCGAGCGGGACTGGGCCCTCGCCGAGCCCGCCGAGCACGAGCGGGCCGAGGAGGAGACCGGCGCTCCGGCCGCGGCCGCCGAGGGCGAGACCGGCGCCGGGATGTTCCGGGCCCTGTTCCGGCAGGCCGTGGAGGACGACCGGTACGGAGCGTTCCTCGACGTCCTCGCCGACGCCGCCGCGTTCCGCCCGCAGTTCGCCTCGCCCGAGGCCTGCACCGACCGGCTCGACCCGGTGCTGCTGGCCGGCGGGCCGACGGACCGGGCCGAGGGCCGTGCCGTCCTCGTCGGCTGCACCGGCACCGCGGCCAACGGCGGCCCGCACGAGTTCCTGCGGCTCAGCACCTCCTTCCAGGAGCGGCGGGACTTCCTCGCCGTGCCCCTGCCCGGCTACGGGACCGGCACGGGCCGGAGCGCCGCCCTGCTCCCGGCCGACCTCGACACCGCGCTCGACGCCCAGGCGCAGGCGGTCCTCCGGGCCGCCGGGGACGCCCCGGTCGTCCTGCTCGGGCACTCCGGCGGCGCCCTGCTCGCCCACGAGCTGGCCTTCCGTCTGGAGCGGGCGCATGGCGTGAAGCCGGCCGGCATCGTCCTGGTCGACCCCTATCCGCCGGGCCACCAGGAGCCCATCGAGGTGTGGAGCAGGCAGCTCGGCGAGGGCCTGTTCGCCGGCGAGCTGGAACCGATGTCCGATGCGCGGCTGCTCGCGATGGGCCGGTACGCCCGGTTCCTGGGCGGCCCGCGGCCGGGGCGCAGCAGCGCGCCGGTGCTGCTGGTCCGTGCCTCCGAGCCGCTGGGCGACTGGCCGGCGGAGGGCGGCGACTGGCGCGCCCACTGGGACCTTCCGCACACCGTCGCGGACGTGCCCGGCGACCACTTCACGATGATGCGGGACCACGCGCCCGCCGTCGCCGAGGCCGTCCTCTCCTGGCTCGACGGCATCGAGGGGGCGAACCGGTGACCGAGAGAGCCCTGAACGTCGACAGCTCGCTGTGGATCCGGCGCTTCCACCCCTCGCCGAACAGCGCGGTGCGGCTGGTCTGCCTGCCGCACGCGGGCGGTTCCGCGAGCTACTTCTTCCGCTTCTCGGAGGAGCTCCACCCCTCCGTGGAGGCCCTGTCGGTGCAGTACCCGGGCCGTCAGGACCGGCGCGCCGAACCGTGCCTGGAGAGCGTCGAGGAGCTCGCCGAGCATGTGGTCGCGGCCACCGAACCCTGGTGGCAGGAGGGCCGGCTGGCCTTCTTCGGGCACAGCCTCGGGGCCTCCGTGGCCTTCGAGACGGCCCGCATCCTCGAACAGCGGCACGGGGTACGGCCCGAGGGTCTGTACGTGTCCGGCCGCCGCGCCCCGTCGCTGGCCCCTGACCGGCTCGTCCACCAGCTGGACGACCGGGCGTTCCTGGCGGAGATCCGGCACCTGAGCGGCACCGACGAGCGGTTCCTCCAGGACGACGAGCTGCTGCGGCTGGTGCTGCCCGCGCTGCGCAGCGACTACAAGGCGGCGGAGACGTACCTGCACAAGCCCTCCGCCAAGCTCACCTGCCCGGTGATGGCCCTGGCCGGTGACCGCGACCCGAAGGCGCCGCTCAACGAGGTGGCCGAGTGGCGCCGCCACACCAGCGGTCCGTTCTGCCTGCGGGCGTACTCCGGCGGCCACTTCTACCTCAACGACCAGTGGCACGAGATCTGCAACGACATCTCCGACCACCTGCTCGTCACCCGCGGCGCGCCCGATTCCCGCGTCGTGCAGCCCCCGACCCGTCTGATCGAAGGAGCGGCCAAGAGATGGCAGAACCCACGGTGACCGACGACCTGCCGGAGGCCCTCACGCAGCCCCCGCTGGGCCGCACCGTCCGCGCGGTGGACGACCGTGAACTCGGTACCCACCTCCTGGAGACCCGCGGCATCCACTGGATCCACGCCGCGAACGGCGACCCGTACGGGATCGTGCTGCGCGGCCAGGCGGACGACCCGTATCCCGCGTACGAGCGGGTGCGTGCCGGCGGCGCGCTCTCCTTCAGCCCGACGGGCAGCTGGGTCACCGCCGATCACGCGCTGGCGTCGAGCGTCCTCTGCTCGACGGACTTCGGGGTCTCCGGCGCCGCCGGCGTCCCGGTGCCGCAGCAGGTCCTCTCGTACGGGGAGGGCTGTCCGCTGGAGCACGAGCAGGCGCCGTCGGCGGCCGGTGACGTGCCGGACGCCGGGCGGCGTGCCGTGGTCGAGGGGATCCACCGGGAGACCCTGGAGGACCTCGCGCCGGACCCGGCGGCCTCGTACGCCTTCGAGCTGGTGGGCGGTTTCGTGCGCCCGGCGGTGACGGCCTCGACCGCCGCGGCGCTCGGTGTTCCCGAGGAGCGGCGTGCGGAGTTCGCCGAGCTGGTGGAGCGGCTCCGGCCGCTGTCCGACAGCCTGCTGGCCCCGCAGTCGCTGCGGACGGTACGGGCGGCGGACGAGGCGCTGGCCGCGCTGACGGCGCTGCTCGCCGACGTCCCCGGCTCCGCCGGTGCTTCCGGCCGGACCGACGGGGCTCTGCTGTCGGCGCTCGGTGTCACGGCCGCCGTCCAGCTGACGGGGAACGCCGTGCTGGCCCTCCTCGCGCACCCCGAGCAGTGGCGGGAGCTGTGCGCGCGGCCCGGTCTCGCGGCGGCCGCGGTGGAGGAGACCCTCCGCTTTGACCCGCCGGTGCAGCTGGACGCCCGGGTGGTCCGCGCGGAGACGGAGCTGGCGGGCCGGCGGCTGCCGGCCGGGGCGCACGTCGTCGTCCTCACCGGCGCCACCGGCCGGGACCCGGAGGTCTTCACGGACCCGGAGCGCTTCGACCTCGCGCGTCCGGACGCCGCCGCGCACCTCGCGCTGCACCCGGCCAGCCCGTACGGCCCGGTGGCGTCCCTGGTCCGGCTCCAGGCGGAGGTCGCGCTGCGGACCCTGGCCGGGCGTTTCCCCGGGCTGCGGCAGGCGGGGGACGTGCTGCGCCCCCGTCGCGCGCCGGTCGGCCGCGGGCCGCTGAGCGTCCCGGTCAGCAGCTCCTGAGGGACCCCTCCCGTCCGCCCGTTTCACCCGCTCCGCCCGTCCACCCTCCACCGGCAAGGAAGGACACGACGCCATGCGCGTCCTGCTGACCTCGTTCGCACACCACACGCACTACTACGGCCTGGTGCCCCTGGCCTGGGCGCTGCTCGCCGCCGGACACGAGGTGCGGGTCGCCAGCCAGCCCGCGCTCACGGACACCATCACCGGGTCCGGACTGGCCGCGGTGCCCGTCGGCACCGACCACCTCATCCACGAGTACCGGGTGCGGATGGCGGGCGAGCCGCGCCCGAACCACCCGGCGATCGCCTTCGACGAGGCCCGTCCCGAGCCGCTGGACTGGGACCACGCCCTCGGCATCGAGGCGATCCTCGCCCCGTACTTCTACCTGCTCGCCAACAACGACTCGATGATCGACGACCTGGTCGACCTCGCCCGGTCCTGGCAGCCGGACCTGGTGCTGTGGGAGCCGACGACCTACGCGGGCGCCGTCGCCGCCCAGGTCACCGGCGCCGCGCACGCCCGGGTCCTGTGGGGGCCCGACGTGATGGGCAGCGCCCGCCGGAAGTTCGTCGCGCTGCGGGACCTGCAGCCGCCCGAGCACCGCGAGGACCCCACGGCGGAGTGGCTGACGTGGACGCTGGACAAGTACGGCGCCTCCTTCGAGGAGGAGCTGATCACCGGCCAGTTCACGATCGACCCGACCCCGCCGAGCCTGCGCCTCGACACCGGTCTGCCGACCGTCGGCATGCGCTACGTTCCGTACAACGGCACGTCGGTCGTGCCGGACTGGCTCTCCGAGCCGCCCGCGCGGCCCCGGGTCTGTCTGACCCTCGGCGTCTCCGCGCGGGAGGTCCTCGGCGGCGACGGCGTCTCGCAGGGCGACATCCTGGAGGCGCTCGCCGACCTCGACATCGAGCTCGTCGCGACGCTCGACGCGAGTCAGCGCGCCGAGATCCGCAACTACCCGAAGCACACCCGGTTCACGGACTTCGTGCCGATGCACGCGCTCCTGCCGAGCTGCTCGGCGATCATCCACCACGGCGGGGCGGGCACCTACGCGACCGCCGTGATCAACGCGGTGCCGCAGGTCATGCTCGCCGAGCTGTGGGACGCGCCGGTCAAGGCGCGGGCCGTGGCCGAGCAGGGGGCCGGTTTCTTCGTGCCGCCGGCCGAGCTCACCCCGCAGGCCGTGCGGGACGCCGTCGTCCGCGTCCTGGAAGACCCCTCGGTCGGTGCCGCCGCGCACCGGCTGCGCGAGGAGACCTTCGGTGACCCGACCCCGGCCGGGATCGTGCCCGAGCTGGAGCGGCTCGCCGCACAGCACCGCCGCCCGCCGGCCGGCGCCCGGCCCTGAGCCGCGCCTCCTCCTCCCCACCGGCCGCGAGCCGCGACCACCCCTCCTCCGAGGCCCCGCGCCTCGGCCCTGATCTCCGCCGGGGCTCCCCCGGCCACCCACCGAAAGCAGGAGTTCCGTGTACGAAGTCGACCACGCCGACGTCTACGACCTCTTCTACCTGGGCCGCGGCAAGGACTACGCCGCCGAGGCCTCCGACATCGCCGACCTCGTGCGCTCCCGTACCCCCGAGGCCTCCTCGCTCCTCGACGTGGCCTGCGGCACGGGCACGCATCTGGAGCACTTCACCAAGGAGTTCGGCGACACCGCCGGCCTGGAGCTGTCCGAGGACATGCTCCTCCACGCCCGCAAGCGGCTGCCCGACGCCACGCTCCACCAGGGCGACATGCGGGACTTCCGGCTCGGCCGGAAGTTCTCCGCCGTGGTCAGCATGTTCAGCTCCGTCGGCTACCTGAGGACGACCGGGGAACTGGACGCGGCCGTGGCCTCGTTCGCGGGGCACCTGGAGCCCGGCGGCGTCGTCGTCGTGGAGCCGTGGTGGTTCCCGGAGACCTTCGCCGACGGCTGGGTCAGCGCCGACGTCGTCCGCCGGGACGGGCGCACCGTGGCCCGCGTCTCGCACTCGGTGCGGGAGGGGAACGCGACGCGCATGGAGGTCCACTTCACCGTGGCCGACCCGGGCAAGGGCGTGCGCCACTTCTCCGACGTCCACCTGATCACCCTCTTCCACCAGGCGGAGTACGAGGCGGCCTTCACGGCCGCCGGGCTGCGCGTCGAGTACCTGGAGGGCGGCCCGTCGGGCCGTGGCCTCTTCGTCGGCGTCCCCGCCTGATCCCCCCAAGACCCCCCGGGGCGGGACGTCCCGGGTGCAGCAAGCACAGAGAGAGAAACCCACCGTGACAGGTAAGACCCGAATACCGCGTGTCCGCCGCGGCCGCACGTCGCCCAGGGCCTTCACCCTGGCCGTCGTCGGCACCCTGCTGGCGGGCACCACCGTGGCGGCCGCCGCTCCCGGCGCCGCCGGCACGGCCGACGTCCAGTACACGAGCCGGGCGGCGGAGCTCGTCGCCCAGATGACGCTCGACGAGAAGATCAGCTTCGTCCACTGGGCCCTGGACCCCGACCGGCAGAACGTCGGCTACCTGCCCGGCGTGCCGCGTCTCGGCATCCCGGAGCTGCGTGCCGCCGACGGCCCGAACGGCATCCGCCTGGTGGGGCAGACCGCCACCGCGCTGCCCGCGCCGGTCGCCCTGGCCAGCACCTTCGACGACTCGATGGCCGACAGCTACGGCAAGGTCATGGGCCGCGACGGACGCGCGCTCAACCAGGACATGGTCCTGGGCCCGATGATGAACAACATCCGGGTGCCGCACGGCGGCCGGAACTACGAGACCTTCAGCGAGGACCCGCTGGTCTCCTCGCGCACCGCGGTCGCCCAGATCAAGGGCATCCAGGGTGCGGGTCTGATGACGACGGCCAAGCACTTCGCGGCCAACAACCAGGAGAACAACCGCTTCTCCGTGAACGCCACGGTCGACGAGCAGACGCTCCGCGAGATCGAGTTCCCGGCGTTCGAGGCGTCCTCCAAGGCCGGCGCGGCCTCCTTCATGTGTGCCTACAACGGCCTCAACGGGAAGCCGTCCTGCGGCAACGACGAGCTCCTCAACGACGTGCTGCGCACGCAGTGGGGCTTCCAGGGCTGGGTGATGTCCGACTGGCTCGCCACCCCCGGCACGGACGCCATCACCAAGGGCCTCGACCAGGAGATGGGCGTCGAGCTCCCCGGCGACGTCCCGAAGGGCGAGCCCTCCCCGCCGGCCAAGTACTTCGGCGAGGCGCTGAAGACGGCCGTCCTGAACGGCACGGTCCCCGAGGCGGCCGTGACGCGCTCGGCGGAGCGGATCGTCGGGCAGATGGAGAAGTTCGGCCTGTTGTCGGCCACCCCGGCGCCGCGGCCCGAGCGCGACCGGGCGGGCGCCCAGGCGGTGTCCCGCAAGGTCGCCGAGAACGGCGCGGTGCTCCTGCGGAACGAGGGCCAGGCCCTGCCGCTCGCCGGTGACGCCGGCAAGAGCATCGCGGTCATCGGCCCGACGGCCGTCGACCCCAAGGTCACCGGCCTGGGCAGCGCCCACGTCGTGCCGGACTCGGCCGCGGCGCCGCTCGACACCATCAGGGCCCGCGCGGGCGCGGGTGCGACGGTGACGTACGAGACGGGTGAGGAGACCTTCGGGACGCAGATCCCGGCGGGGAACCTCAGCCCGGCGTTCAACCAGGGCCACCAGCTGGAGCCGGGCAAGGCGGGGGCGCTGTACGACGGCACGCTGACCGTGCCCGCCGACGGCGAGTACCGCATCGCGGTCAAGGCCACCGGCGGATACGCCACGGTGCAGCTCGGCAGCCACACCATCGAGGCCGGTCAGGTCTACGGCAAGGTGAGCAGCCCGCTCCTCAAGCTCACCAAGGGCACGCACAAGCTCACGATCTCGGGCTTCGCGATGAGCGCCACCCCGCTCTCCCTGGAGCTGGGCTGGGTGACGCCGGAGGCGGCCGACGCGACGATCGCGAAGGCCGTGGAGTCGGCGCGGAAGGCCCGTACGGCGGTCGTCTTCGCCTACGACGACGGCACCGAGGGCGTCGACCGTCCGAACCTGTCGCTGCCGGGTACGCAGGACAAGCTGATCTCGGCGGTCGCCGACGCGAACCCGAACACGATCGTGGTCCTCAACACCGGTTCGTCGGTGCTGATGCCGTGGCTGTCCAAGACCCGCGCGGTCCTGGACATGTGGTACCCGGGCCAGGCGGGCGCCGAGGCCACCGCCGCGCTGCTCTACGGTGACGTCAACCCGAGCGGCAAGCTCACCCAGAGCTTCCCGGCCGCGGAGAACCAGCACGCGGTCGCCGGCGACCCGACCAGCTACCCGGGCGTCGACAACCAGCAGACGTACCGCGAGGGCATCCACGTCGGGTACCGCTGGTTCGACAAGCAGAACGTCAAGCCGCTGTTCCCGTTCGGGCACGGCCTGTCGTACACCTCGTTCACGCAGAGCGCCCCGACCGTCGTGCGCACGTCCACGGGCGGCCTGAAGGTCACGGTCACGGTCCGCAACAGCGGGCAGCGCGCGGGCCAGGAGGTCGTGCAGGCGTACCTCGGTGCCAGCCCGAACGTGACGGCTCCGCAGGCGAAGAAGAAGCTCGTGGGCTACACGAAGGTGGCGCTCGCGGCCGGCGAGTCGAAGACGGTGACGGTGAACGTCGACCGTCGTCAGCTGCAGTACTGGGACGCCGCGACGGACACGTGGAAGACGGGTACGGGCAGCAGGCTCCTGCAGACCGGTGCGTCCTCCGCGGACCTGCGGGGCAGCACCCAGGTGAGCGTCTGGTGACGTGACACCGTGAAAGCGGCGGTGCCCGCCACCCGGAAGGGTGGCGGGCACCGCCTTTCTCGGCCTGCTCGGTCCGCCGGACCACCTGACTAGGCCTGGTGGACCTGCTCGGCCCATTCGCGCACGGCGCCGATCACCCGCAGCGCCTGAGCGCGCTCCAGGTGGGGGCCGATCGGCAGGCTGAGGACCTGCCGCGCGAAGCTCTCGGCCCGCGGGAGCGAGCCCTCCGGCGGTGCCTCGCCCGCGTAGGCGGAGGAGAGGTGCACCGGCACGGGGTAGTGGGTGAGCGTGTCGATGCCGCGGGAGTCGAGGTGCTCGCGCAGCTCGTCGCGGCGGTCGGTGCGCACGGTGAAGAGGTGCCAGACGGGGTCGGTGCCGGGCGCGGTCACCGGCAGGGCGATCCCGGGGAGGCCGGCGAGTCCGGTGAGGTACTCGGCGGCCAGCGCCGACCTGCGGCCGTTCCAGCTGTCCAGGTGGGCGAGCCGGATCCGCAGGACGGCCGCCTGGAGCTCGTCCAGGCGGGAGTTGGTGCCCTTCGTCTCGTGGCTGTACTTCTGCCGGGAGCCGTAGTTGCGGAGCATCCGGAGGCGTTCGGCGAGCTCGGGGTCGCCGGTGACGACGGCGCCGCCGTCGCCGAAGCAGCCGAGGTTCTTGCCGGGGTAGAAGCTGAACGCGGCCACCGACGAGCCGGCGCCGATCCGGCGGCCCCGGTAGCGGGCGCCGTGGGCCTGCGCGGCGTCCTCGACGATGTGCAGGCCGTGCCGGTCCGCGAGCTCGCGGAGGGCGTCCATGTCGGCGGGGTGCCCGTAGAGGTGGACGGGGAGGAGCGCCCGGGTGCGGGGGGTGATCGCCTTCTCGACGAGCAGCGGGTCCAGGGTGGGGTGGTCCTCGTGCGGCTCGACGGGCACGGGGGTCGCGCCGGTGGCGGTGACCGCGAGCCAGCTGGCGATGTACGTGTGCGAGGGGACGATCACCTCGTCGCCGGGTCCGACGCCGAGGCCGCGGAGGGCGAGCTGGAGGGCGTCCATGCCGCTGTTCACGCCGACGGCGTGGTCCGTCTCGCAGTAGGCCGCGAACTCGCCCTCGAAGGCTTCGAGTTCGGGGCCGAGGAGGTAGCGGCCCGAGTCGAGGACGCGGGCTATCGCGGAGTCGGTCTCCGCGCGGAGCTCCTCGTAGGCGGCCTTGAGGTCGAGGAAGGGGACGCGGCCGGTCCCGGTGGGGGCGGTCACGCGGACACCCCCGCGGTGGCGGCGGGCCGCTGCGGGGCGGTGGCCTTGAGCGGCTCCCACCAGTCGCGGTTCTCCCGGTACCAGCGGACGGTGCGCGCGAGGCCGTCCGCGAAGGAGACCTGCGGGCGGTAGCCGAGCTCGCGCTCGATCTTCCCGCCGTCGAGGGAGTAGCGCAGGTCGTGGCCCTGGCGGTCGGCGACCTGCCGGACCGAGGACCAGTCGGCGCCGAGGGAGTCCAGGAGGATGCCGGTGAGTTCGCGGTTGGTCAGCTCCAGGCCGCCGCCGATGTGGTAGACCTCGCCGGCCCGGCCGCCCGCGAGGACGAGCGCGATGCCGCGGCAGTGGTCGTCGGTGTGCACCCACTCGCGGACGTGGGAGCCGTCGCCGTACAGCGGGAGGGTCCCGCCGTCGAGGAGGTTCGTCACGAAGAGCGGGATGAGCTTCTCGGGGTGCTGGTACGGCCCGTAGTTGTTGCAGCAGCGGGTGATCCGCACATCGAGGCCGTACGTCCGGTGGTAGGCGCGGGCGACGAGGTCGGAGCCGGCCTTGGAGGCCGCGTAGGGGGAGTTGGGCTCCAGCGGGCTGCTCTCGGTCCAGGAGCCGGAGTCGATGGAGCCGTACACCTCGTCGGTGGAGACGTGCACGACCCGGCCGACGCCGGCGTCGACGGCGCACTGGAGGAGCGTCTGCGTGCCCTGCACGTTGGTCTCGGTGAACACGGACGCGCCCGCGATGGAGCGGTCCACGTGGCTCTCGGCGGCGAAGTGGACGACGGCGTCCACGCCGCGCAGTTCCCGGGCGAGGAGGCCGGCGTCGCGGATGTCGCCGTGGACGAAGCGCAGGCGCGGGTCCGCGTCCACCGGGGCGAGGTTGGCGAGGTTGCCCGCGTAGGTGAGGCTGTCCAGGACGATCACCTCTTCGGCGGGCACGTCGGGGTACGCCCCGGCGAGGAGCTGCCGCACGAAGTGCGAGCCGATGAAGCCCGCACCTCCGGTCACCAGAAGCCGCACTGCCGTCTTCCTTTCGGTCGCGCTGTAGGGGGGAGGAACGCTGCGGCCGCGAGGTGCCCTCACGGGGCTCCCTCGCGGCCGGCGATCTCCATCAGATAGGTGCCGTACTCGGTGCGGGAGAGGCGTTCCCCCAGGCTGTGACAGGCCCCGGCGTCGATGAAGCCCATGCGGAAGGCGATCTCCTCCAGGCCCGCGATCCAGACGCCCTGCCGCTCCTCCAGGACCTGGACGTACTGGGCGGCCCGCAGGAGCGAGTCGTGGGTGCCGGTGTCCAGCCAGGCGAAGCCGCGGCCGAGGTCGACGAGTTCGGCCCGGCCCCGCTCCAGGTAGACGCGGTTGACGTCGGTGATCTCCAGCTCGCCGCGCGGTGAGGGCCGGATGTTCTTGGCGATGTCGACCACGTCGTTGTCGTAGAGGTAGAGGCCGGTGACGGCGAGGTTGGAGCGCGGCTTCTCCGGCTTCTCGACGAGGCCGGTCAGCCGGCCCGCGGAGTCCACCTCGGCGACGCCGTACCGCTCGGGGTCCTTGACGGGGTAGCCGAAGAGGACGCAGCCGTCGAGGCGCGCGATGCTGTCCCGCAGGAGCGTGTAGAGGCCGGGCCCGTGGAAGATGTTGTCGCCCAGGATCAGGGCGCAGGTGTCGTCGCCGATGTGTTCGGCGCCGACGAGAAGAGCGTCCGCGATTCCCGCGGGCTCTTTCTGGACCGCATAGTCGAGTTCTATTCCCAGATGGCTGCCGTTTCCGAGCAGCGACTGGAAGAGTTCGATGTGCTGGGGGGTGGAGATGATTTGTATCTCGCGAATACCGCCGAGCATGAGAACCGACAGCGGATAGTAGATCATCGGTTTGTTGTAGACCGGAAGAATCTGCTTCGAAATGACCGAGGTCGCCGGATGCAGCCGAGTTCCGCTCCCGCCGGCCAGGACTATTCCCTTCATTCCCGGAAACTAGCAGGAGGGCGCCGGTGATAACGGTCGGCGGGGCTGGGTTAGGGGGGCGCTAGGGGCTGCGCAGGGGGAGTGCTGAGACCCCTTCGGGGGTGGGGCGGGAAAACACCGAGGGCCCGGCCGGACGGCCGGGCCCTTGGGTGGGGGGTCCCGTGGGGGGAGCGTAGGGGTGTGCGGGTGCGGGTCAGCGGAGGAAGCCGCGGACCTCCTCCCAGCCGTCGGCGACGTCCCGCTCCAGCTGGTTCAGGCGGGCGGTGACGACCTGGTCGAAGCCGTCCATGAAGTACTCGTCGCCGTCGTGGGCCGACACCTGGCCGCCGCGCTCGACGAAGTCGCGGACGACCTCGGTGAGGGAGGTCTCGGGGGTGACGCGCCCGGCGATGTACCGGGTCGCGCCGGCCAGGTCGGGGAAGCCGGCCTCGCGGTACAGGTACACGTCGCCGAGGAGGTCGACCTGCACCGAGACCTGCGGGTGCGCGGTGGGCCGCATGGTGGCGGGCTTGATGCGCAGCAGTTCGGCGTCGGCCCCGGCCTTCAGGCTGTTCAGGGCGTAGCCGTAGTCGATGTGGAGGCCGGGGGTGCGCTCGTGGACGCGGGCCTCGAAGGCGGCGAGGGCCTCGGTGAGCTCGGCGCGCTCCTCCGCGGGCAGCTTGCCGTCGTCGCGGCCGCTGTAGTCCTCGCGGATGTTGACGAAGTCGATGGTGCGGCCCTGCCCGGACTCGTTGAGGTCGGCGATGAAGTCGACCAGGTCGAGCAGGCGGTTGGCGCGGCCCGGGAGCACGATGTAGGCGAAGCCGAGGTTGATCGGCGACTCGCGTTCGGCGCGGAGGTGCTGGAAGCGGCGCAGGTTCTCGCGGACGCGGCCGAAGGAGGCCTTCTTCCCGGTGGTCTGCTCGTACTCCGCGTCGTTGAGGCCGTAGAGCGAGGTGCGGATGGCGTGCAGGCCCCACAGGCCGGGCTGGCGCTCCAGGGTGCGCTCGGTGAGCGCGAAGGAGTTCGTGTAGACGGTGGGCCGCAGGCCGTGTGCGGTGGCGTGGGCGGCCAGGGTGCCCAGGCCGGGGTTGGTCAGGGGCTCCAGGCCGCCGGAGAAGTACAGGGCGAAGGGGTTGCCCGCGGGTATCTCGTCGATGACCGAGCGGAACATCTCGTTGCCGGCTTCGAGGGCGGACGGGTCGTAGCGGGCGCCGGTGACGCGGACGCAGAAGTGGCAGCGGAACATGCAGGTCGGGCCGGGGTAGAGGCCGACGCTGTACGGGAAGACGGGTTTGCCGGCGAGGGCGGAGTCGAAGACGCCGCGCTGTTCGAGCGGGAGCAGGGTGTTCTTCCAGTACGCCCCCGCGGGGCCGCCCTCCACGGCGGCGCGGAGCTCCGGGACCTGCGGGAACAGGGCGAGGAGGCGCCGGAAGGCGTCCCGGTCGACGCCGAGTTCGTGGCGGGCCTCTTCGAGGGGGGTGAAGGGGCTGTTGCCGTAGCGCACGGCGAGCCGGACGAGGTGGCGGGCGGTGCTTCCGGCCTCGTCGTGCGGGACGAGACCGCCGGCGGCGAGGGTCTGTCCGACGGCGTGGACCGCCGCCCCCAGATCGGCTCCGGGGTGCGCGCAGCGTTCGGCCGGGGCGGTGGCGGCGGGGGCAGGGGCGGTCATCAGGAGCGTCCAATCGTGGGCGTGGGCGTGGATGTCTGGGGGGCCGCGAGGGGCGCGGGGGCCGTGTCGCGGTGCCGCGCGGTGAGTTCGTGGCCGCGGGTCGCGCAGAGGCGCAGCAGGCCGGCGACGCGGCGGATGTCCTCGTCTCCGACGGCGGTGCCGGTGGGCAGGGACAGCACGCGTTCGGCGAGGCGTTCGGTGTGCGGCAGCGGGGCGTGCGGCCGGCCGCGGTACGGCTCCAGCTGGTGGCAGCCCGGCGAGAAGTAGGCGCGGGTGTGGACGCCCTCGGCCTTCAGGACCTCCATCACGAGGTCGCGGTGGATGCCGGTGACGGCCTCGTCGATCTCGACGATCACGTACTGGTGGTTGTTGACGCCGTGGCGGTCGTGGTCGGCGACGAGGAGGCCGGGGATGTCCGCGAGGTGGGCGCGGTAGGTGGCGTGGTTGTGCCGGTTCCGTTCGATGACCTGGGGGAACGCGTCGAGGGAGGTGAGGCCCATGGCGGCGGCGGCCTCGCTCATCTTGGCGTTGGTTCCGCCGGCGGGGCTGCCGCCGGGGAGGTCGAAGCCGAAGTTGTGGAGGGCGCGGAGGCGGGCGGCGAGGGCGGCGTCGTCGGTGACGACGGCGCCGCCCTCGAAGGCGTTGACGGCCTTGGTGGCGTGGAAGCTGAAGACCTCGGCGTCTCCGAGGCTGCCGGCGGGCCGGCCGTCGACCGCGCAGCCGAGGGCGTGGGCGGCGTCGAAGTAGAGCCGCAGGCCGTGCTCGTCGGCGACCTTCCGCAGCTGGTCGGCGGCGCAGGGGCGGCCCCAGAGGTGGACGCCGAGGACGGCCGAGGTGCGGGGGGTGACGGCGGCGGCCACCCGGTCCGGGTCGAGGTTGCCGGTGTCCGGGTCGATGTCGGCGAAGACCGGGGTGAGGCCGATCCAGCGCATCGCGTGCGGGGTGGCGGCGAAGGTCATCGACGGCATGACCACTTCGCCGGTGAGGCCTTCGGCGTGGGCGAGGAGCTGGAGCCCGGCGGTGGCGTTGCAGGTGGCCACGGCGTGCCGGACCCCGGCGAGGCCGGCGACGCGCTCCTCGAACTCGCGGACGAGGGGGCCGCCGTTGGACAGCCACTGGCCGTCGAGGGCCCGGTCGAGGCGCTCGTAGAGCCTGGCGCGGTCGATGCGGTTGGGCCGTCCCACGAGGAGCGGCTGGTCGAAAGCGGCGGGGCCGCCGAAGAATGCGAGGTCGGATAAGGCGCTTTTCACGGATGTTCCCTCCGGGCCACCGTCACGAAATGTTTCGCCGATCCGGGAATCCCGAACGAGGTCGCCGCGCTCCACCGTGACGTACGACGAGATGGTCGATTGTGGTGGTCGATTTCGGGGGGACTCTAATCCGCGCGGAACGGACCGACAAGACCACACCGTTCGCTGTGTATGTGCTTCGGATCACATCCGCCTCCGAGGTATTCCATCGGCGGCCCTAATGTGATGATGCTTGACAAGATCCGGGAATCAGCGGAGCCGCCGGGAGGGCCGGGGCGTGCTCCGCGGAAGAGTGCGTGCGGCGAGTCCCGTTCCTCTTCCCGTTTCCGTTCCGCTTCCGGCCCGGTATGGAGTTCTTCGTGAACCGCACCCTTGAGGGAACGACCGCTTCTCGCCCCGTGCTCGACCTGGCGGCCCTGGGGCAGGACTTCGCGGCCGATCCGTATCCGACGTACGCGAGACTGCGTGCCGAGGGTCCGGCCCACCGGGTGCGCACCCCCGAGGGGGAGGAGGTGTGGCTGGTCCTCGGCTACGACATGGTGCGCTCGGTCCTCGCCGACCCCCGGTTCAGCAAGGACTGGAACAACTCCGCGACTCCCCCGACCGAGGCCGAGGAGGCGCTGAGCCACAACATGCTGGAGTCCGACCCGCCGCGTCACACCCGGCTGCGGAAGCTGGTGGCCCGTGAGTTCACCATGCGGCGGGTCGAGTTGCTGCGGCCGCGCGTCCAGGCGATCGTCGACGGGCTCATGGACGCCATGCTGGCGGCGCCCGAGGGCCGCGCCGACCTGATGGAGTCGCTGGCCTGGCCGCTGCCCGTGACCGTGATCTCCGAACTCCTCGGCGTGCCCGAGCCGGACCGCGCCGCGTTCCGCGTCTGGACCGACGCCTTCGTCTTCCCCGACGATCCCGCGCAGGCGCAGGTCGCCATGGCCGAGATGAGCGCCTACCTCTCCGCGCTCATCGACTCCAAGCGCGGGCAGGACGACGAGGACCTGCTCGGCGCGCTCGTGCGGACCAGCGACGAGGACGGCTCCCGGCTGACCTCCGAGGAGCTGCTCGGCATGGCGCACATCCTGCTGGTCGCGGGGCACGAGACCACGGTCAACCTGATCGGGAACGGCATGCACGCGCTGCTCTCGCACCCCGACCAGCTGGCCGCGCTGCGGGCCGACATGACGCTCTTGGACGGCGCCGTGGAGGAAATGTTGCGCTACGAGGGCCCCGTGGAGTCCGCGACCTACCGCTTCCCGGTCGAGGACGTCGACCTGGGCGGCACCGTGATCCCGGCCGGCGAGACGGTCCTCGTCGTGCTGGCCGACGCCCACCGCACCCCGGAGCGCTTCCCGGACCCGCACCGCTTCGACATCCGCCGCGACACCGGCGGCCACCTGGCCTTCGGGCACGGCATCCACTTCTGCATCGGCGCCCCCCTGGCCCGGATGGAGGCGCGGATCGCCGTCCGCGCCCTCCTGGAGCGCTGCCCTGACCTCGCTCTGGACGCCTCGCCCGGCGAGCTCGTCTGGTACCCGAACCCGATGATCCGCGGCCTCAGGGCGCTTCCGGTCCGCTGGCGACGAGGGCGGGAAGCCGGTCGACGTACAGGGTGAACCAGCGGATCACCCATTACTACTTCTTGGCGAACAGCCCCCGGTCCGGTCCCCCCTCGCCGTAACAAGACGTGGTTAGAGTGATTGCCGGACGACGAAGGGTTCGGCGCCCGGACGAGGGGGGACTTCCGCGATGAATCTGGTGGAACGCGACGGGGAGATAGCCCACCTCAGGGCCGTTCTTGACGCATCCGCCGCAGGTGACGGGACGCTGTTACTCGTCTCCGGACCGGCCGGCAGCGGGAAGACGGAGCTGCTGCGGTCGCTCCGGCGCCTGGCCGCGGAACGGGAGACGCCCGTCTGGTCGGTCCGCGCACTGCCGGGCGACCGCGACGTCCCGCTGGGCGTCCTCTGTCAGTTACTCCGCAGCGCCGAACAACACGGCGCCGACACGTCCACCGTCCGCGACCTCATGGACGCCGCCTCGCGCCGCGCCGGCAACCTCACCTCCCCCGCCGACGCACCCCTCCGCGTCGAGGAGACGCACCGGCTGCACGACTGGCTGCGCTCCGTCTCCCGCCGCACCCCCTTCCTCGTCGCCGTCGACGACCTGACCCACGCCGACACCGCGTCCCTGAGGTTCCTCCTGTACTGCGCCGCCCACCACGAGCAGGGCGGCATCGGCTTCGTCATGACCGAACGCGCCTCGCAGCGCGCCGGGTACCGCGTGTTCCGGGCCGAGCTCCTCCGCCAGCCGCACTGCCGCAACATGTGGCTCTCCGGGCTTCCTCCCAGCGGGGTACGGCAGTTCCTCGCCCACTACTACGGCCCCGAGGCGGCCGAGCGGCGGGCTCCGGCGTACCACGCGACGACCGGCGGGAACCCGCTGCTCCTCCGGGCGCTGACCCAGGACCGGCAGGCCGCCCACACCACCCTCGGCGCCGCCGGCGGCGACGATCCCGTGCACGGCGACGCCTTCGCCCAGGCCGTCCTCGACTGCCTGTACCGCAGCGCCGAGGGCACCCTGGAGACCGCCCGCTGGCTCGCCGTCCTCGAACAGTCCGACCCGCTGCTCGTGGAGAAGCTCACCGGCACGACCGTCGCCGCCGTCGAGCGCCACATCCAGGAACTCGCCGCCATCGGCCTCCTCGACGAGGACGGCACCCTCGGACAGCCCGCGATACGCGAGGCCGCCCTCCAGGACCTGCCGCCCGGGGAACGCACCGAGCTGCACCGGCGCGCCGCGGAGCAGCTGCACCGGGACGGCGCCGACGAGGACACCGTGGCCCGGCACCTGCTGGTCGGCGGCGCCCCCGACGCCCCCTGGGCGCTGCCCCTGCTCGAACGGGGCGCGCAGCAGGCCCTGTTCGACGACCGCCTCGACGACGCCTTCCGGATCCTCGAGTTCGCCGTGCGGTCCAGCACCGACAACACCCAGCTGGCCCGCCTCGCCCCGCACCTGGTCGCCGCCTCCTGGCGGATGAACCCGCACATGACGACCCGGGCACTCGCGCTCTTCGACCGGCTCCTCAGCGGTGAACTGCAGCCCAGCCACCCGGTCATGGCGCTGATCCGCTGCCTCGTCTGGTACGGGCGGCTGCCCGAGGCCGCCGACGCGCTGTCCCGGCTGCGGCCCTGCTCCGACAGCGAGAACCTGGAGATGGCGCTCACCCGCATGTGGCTGGCGGCGCTGTGCCCGCCGCTCCTGGAGGCCCTGCCGCCGGCGGCCGAGCCGGAGCGGGGCCCCGTCCCGGTGCGGCTCGCGCCCCGCACGACGGCCCTCCAGGCCCAGGCCGGCGTCTTCCAGCGAGGCCCGGACAACGCGTCGGTGGCGCAGGCCGAGCAGATCCTGCAGGGCTGCCGGCTGTCGGAGGAGACGTACGAGGCACTGGAGACCGCCCTCCTGGTCCTCGTCCACGCCGACCGGCTCGACCGGGCGCTGTTCTGGTCGGACGCGCTGCTCGCCGAGGCCGTGGAGCGGCGGTCCCTCGGCTGGGAGGCGGTCTTCGCCGCGACCCGGGCGATGATCGCGATCCGCTGCGGGGACCTCCCGACGGCGCGGGAGCGGGCCGAGCTGGCGCTCTCCCACGCGGCTCCGGAGAGCTGGGGCCTCGCCGTGGGCATGCCGCTCTCCGCGCTGCTCCTGGCGTGCACGGAGGCCGGGGAGTACGAGCAGGCGGAGCGGGTCCTGCGGCAGCCGGTGCCGGACGCGATGTTCGACTCGCGGCACGGCATGGAGTACATGCACGCCCGGGGCCGGTACTGGCTGGCGACGGGACGGCTGCACGCGGCGCTGGGCGAGTTCATGCTGTGCGGGGAGATCCTGGGCAGCTGGGGCCTCGACCAGCCGTCGATCGTGCCCTGGCGGACCTCGGCCGCCGAGGTGTACCTGCGGCTCGGCAACCGGCAGAAGGCCCGGGCGCTGGCCGAGGCGCAGCTCGCCCTGGTGCGGCCCGGGCGGTCCCGCACGCGGGGCCTCACCCTGCGGGTCCTGGCCGCCGCGGCGGACGGGCAGCAGGCGGAGCGGCTGCACGCCGAGGCCGTCGACATGCTGCACGACAGCGGGGACCGCCTCGAACACGCCCGCGCGCTCGCCGGGATGAGCCGCCACCAGCAGGCCCAGGGGGACAACTACCGGGCGCGGATGACGGCGCGGCTCGCCGGCGACATGGCGTGGGCCTGCGGCGCGTACCCGCTGGCCGAGGAGATCGTGCCGGGCCGCGGCGGTCGCCGGGCGAAGGCGGTCAGCCCGGAGCTGGAACTGCCGGGCGGCCCGGACGTCGGCCTGCTCTCGGAGGCCGAGCGACGTGTCGCGGCCCTCGCCGCCCGGGGTCTGACGAACCGCCAGATAGCGCGCCGGCTCTGCGTCACCGCGAGCACGGTGGAGCAGCACCTGACGCGCGTCTACCGCAAACTGAACGTCACCCGCCGAGCGGACCTCCCGGTCAGCCTGGCCCAGGACAAGTCCGTCACGGCGTAGGACACCCCGGGCCGCCGGGCGGCGGTCGGCCGCCCGGCGGCCCGGGCCGCCGGGCGCCCGAGGACGTACGACGGGAGCCCGGGAGGGCGGGACGTCCCGGGAGGGCGGGACGTCCCGGGCCGGTGGTGTCGCCGGGATCAGGCCGTGCCGAGCGGGGCGCCCGGCAGGGTGCGGCCGGCAGGGGCGTGTCCCAGGCCTCGCGGAGCGCGGTGCAGACCTCGACGGCGGTGGCTCCGGCGGCCAGGGCCTCCTTCATCGGCGGGAGGACGTTGTCGTCGCCCCCGGCCGCGGCCGTGCCGGCCGCGAGCGTCCGGTGGACGCGATCCCCGCACCGCCCCCGCAGCTTCTACTCCCTGGCGGTCCCGGACCCGTCGTACGGGCTCCCGGGACCCGGCGCGACGGGCGGGCCGGACTCCGTCGTCCGGCCCGCCCGCGTCGGCTCCGTCACAGGGCCCCGCCGAAGAGGGCGGGGGCGATCACCGCGGCCTCGGGGCCGTACGTGGCGACGAGCCGCTCGTGCACCCCGTCCCGTGTGACCTCGTAGGACTGCGGTCCGACCGACTCCAGGGCGAAGGTGGCCATGACGGCACCGGCGCGGGCCGCGTCGACGGCCTCCAGGCCGGAGGCCAGCGCCGCGAGGAAGCCCGCGCGGAAGGCGTCGCCGCCCCCGGTGGGGTCGGCGGCGTCCGTGGCGGGGACGGCCGCGCTCTCGATCCCGGGCCCGTCGGCCGTGTCGATGCGGCAGCCCTTCGCGCCGAGCGTGGTGATCCACGTCCCGACCCGGGCGAGCACCTCCGCCTCGGTCCAGCCGGTCTTGCTGAGCAGCAGCGCCCGCTCGTAGGCGTTCGTGAACAGCAGCTCGGCCCCGTCGACGAGCTCCCGGACGCTGTCGCCCTCCAGTCGCGCGAGCTGCTGCGAGGGGTCCGCGGCGCGGCGGATGCCCAGCTCGCGGCAGGCCCGCGTGTGCCGGACCATCGCCTCGGGGTCGTCCGCGCCGACGAGGACGAGGTCGAGCCCACCGGGCCGGCCGACCGTCTCGCCCAGGTCGATGTCGCGCGCCTCGGCCATCGCGCCCGCGTAGAACGAGGCGAGCTGGTTGCCGTCCTCGTCGGTGGTGCACATGAAGCGGGCGGTGTGCCGGCGCTCCGAGACCCGCACCGAGCCGGTGTCGACGCCCGCGGCGCGGAGCAGCTGACCGTACCCGTCGAAGTCCTTGCCGACTGCGCCGACGAGGACGGGCCGGCGGCCGAGCAGGCCGAGGCCGTACGCGATGTTGGCGGCGACGCCGCCGTGCCGGATGTCCAGGGTGTCGACGAGGAACGACAGGGACACGTGCGCGAGCTGGTCCGGGAGGATCTGCTCGGCGAAGCGGCCCGGGAAGGTCATCAGGTGGTCGGTGGCGATCGACCCGGTGACGGCTATGCGCATCTCAGAGACCCGCGGCCTTCTTCAGGGCGTCCACGCGGTCGGTACGCTCCCAGGTGAAGTCCGGCAGCTCGCGGCCGAAGTGGCCGTAGGCGGCGGTCTGCGAGTAGATCGGACGGAGCAGGTCGAGGTCGCGGATGATCGCGGCCGGGCGGAGGTCGAAGACCTCGCCGATCGCGTTCTCGATCTTCTCGGTGTCGACCGTGTGCGTGCCGAAGGTCTCGACGAAGAGGCCGACGGGCTCGGCCTTGCCGATCGCGTACGCGACCTGGACCTCGCAGCGGCGGGCGAGACCGGCGGCGACGACGTTCTTCGCGACCCAGCGCATCGCGTACGCGGCCGAGCGGTCGACCTTCGACGGGTCCTTGCCCGAGAAGGCACCGCCGCCGTGACGGGCCATGCCGCCGTACGTGTCGATGATGATCTTCCGGCCGGTGAGGCCGGCGTCGCCCATCGGGCCGCCGATCTCGAAGCGGCCGGTCGGGTTGACCAGGAGCCGGTAGCCGTCGGTGTCGAGCTTGATGCCCTCCTCGACGAGCTGCGCGAGCACGTGCTCGACGACGAACTTCCGCACGTCGGGGGCGAGCAGCGAGTCCAGGTCGATGTCGGAGGCGTGCTGCGAGGACACCACGACCGTGTCGAGACGCACCGCCCTGTCGCCGTCGTACTCGATGGTGACCTGGGTCTTGCCGTCGGGACGGAGGTACGGGATGGTCCCGTTCTTGCGGACCTCGGTGAGGCGGCGCGAGAGGCGGTGCGCGAGGAAGATCGGCAGCGGCATCAGCTCGGGCGTCTCGTCGGAGGCGTAGCCGAACATCAGGCCCTGGTCGCCGGCGCCCTGCTTGTCGAGCTCGTCCCCCTCGTCCCGTCGGGAGGCACCCTCGACGCGCGACTCGTAGGCGGCGTCGACGCCCTGGGCGATGTCCGGGGACTGCGACCCGATGGACACCGACACGCCGCAGGAGGCGCCGTCGAAGCCCTTCTTCGAGGAGTCGTAACCGATCTCCAGGATCTTGCCCCGGACGAGGGCGGGGATGTCCGCCCAGGCCTTGGTCGTCACCTCGCCGGCCACGTGGACCAGGCCGGTGGTGATCAGCGTCTCGACGGCGACCCGCGAGGTGGGGTCCTCTCGCAGCAGTGCGTCGAGGATGGTGTCGCTGATCTGGTCAGCGATCTTGTCCGGGTGACCCTCGGTGACAGATTCCGAGGTGAACAGACGACGGGACACAACGCTCCCTGGGGTTGCAGCGGCTGCTGACTACATATGACGGACCGGAAGCGGACCGGCCGGCAGACGGCCGAACCGGATCACATTGAAACCGGCCCGCTCCTGACACCGCCAGTCCACCTGCCCCCTGAAGGGGGCGGCAAATCCCCCTGCCCCACCCCCTATTGGCGCACGGGGAGCGCACGACGGACGGCCGCGCGCCCACCCCCCTACCTAGGGGCGTTGACGGGTGCCCATAGGGCTGATGTGGTCCCAGTTGCTCGTGCCCGAAACGCTCGGGCCCGACTCGCTCCTGCCCGAGCCGTTCGTGCCCGAAAACCTCGGGCTCGACCCGCTCCTGCTCCTGCTCCTGCTTCTGCTCCTGCCCTACTCGCTCCTGACCGACACCGGCGCGGCACGGCCGCGCGCGACCCGTGGAGAGCACCCGCATGCGCTCGACCCGCACCACCGGCGACCCCGGACGCACCCCGCCCCGGATCGCCGCCACCGCCGCGCTGGCCCTGGCCCTGGGGCTGCCCCTGGCCCAGCCGGCGAGCGCGGCCCCGACGGACACCGCCCCGGCCGCCACGGACACCGCACACACCGCACACACCGCACACACCGCGAACGCCACCACCACCACCTCCGCCGTCACGCCCGCCCCGCAGCAGTTCGCCCAGCGGGCCGACGCCGTCACCGTCACCCCGACCGTGACGCTGGTGACCGACCCGCGGACCGACCCGGCCGCCCTCCAGGTCGTCGAGAAGGCCCTGCGCGACGCGGGCGCCCGCACCCTCCAGAAGGCTTCCGCCCCCGTCCGCGGCCAACTGGCCGTCCACGTCGGAGGCCCCTCGGAGAACCCGGCATCCGCCGGGGCCCTGACAGCCCTCGGCGTGCCCGGCCCGGCCGGCCTGCCCGCCGACGGATACGTCCTCGCCGCGGGCCGCTCCGCCGACGGCACGGAGCGGATCGTGCTCTCCGGAGTCGACGCCCGGGGCACCTACTACGCCGCCCAGTCGCTGCGCCAGCTGCTGCCGCGCACGACCCTCTCCGGGGCCCGCCTCCAGGGCGTGACCGTGCGGGACTGGCCCGCCGCCGCCGCGCGCGGTGTCGTCGAGGGCTTCTACGACACGCCGTGGACCCACGCGACCCGCCTCGACCAGCTCGACTACTACGGCGAGCACAAGCTCGACACGTACATCTACTCGCCGAAGGACGACCCGTACCTCCGGGCCAAGTGGCGCGAGCCCTACCCGGCGGCCGAGGTGGCCCGTATCCGGGAGCTGTCCGACCGGGCCCGTGCCCGGCACGTCGACCTCACGTACGCCGTCTCCCCCGGGCTCTCCGTCTGCTACAGCGCGCCCGAGGAGGCCCAGGCGCTGGTCGCCAAGCTGGAGAGCGTCTGGGACATCGGCGTCCGGTCGTTCTCCGTGCCGCTCGACGACATCAACTACACGACGTGGAACTGCGAGGCCGACAAGGAGCGGTTCGGCACCGGCGGCGCCGCCGCGGGCGAGGCCCAGGCGCTGTTCGTGAACCGGGTGAACGAGGGCCTGCGCACCGCGCACCCGGACGCCGCCCCGCTCCAGACGGTGCCGACGGAGTACTACGACCTCGAAGCGACCCCGTACAAGAAGGTCCTTGAGGAGAAGCTGGCCGACGGGGTCCTCGTCCAGTGGACCGGCACCGCGGGCATCGCCCCGGCCGTCACCCGTGCCCAGGCCGCCGAGGCCCGGCGGCTCTTCGGCCACGACGTGCTGCTCTGGGACAACTTCCCGGTCAACGACTACGTCCCCGGCCGGCTGATGCTCGGCCCGCTGGAGGGCCGCGAGAAGGGCCTCCCGGGGGACCTCGCCGGGTACACCGCGAACCCGATGCCGCAGGCCGACGCCTCCAAGATCGGGCTGTACACGGTCGCCGAGTACCTCTGGAACGACCGCGCCTACGACCCGGGCACGGCCTGGACCGCCGCGCTCGCGGAGCGCGCGGGTGGTGACCGGCGCGTCCGGCAGGCGCTGCGGACCTTCGCCGACGGCAGCTTCTTCTCCCGGATGACCGGCCGCCAGTCCCCCGAACTCGCCGCCGCCGTCGACCGCTTCCGCAAGGCGGCCGCCGGCGACCGGACCGCCGCCGCCGTCCTGGACGCGAAGTTCGCCGCGTTCGAGAAGGCCCCGGCGGTCCTCCGCGCCGACCTGCCCGACCGCCGCTTCGTCGAGCAGACCGGCCCCTGGCTGAACTCCGCCGAGGCCTGGGGCACCGCCGCCCGCACCGCGCTCGCCCTGACCGGCGCCGTGCGCGAGGGCGACACCGCCGGGGCCGCGCGGCTGCGCGCGCTCCTCCCCGGCCAGGTCGCGCACGCCCGGTCGTTCACGTACACCCACCTGTACGGGCTGAAGATCCCGGTCATCGTCGCGGACGGCGTCCTGGACGCCTTCGTGCTCGACGCGATCGCCGAGCACGACGTGTCCCTCGGCGTCACCCCCCGCCCGAAGGCCTTCACCAACCTGGAGGCGGACCAGGAGAACCTGATCCCGCGCGCCGTCGACGGCGACGACTCGACGCACTTCCGCGGCCTCTGGGACCCGAAGCCCGGTGCGTACGTCGGCCTCGACCTGCGGGCCGAGCGGACGGTCGGCAAGGTCGAGCTGGCGCTCGGCGCGACCGACCGGCCGCAGGGCTACCCCCGCCGCGGCGTGGTGGAGCACTCCCTCGACGGGACGAACTGGCAGCCGCTCGGCGAGCTGTCGGGCGGCCCCGACACCGCCCTGACCGCCCCGGCCGGAACCACGGCGCGGTACGTCAGGCTGCGGACCACCGAGGCGCAGATCGGTCTGGACACGTGGCTGACCGTGCGGGAGTTCCGCGTGAGCTGACGACCGCACACGGTCGTCACGACGAAGGGGCCGGGGCGGCGGCACGCCCCGGCCCCCTCCTACGCCCTCTCCTGCATCCCGGATCAGATCGTCGACGTGTCGATGACGAAGCGGTAGCGGACGTCGCTCGCGATGACCCGCTCGTACGCCTCGTTGATCTCGTCCGCGCCGATCACCTCGATCTCGGCGCCGAGCCCGTGCGCGGCGCAGAAGTCGAGCATCTCCTGCGTCTCGGCGATGCCGCCGATCATCGACCCGGCGAGGGTCTTGCGGCCGCCGATGAGGGAGAAGAGGTTGAGCGAGACGGGCTCCTCGGGCGCGCCGACGTTGACCAGGGCGCCGTCCGTCTTCACCAGGCTCAGGTAGGCGCCGAAGTCCAGCGGCGCGGAGACGGTGGAGATGATCAGGTCGAAGTGGCCGGCGAGCTCCGTGAAGGTCGCCGGGTCGCTCGTCGCGTAGAAGTGGTCGGCGCCCAGCTTGAGGCCGTCCTCCTGCTTCTTCAGCGACTGGCTGAGCACGGTCACCTCGGCGCCGAGCGCGTGGGCGATCTTGACGCCCATGTGCCCGAGGCCGCCGAGGCCGACGATGGCGACCTTCTTGCCGGGGCCGGCCTGCCAGTGGGCGAGCGGCGAGTAGAGGGTGATGCCGGCGCAGAGCAGCGGCGCGGCCTCGTCGAGGCCGATGCCCTCGGGGATGCGCAGGGTGTAGTTCTCGTCGACGACGACGTGGGTGGAGTAGCCGCCGTAGGTGGGCTCGCCTGCCTTGTCGAGCCCGTTGTAGGTGGCGGTCGTGCCGCCCGTGCAGTACTGCTCAAGACCCTGCTCGCAGTACGCGCACGTACGGCAGGAGTCGACGAAGCAGCCGACGCCGACCCGGTCGCCGACCTTGTGCCTGGTGACCCCGGGGCCGACCTCCGCGACGATGCCGGCGATCTCGTGGCCGGGGACCATCGGGAAGATGCCCTCGCCCCAGCCGTTGCGCGCCTGGTGGATGTCGGAGTGGCAGATGCCGGCGTACTTGATCTCGATGAGGACGTCGTGCTCACCGACGGCCCGGCGCGGCACGGTGGTGCGCTCCAGCGGGGCGTCGGCGGCGGGGGCGGCGTAGGCGGGGACGGTGGTCACGCTGGTGGTCGCGTTCGTGGTCATGGCCCCAGCCTGCCGAAGGCCCCGGATCCCACCCAGCCACCTGTTCTGCCTACGACCAGCGTGCCTACCACTGGCAGGGACAGGAACATCCGTCCGCCGGGTCGTACGACCTGGGATAATCGGGACGCATGGATCTCAGTGCCGAACTCAGCGAATTCCTGCGCTCGCGCCGGGCCCGGCTGAAGCCGGAGGACGTGGGGCTGCCGGAGTTCGGGCGCCATCGGCGGGTGCCGGGGCTGCGCAGGGAGGAGCTCGCGCAGCTGGCCGGTGTCTCCGTCGCGTACTACACGCGCCTCGAACAGGGCAACGGCCGCAACGTGTCCATGGAGGTCCTGGACTCGATCGCGAGGGCGCTGCGGCTGAGCGACACGGAGCGGGCGCATCTGACGCACCTGGCGAAGCCCACGGTGAAGAAGCGGCAGCGGGCGGCGATCGCGCGTCCGCAGCGGGTCCGTCCGGGGCTCCTCCACCTCCTCGACTCGATGGACGGGGTGCCCGCCGCCCTCGTGGGCCGGCGCCTCGACATCCTGGCCTGGAACCGGATGGCGCGGGCACTGCTGGGCGACTTCGCGGCCTGGGAGCCGGAGGAGCGGAACATGGCCCGGCTGATCTTCCTCGACCCGAACGCGCGCGACCTGTACATCGACTGGGAGTGCAAGGCGACCGAGGTCGTGAGCGTGCTCCGGCTGTACGCGGGCTGCTACCCGGACGATCCGCAGCTGCTCGCGCTGGTGGGCGAGCTGTCGGTGAAGAGCGAGGAGTTCCGCTCGCTGTGGGCGGCGCACACGGTGGCCGACAAGGGGCACGGGACGAAGCGGCTGCGGCATCCGCTGGTGGGCGAGATGACCCTGCTGTACGAGTCGATGAAGGTGGCGGGCGACGATCCGGACCTGGTGCTCGTGACGTACCACGCGGAGCCGGGGACGGCCTCGGCGGACGCGCTGCGGCTGCTCGCCCAGTGGGGCGTGGACGAGCCCGCTCCCGTACGGGAGTGACGAAGAGGCCCCTGGTGGACGAAGAGGCCCCCTCCGTCAGGAGGGGGCCTCTTCGGTGCGCACGAGGGGGATCAGGCGGCCGAGCCGGCCTTCCAGTCGGCCCAGCTCATGTTCCAGCCGTTGAGGCCGTTGTCGGGGGCGATCGTCTTGTCCTTGGAGTTCTTGACGATCACGACGTCACCGACGATGGAGTTGTCGTAGAGCCAGGCGGCCTGCTGGTTCGGGTCGCCGGCGCCCTTGACGTCGTTGAGGCCGACACAGCCGTGGCTGGTGTTGGCGGAGCCGAAGATCGAGTCCGGGCCCCAGTAGTTGCCGTGGATGAAGGTGCCGGAGGTGGACAGGCGCATGGCGTGCGGCACGTCCTTGATGTCGTACTCGCCCTTGCCGTCGTCGTCGGTGAAGCCGACGGTCGCGCCGTTCATCCGGGTCTCCTTGAACTTCTCGGAGATCACCATCTGACCGTTGTAGGTCGGGTTCTCCGGGGAGCCGGCGGAGATCGGGATCGTCTTGATCGTCTTGCCGTCCTGGGTGACCGTCATGGTCTTGGTGGCGACGTCGACGGTGGAGACCTGGTTGCGGCCGATCTTGAAGGTGACGGTCTTCTGCTGGACGCCGAAGACGCCCTCGGCACCCTCGACGCCGTCGAGGTCGAGCTTCAGCGTGACCGTGGAACCCTCGGTCCAGTACTTGTCGGGGCGGAAGTCGAGGCGCTGGGCGTTGAACCAGTGCCCGACGACCTCCTGGCCGGTGCTGGAGGTGACGGTGATGCCGCCCTGGACGGCCGCCTTGTCGGTGATCGCCTTGTTGAAGTTGATCGAGACGGGCATGCCGACGCCGACGGTCGAGCCGTCCTCGGGGGTGAAGTTGCCGATGAAGCTGTTGGCCTTCGAGACCGTCGTGAAGGACGAGTTCTCGTGGGCCTCCAGGCCGGCCGCGTCCACGGCGGTGGCGGCGATCTTGTAGACCGTGGCCCGCTCCAGCTGCTCGGTCGGCTTCCAGCTCAGCCCGTCGGCCGCTATCTCGCCCTTGACCTCGGTGCCCTCGGCGGAGGTCATGCTGACGTCCGTGAGCTTGCCCTCGGTGACGGTGACCTTGGCGTCGTTGTTGATCGACGCGTTCTGCGTGCCGGTCTTGGGCGCGATGGTGATCTGCGCCTTGGAGGTCTTGGCCGCCTCGGCCGCCTCGTCGACCTGGGACTGGGACGGTGGCGTCGCGGACCCGGAGGCGCTGCCGCCGTTGTCGTCGTTGCACGCCGAGAGCACCAACACGCCGCCGAGCACCGCGGCCGCGACCGCCAGGCTCTTGCGGCGCTTGCCGTCCGTCATCACACGCATCTCCATCGTCGCCGGTTCCTGGCCAACGCCCAGCAGCGCTTGCCAACGCTTACGTAAATACCCATGACACCCCGTCCGGTTCCGGAACCGGTCGGTTTGTGGGGAACACCACTGTTCGACACGCACGAGTGGTACGTGCGGTTCCCCTTGCCCACGAGAAAGGCCCCGGGACACCGTCCCGAGGCCTGCGAGCCGGGTGGCCCCTAGTCGGTGTCCTCCCCATCTTCCTCGTCCAGGTCCCACTCCAGGGAGTCGGGGTCGTACTCGACCTCCTCGGTGCTCCAGGAGGCCTGGACCATCTCGATCCCGGGGACGCCCCGGATCAGGTCGAGGGGCTCGACGAGGTAGGCGAGGGCCTCGGCGCCGTCCTCGCGGGCGGCGGCGCGGGCCTGGACACGCTCCTCCTCGGGCATGAACTCGTCGCCGTCGATCCGGCTCTCGGCGGCCTCGATCAGCTCGGCGGGACCGTCGATCTCCAGGACCAGATCGACACGAAGGCGGACGAAGCGCGGTGTCTCGGAAGTACTCATGCGTCGGAGCGTAGGGTCAGCGGGCTCCCGGCTTTCCCGCGACCCGCTGTGTTCATTAGCATCTCAGGACCGACCGATGTCGCGGTTTCCGCAAGGGGGATCGAAATTTCCGTGTCCGCCGCCCGACGCCCACTTCTCACCGCCACCGCGGCGGGAACTCTGCTGTGCGCCCTGTGGTTCGTACCGTCCGCCAACGCCACCGACGAGCAGGACGGGGTACAGGTCGGGATCGGGATCGTCCACGAGGACCCGGCCGCGGACGACGCGCGGCTCGCGGAGACCGGAAACCCGGACACGACGCCGTACCTGATCGGCGGGACGGGGTTCCTGGGGGTCGGCGCGGCCTTCGTGGCCCTGGCGATGAGACAGGGGGGCCGGGTCTACTGATCCGTCCCCCAGCACTGAGCGCGTACGCCGAAGGCCCGTCCGGACGTCCGGACGGGCCTTCGGCGTGCGTGGGCGACTACTGCCGCCCTAGGCCAGCGTCCCGGTGACGGGCTCGACGGCGGCGACGAGCTTCCCCTCGGCGACGAAGGCGTCGGCGGCGGCCAGGTCGGGCGCGAGGAAGCGGTCCGGGCCGGGGCCCTCGACACCGGCGGCGCGCAGCGCCTCGATGGCGGCCTGGGAGGCGGGCGCCGGGGTGAGGCCCTCGCGGAGCTCGATGCCCCGGGTCGCGGCGTACAGCTCGACCGCGATGATCCGGTTCAGGTTGCCGATCGCGGTGCGCAGCTTGCGGGCGGCGGACCAGCCCATGGAGACGTGGTCCTCCTGCATGGCGGAGGACGGGATGGAGTCGGCGGAGGCCGGGACGGCGAGCCGCTTCATCTCGCTGACCAGGGCGGCCTGCGTGTACTGGGCGATCATCAGGCCCGAGTCGACACCGGCGTCCTCGGCGAGGAACGGCGGCAGGCCGTGCGAGCGGTTCTTGTCGAGGAGCCGGTCGGTGCGGCGCTCGGCGATCGAGCCGAGGTCGGCGGCGGCGATCGCGAGGAAGTCGAGGACGTACGCGACGGGGGCGCCGTGGAAGTTGCCGTTGGAGGCGACGCGGCCGTCGGCGAGGACGACCGGGTTGTCGACGGCGGCGGCGAGCTCGCGCTCGGCGACGAGCAGGGCGTGGGCCATGGTGTCGCGGCCGGCGCCGGCGACCTGCGGGGCGCAGCGCACCGAGTAGGCGTCCTGGACGCGGGGCGCCTCACCGGCGAGGGCGTGCCCCGTCAGTCCCGAGCCCTTGAGCACGGCCAGCATGTTGGCGGCGGAGGCGGCCTGGCCGGGGTGCGGGCGGATGGCGTGCAGCTCCGGCTCCAGGACCTTCTCGGTGCCGAGGAGGGCTTCGAGGGAGAGCGCGGCGGTGATGTCGGCCGACTTGTAGAGGGTGTCGAGGTCGGCGAGGGCCATGACCAGCATGCCGAGCATGCCGTCGGTGCCGTTGAGGAGGGCGAGGCCCTCCTTCTCCTTGAGCTCGACGGGCGCGATGCCGTGCGCGGCGAGCAGCTCGCCGGCGGGCCGCAGCTCACCGTCGGGGCCCTCGGCGTCCCCTTCGCCCATGAGAGCGAGGGCGCAGTGGGAGAGCGGCGCGAGGTCGCCGGAGCAGCCGAGGGAGCCGTACTCGTGGACGACGGGGGTGATGCCGGCGTTGAGGACGTCGGCCATGGTCTGCGCGACCTCGGGGCGGACGCCGGTGTGACCGGAGGCGACGGTCTTGAGCCGGAGGAACATCAGCGCGCGCACGACCTCGCGCTCGACGCGCGGGCCCATGCCGGCGGCGTGCGAGCGGACGATGTTGCGCTGGAGCTGGGCACGGAGCTCGTGGCTGATGTGCCGGGTGGCGAGCGCGCCGAAGCCGGTGGAGACGCCGTAGACGGGTTCGGGCTTGGCGGCGAGGGCGTCGATCACGTCCCGGGCGGCGGAGAGGGCGCGCACGGCCTCGGTCGACAGCTCGACGCGGGCGCCGTGGCGGGCGACGTCGATGACATCCTGCGGGGTCGTGCCGGACGTGCCGAGGACGACTGTCTGCATATCCATATTCAGCACCCTACGGACTGAAGACCGACCTGTCACTAGGTGATTTTGTCACCGGCTCGCCAGGGGACGGCCCCTTACCGACCGACGACTGCCGAGTCGGTGATCACTGGTGGGCTTCCAGTCTGCCGCGCGGAGCCGTCAGCGGCGCAGGATGCGGCGCCGGAGGGGGCGCCGGAGGGGCGGCTGGCGGCGTGCACGACAGGACCTAGGGTCCTCCCCATGCAGCGAACCACCCCGCCCCGCCCACTCGACGTCGAGGCGCTCTTCCCGGAACTCGCCGCCCACCGGGGCACGACCACCCGCCTCCACCCGCGCCCGGGCCGGCCCGACGTGTCGGCGAGCTCGGTCGGCGGACCGATGCTGTGGCCGGCGGACGAAGCGTGGCCGGTGTGCACGGAGCCGCACGGCCGGGGACGGGGGCGGCGTCCGGCGGACGTCCGCGCGGAGCGCGAGCTGATGGCCGAGGCGTGGGCGCGGAACCCGTACGAGGGCCTGACGGACGAGGAACGGCACCGCGTGGAGGAGCTGCGCCGCGAGCACCGGGCGCCGGAGGTGGCCGACACCGATCCGCTGCCCCTGCTCGCCCTCGCGCAGCTGTACGCGCGGGACGTCCCGGACCTCCCGCCGGGCCCGGACGGCGCCGACCTGCTCCAGGTCTTCTGGTGCCCCTTCGACGCGCACGCCCCGACGGGCCATGGCATGCACCTCCAGGTGCGGTGGCGCAGGTCGGCGGAGGTGGACGTGGCGGACGTCCTCACGTCACCGCCGCAACCGCAGCTCGTCGGCTACGAGGGGTACGTCCCCACCCCCTGCGAGCTGCACCCGGAACAGGTCGTCACGTACCCGTTCGCGGGGCTGCTGCCCGAGGACCTGTGCGAGCGGATCGAGGCGTGGGAGGAGGAACTTGAGGAGGAGGCGGCGGAAGCGGACGAGGACGACGCGGTCTCGTACCAGTTCGACCTGTCGATCCCGCCGGGCTGGCAGGTCGGCGGATACGCGTCCTGGCACGTGACGGATCCGTACGCGATGGACTGCGGGAGCTGCGCGACGCCGATGCGCCTGCTGCTGACGGTCGGTACGTCGGAGTGGGGCGGCGGCTACGAGAGCTGGACCCCGATCGAGGAGCGGGGCCTGCGCCCGTACCCGCACGCCGTACCGACCGGGGTCGTCGTGGGCAACCACGGCCGGCTGAACGTCTTCGGCTGCCCGACGAACCCGGACCACGCACCGCGCTGGAGCGTGCAGTAGTAGACGTCAGCCGACGGAGGCCGCGCGCACGGACGCGGTGAAGGCGCCCCAGGCGGCGGGACCGACGACGAGTTCGCCCCGGTCGCGGTCCTTGCTGTCACGGACGAGGACGCGGGGGAGGTTGTCGGCGACCTCGACGCAGGCGTCGTTGTCGTTGCCGCTGTACGTGCTCTTGTGCCAGTTCGGGGAAGTCTCAGTCATCGTGTTCCTTCGCGATCGCGCGCATCAGTTCCAGGGACGCCCGGACGCCCAACGCACCCTGCTGCAAGAGATCATAGACACGCTGGAAACGCATCACCTCGGCTGGTTCTTCGGTGTAGTTGCCGGTGCTGAACCCCTCCGTGTACGCCCCGCGCTCCCCCTTCGGAAGCGTGAGCAGCGCGACCGATCCGGCCACCGGAGTCCCCTTCATGGGGAGCACCTGGATGTTCACGTTGGGGCGGTCGCACATCGCGAGAAGGTGCTCGATCTGCTCCCGCATCACCTGCCCGCCACCCATGTCGCGGCGCAGGGCCGCCTCGTCGAGGACGATCATCATCCAGGGCGGGTCCGGCTGGTCGAGGACGGCCTGCCGCTCCAGTCGCCTGCCGACGAAGCCGCCGATCTGCCCCGAGTCGCCCGCGAGACCCGCCTCCATCGCCGCTCGGGCGTAGCCGGCGGTCTGGAGCAGGCCCGGCACGACGATCGAGAACTCGTGTATGGCGGTGGCTTCGAGCTGCCGCCGCATGTACGTCTTCGCGTAGTCGCGCACGTTCTGGTCGGTGAGGATCTTCACGAGGTTCACCAGAGAGCCGGGCTGAAGGCGCAGGACGATCTCCAGCTTCTTCGCCAGGTCCCGGTCCGGGGGATCCTCACCGCGCTCGATCTCGGACAGCCGGGTGCCGCTGCTGAAGACCTGCTTCGCCACGTACGCCTGCGTCCACTCACGCCCCAGCGTCAGCCGCGCCTCGCGCACCATGTTCCCGAGGTACTGCTCGATGCTGTCCCCGGGATCCAGATCCTGCGCTCCTGGCATATGCCCCGTTCCTCACCTGTGCATGGGAACCCAACTCCTGGAAAGCGTAGGGGCGGTCACGCCATCGTGGAGGGCGTCCGGTGGAGATCCATCAGAAAGTGAGCGGCCCATGCGCACCCCCACACCCACACCCCCCACCCGCCCCGTCACCGAGCCGGAGGCGGCGCGGGTCTACCGGGAGCTGAAGGCCGCGATGGACTCCGCCGGGCTTCCCACCGACGGCCTCTACCGAGACGTGACGCACGGCGGCCCGGGCGGGGACGTCCACCGGTACGGGCTCGGGACCGTCGGCCTGGGCGGCGCTCAGCGGCTCACCGCCCTCCTCCGTACCGCCACCGCCACCACCACCGCCCGGCGCACCCCGTGAGGTACCGCGTGGGGGACGTGGTGATCGACGCGCAGCGGGCGCTGACGGGGCAGGTGCTGGGGGTGCAGGGGACGTCGCTGACGCTGGTCCGCCCGAGCGGCTACCTCTGGGAGGCGGCGGTCGACCAGTGTTGGCTCGCGAGCCCCGAGGAGCGGGCGAGCCTGACGCCGCGGGGGGCGGTGCGGGTCATCAGCACGTCGGCGCCGGTGCGCGGCGGCGGCGCGTAGGAGGGCCCGGCGAGCGGGACACCACCGCCGAACAGGCACCGGCTCCACCTCGCGGGGCGGGTCTCCGGCCGACGCCGGAGACCCGTTCGGCGCGAGGCTGCCGGCGGGGCGACGGCCCGGGCCGACTTCCGGCCGATCGGCCGGAGCGGACCACGCGCAGCGCCGCACACGATGCCGACGACAGCTCACCCGTACGACACGGCCGATCGTGCACCTGCGCCTCCGCCCCGTCGCCGGGCGCCCCCACGGCTCGGGGGACCACCCCCGGGACGGACCCCACCCCGTTCGAGTGGCGACCACACCCTGCCCGCACCCCGGAGACCCCCGCCTGACCAGGCGCGACGGCCCCCACGCCACGAACTGGCCGAGAACACCCCGATGCGGCACGCGCCCTCTGGAAGATCGCCTTCCACATCTGCCTGAATGCGGAGAGTGACGTCTCGCTCACCCTCCAGCTTCAGACGAAAGGGCACAGCCATGTCCCCCATGCCCCCGGCCACGCGGAACACGAAGAAGTCCCGCCTGGCACGACGACTGACCGCCGCCGCCGTAGCGCTGGGCGGCTGCCTGGCGCTCGCCGGCCCGGCCGCGCACGCGGGCGCGGCGCCCGCCGACCCCGTACCGACCGTCTTCTTCGGCGACTCGTACACCTCCAACTACGGCATCGCCCCCTTCCACCAGGACGACGTCAACAGGCTCTTCTGCTTCCGGGCGAACGAGAACTACCCCGCCGTCGCCACCCGGCGCCTCGCGGACAAGGGCGTCACGCTCACCCTCCAGTCGGACGTCTCCTGCGGAGGCGCGACCGTCCGCCACTTCCGGGAGGAGCAGGAGACGTTCCCCGGCACCGACCTGAAGGTCCCGGCGCAGCAGGAGGCACTCAAGGGCGACACGCGGCTGGCCGTGGGCAGCCTGGGCGGCAACACACTGGGCTTCACCCGCATCCTCAAGCAGTGCTCCGACAGGCTCCGGGCCCCGGAGAACGCCCTGCTGCCCGGAACGCCCGTGGACGAGGACGAACCGGCCGCGAAGTGCGCCGAGTTCTTCGGGTCCGGGGACGGGAAGGAGTGGCTGGACGCCCGGTTCGAGCAGGTCGAATGGGACCTGGAGGAACTGCTCGACCGCATCGCGTACTTCGCCCCCGACGCCGGGCGCGTCCTGGTCGGCTACCCCCGGCTCGTGCCCGAGGACACCGCCGCGTGCCTGACCGCCGCACCCGGCCAGACGGAACTGCCGCTCGTGGACATCCCCCAGGACGCCCTGCCGCTCCTGGACCGGATCCAGAAGCGCCTGAACGACGTCACGGCGAAGGCCGCCGCCGACGCGGGCGCCGACTTCGTGGACCTCTACGCCGAGACCGGCGCCAACACGGCCTGCGCCGGCGCAGAACGGGGCATCGGCGGCCTGCTGGAGCCCTCCCAGGTCGCGCTCGGTGAGCAGAAGCTGCCCTTCTACGCCCACCCCAACGAGAAGGGCCGCGACCTCCAGGCCGAGCACGTGGCCGACAAGGTCGAGGAGGCCCTCAACCGGTAGGGCCCGGACGGCCGTCGCCCCGGGAGGGCTCACACCTACGAGGCGGGAGCCCTCCCCGCGTACGCCCGGCGCACGGACCGGCGCACAGGCCCGCGTGCGGGCGGCCCGGGCCGGTGTTAACGGGTGTGTACACCTACCTGGGCCAAGGTGGCCCCCTTCGTGTGAACTCCCGTATCCGTGACTGTCGGTGACCGTCACTCACTCCCTAGGGTCGGTTGGAGGTCAGCCGAACGGCGAACCCGTGCACGACCGAAGGAGTCAACTCATCATGTCCGCACCCGTCGTTGACATCTGGGGACCGATCTCCCCCGAGCCCCGCGTCGCGACTCCCACCGCCCCCGATCCTCACGATGAGTGGCCTCTCAACGGCGGAACCGCCTGGGTCTACTACAGCCCGCTGAACCGCCGGCAGCTCGTCCGGCCCGTCATCCTCTCCGACGGCTTCTCCAACGGCACGAGCGAGCTCGACACGCTCTGGCACGGCCTGGAGGAGAACGGCGACTACCGCTTCATCTCCGAACTCCACGCCACCGGCCGGGACGTCATCATCCTCGGCTACAACGACCGGACGGCGCCGATCAAGGACAACGCCGAGACCGCCATCGACTGCATTCGCCGCGCCCTCGCCGAGCGGGTGGGCCGCGCGAAGCTGGTCGTGGGCGGCTTCAGCATGGGCGGCCTGGTCACCCGTTATGCCCTGGCCAAGATGGAGCAGGACCCCTCCCTTCCCGACCACGAGACGGCCGTCCACCTCTCGTACGACTCGCCTCACCAGGGCGCCTGGCTCCCCGTCTCCCTCCAGGCGTTCGTCCACTTCGCGGCGGACAACTTCAGCGACGACCCTGTCGTCGGGGATTCCCTCCGCCTCTTCTCCGGCCTGCTCAACAGCCCCGCCGCGAAGCAGATGGCGCGCTGGTACATCGCGAAGGCCGACGACACCCCGGCACCGGCGGCGGAGCGGGTGGCCTTCCTCAGGGAGCTCGAAGAGCTCGGGGGCTGGCCGCGGAATCTCCGCAGGATCGGCGTCGCCAACGGCGTGGACACCGGCAACGGCAACGGCATCCAGCCCGACGCGACCGCGGTCCGGGGCAACGGCCTGACCCTGACCGACACCTGGCTCAAGACCCAGGCCCAGGGCGACCAGGTCGTCGCCCGCCTGCAGAAGAAGGACGGGGAGCCGTTCCCGGTCCACACGAGCGGGCTGCCCGAGATCGACGGTGCGCCCGGCGGCCTGTTCACCCTGCCGCTGCCGGACGGCACCGACCCCGGCAGCTTCGGCCTGATCGGCCTCCTCATGCTGGGTCTGCGCAACGTCGTGGACAAGGACCGCATCCCCACGTCCTGCTTCATCCCCAGCATCAGCGCCGTCGCCGCCGGTGAGATCGCCGACCAGCAGGCGCTCTACAAGCCGATCACCCCGGACGCCAGCGAACTCGACGCCTTCGTGTGCGCCAGTCGCAACGAACCGCACACCACCATGACCGAGGAACTCGGCGCCTGGATCGTGAACGAGATCGTCTCCAGCAGCTGATTCTGCGCCCCGGGGTGGGCGGGCCGAGCCGCCACCGGCCCGCCCTCCCCGACGCGTCACTCGTCCGGGCGGTCTTCACTCTGCGTGTCGTCGCGGGCATATGCCGTGCGGTACGTTCGCAACAAATCGGCCCCCGCCGACGGCTGCAACCGTCCGCGAGGGCCTGAACCACCAGTGGAAAAGAGGTCCACCCGTGATCTACCGCAACTTTATCGCGCCCTCGCGCGACTTCACCCAGCTGACCAACGCCCTCATCCGGCATCCGCGTCTCGACTCCCACGCGACACGCCTCCTGACCTGGCAGCTCTCCCTCCCCGCCCACGCCCGCGAAACCCTCTCCGAGACCGCCAAACGTGCCCGGATCGGGGCCACTTCGTTCGCCACGGCCAAGCGGCAGCTCAAGGCCGAGGGGTACGTGCACGAGCGCCGGGTCCAGCTGGCCGGCGGGCTCTGGGCCACCCAACAGCTCGTCTCCAGCACGCCGTTACGCCCCGAGGAAGCCGCAAAGCTCTTCGCCCGGATGCCCGCCCACGCCGGCATCGAGCGGGTCTATCCGCAGGTGGCGCCGAGTGCCCGCCCTCCGGCCGTCGGTCGTCCGGCGGGCCCGTCGACCGACGGTCATCCAGAGAGAACACCCGAGGGAAAGACCTCCAACCGTCCGCCGGAACCGAAACCGGAACCGGAACCGGAACCGGAGGAAGAACGGGCACCCAGCCCCGACCCCGACCCCCAACCCATTGAAGAAGCCCGCGCCCTCGTCGGCTCCCTCCCCCTCCTCTCCCCCGCCCTCCGGCACATCCCGCCCGGCATGCGCGACGAACTCGCCCTCCTCGTCGCCCGCTGGCTCTCCGCCGGACACACCTCCGCCGACATCCACGAGCACATCCGGCGCGGCCTGCCCGGCTCCGGCACTCCCGTACAGCGGCCAGGGGGGCTCGTGCGGTACCTGCTGCGGGACGTGCCGCACCTCACCCCGCCGCCACCGGCCCCGCACGGGCCTCCGCGCCTCTCCGCGCGTCTCGAAGGCACCGTGGAGTGCGCCGGGGGACACACCCAGCCCATGCTCTTCCGGCCCGTCGCCGACGAGGTCCTCTGCCCGGACTGCGCGCCACCGGACCCCGGCCCCGTGCCCCCTCAGGGCTCCTGAGGCGGCGGGGGCGCGTCGCGGAAGCGGCGGCGGTCGCGGGCTCCCGGCGGGGCGTCGGCCAGCCGGATGACCGTGCCGTCCCGGCCCGCCACCACCGGCTTCGCCGAGCGCGCGGCCTTCGCCTGGTACTGGGCCGCGTCCGCGAGCCGGAAGAGGCGGCGCGCCGACCTGAGCGGACCGATGGGGTCGCCCGTGGACGCGACCCCGCAGGCCACGCCCTCGCCCAGCTCCAGCTCCGCCGCCCGTCCGCAGAGCTCCTCGGCGACCGCGACGACCTCGTCCGCCGTCGGGCCGACCGTGAGGAGGCAGAACTCGTCGCCGCCGAGGCGGGCCGCGAGCGCGCCGGGGAGCCGGGCCCCGCAGCGGGAGAGGACCGAGCCGAAGCGTTCGAGGAGCCGGTCGCCGACGGCGTGGCCGTGGGTGTCGTTGACGCGCTTGAGGCCGTTCAGGTCGCAGACCAGGAGGCTCACGACGGAGCCGTCGGCCCGGTAGCGCTCGATGGCCTCGTCCAGGCGGGTGTCGACGGCCCGCCGGTTGGCGAGCCCGGTGAGCGGGTCGGTGAAGGCCAGCTTGCGGACCTCCTCCAGGCGCTCCGCCTGGGCGACGCCGGCCGCGACGACCGCCGCGAGAACGGTCGCGAAGTCGGCGTCCGCCCGGGTGAAAGGTTTCGCCGCCGGTGGCCGTGCCACGTACAGCTCGCCCCAGGCCCGGCCGTGCAGCACGATCGGGGCGACCACGCAGCAGCCCCGGCCGCGCCTGCGCAGGCCCGTGACGCGGCCGGTCGGGACGCGGTCGTCGGCCGTCTCCACCCAGGCGTCCGGCTCGCCGCCGCCCGCCCACCGCTCGTGGAGGAACTCGGTGATCTCGGGGAACTGGTGCACCGGGTACGTCTCCGAGTCCGGGAACTCCTCCTCGCCCACGGCCCGCTCCCCGGCGTTGACCAGGACCTTGAGTCTGCCGTGGTCCCGCTCCCAGACGGAGAGTGCGGCGAAGGTCCCGTCGAGACCGTCGCAGGAACCGAGCGCCGCCGCCCGCCAGAACTCGCGTGGAGTGTGCGCCGCCGCCATCCCCTGCGCCAGCGCCACTACGGCCCGCAGCCGTACGTCCTCACCCATTCCTCCAGCTTAGGGAGGTTTGACCCGTTTTCCCCTGCGAGACGTCACAGTAAGTGACATTTAGTACAAACAGGGATGAACAGGGAAGGTCACTCCCCCGGCCACGCCGGCTTCCGCTTCTCGTTGAACGCCGCCACGCCCTCCGCCCGGTCCCCCGAGAACGCCACCGAGCGCCACGCCGCGTCCTCGACCTCCAGGCCGGCCCGCAGGTCCAGGCCCTGGCCGAGCCGCATGGCCTTCTTCGCGGCGCGCAGGCCGACCGGCGAGTTGACCGCGATACGGCCGGCCAGCTCCAGGGCGCCCGTGCGCGCGTCCTCCGCCAGGAGGTCGACGAGACCCAGCTCGCGGGCCTCCTCCGCCTCGACGCGGCGCGCAGTGAAGACCAGCTCGGCGGCGCGCGCCGCGCCGACCCGGCGCGGGAGGAGCTGCGTACCGCCGCCGCCGGGGATGACGCCGACGGAGACCTCGGGGAGGCCGACGACGGCGGTGGCGTCGGCGACGATCACGTCGCAGGCGAGGGCCAGCTCGAAGCCGCCGCCGAGGGCGAAGCCGTGCACGGCGGCGACGGTCGGCATCGGGAGTTCGAGGACGCCGGTGTAGGCGGCGCGGGCGGTCGGGCGCTGGCGGACGAGCTCGGCGTCGGTGAAGGAGTTGCGCTCCTTGAGGTCGGCGCCGACGCAGAAGGCCCGGTCGTTCGAGGAGGTGAGGACGGTGACGCGGACGGAGGCGTCGGCGGCGAGCGCGTCGCAGGCCGCGCCGAGGGAGCGGGCCATCTCGGAGGAGACCGCGTTCATGGCCTTGGGCCGGTCGAGGACCAGTTCGGCCACGTGGCCGTCCTTCCGGACCACCACGAACTCACCAAAACGCTGCTCGGACATGCCGCAGACCCTCCCGACCCGCTCGGGCCCGTTAACGACGGTTAACGGGCGTTCACCCGAGATCCTAATTCGGCCGACGGGTCAGGAGCCAGGGCTCGACGACACCGAGGCCTCGTACCGGCCTCTGCCACATGGGCTGGAGCGCGAAGCGGTAGCGCGCCGCCTCGCGGCCCTCCTTCTCGGCGCGGGCCGCCTCCTCGGCGGCCTCCGTCTCGGAGGCGGGCGCGTCCCCGGCCCTGGACAGCTCCGCCGCGAGCGCGCCGTCGACCAGTACGGCGTCCTTCGGAGCTATCGACGTGAGGCGGCTGGCGAGGTTCACGGTCGTGCCGAAGACGTCGCCCATGCGGGTGGTCACCGTGCCGAAGGCGATGCCGACGCGCAGGGCGGGCATCGTCTCGTCGTGGCCGAGGGTCTCGATGAGCCGGAGGGCGATCTCGGCGGCGGTGCCGGGGTCGTCGGCGCAGTAGAGGACCTCGTCGCCGAGGGTCTTGATGAGCCGGCCGCCGTGTGCGGCGACGAGGTCGGCGCAGGTCGTCTCGAAGGCCTCGACGAGCTCGCCGAGCTCCTCCTCCTCCAGGCGGCGGGTGAGCCGGGTGAAGCCGACGAGGTCCGCGAAGCCGACGGCGAGCCGACGGTCGACCATCTCCTCGTCGTCGGCGGCCTGCACGAGCACGCGGCCGGTGGCGGCGGCGAGCTGCCGCCGCCACACGTAGATCAGGAACTCCTCCAGCTCGGGCAGGAGCAGCTCGACGAGGGGGTATGTCACCTCGGTGCGGGTCATGCCGGGCTCGGGCGGCTCGGTGAGGCCCTCCAGGAAGGAGTCGATCTGCCACTCGGCGAGCCGGGCGGTGGTCTGGCCGGTGGAGCGGGCGACCTGGACGGCCATGGGCTCGCTGAGCAGTCCGGCCTCGACGAGGCCGGCGAGGCGGCGCAGGGCGAGGACGTCGGCCTCGGTGAGGGCCTTGGCCTGGCCGATGTCGGCGAAGCCCATCGCACGCCAGAAGCGGGAGGCGAGCTCCATGGAGACGCCGGCGGTGCGGGCGGCCTGGAAGGGCGTGTAGCGGCGGTCGGCACCGAGGATCAGCTGTTCCAGCCGGATGGCGAGCGGGTCGTCGCTCGGCTCGGCCGTGTGGTCGACCTCGTGGTGCGGGGTGGGGTACGTGGGCGGTTCGGGGGTGGGGTTCGCGGGTGGCTCGGCGCCGTCGCCCGTGTTCGCGTCGTCGACGGTCACCGGCCGCCTCCTGCCCGTTCCCTGCCCACTTGTCCTGCCGATCTGTCGCCTGGATCGCGCTCCACGATACGGCAGGTGTGGAATGGCTCACGCCTGAACGGCGAGCCATTCCGTCCCGCGGCCGGGTGTCCGGCCCGTCCCCGCACCTCGCGCGCCGTCAGGCGGGTGTCCGCAGGTGGACGATGTCGCCCGCGCCGACGGCCTCCGTGCCGCCGCCCTCCGTGGCGACGACGAGCCGTCCGTCACCGTCCAGGGCGACGGCCTCGCCCTCCAGCATCCGCTCGCCGGGCAGGTCGGCCCGGACGCGGCGGCCGAGGGTCGCGCAGCCGGCCGCGTAGGCCGCCTGGAGGCCGGAGGCGGCGGGATCGCCGTCGGCCCGTACCCAGTCGCCGTACCACTGCTCCAGGGAGCGCAGGACGGCCCGCAGGAGGGGGTCGCGGTCGGTGGAGACGGCGCCGGCCAGGAGGAGGGAGCCGGCCGTCGGGACGGGGAGCTCGTCCTCGCGGAGGGTGACGTTGATGCCGAGGCCGACGACGATGCCGTCCTCGCCGGCGCGCTCGGCGAGGATGCCGCCGGTCTTGCGCTCCTCGTCGCCGACGGAAACCAGCAGGTCGTTCGGCCACTTGAGGGACATGTCGGTCCCGGCGGCCTTCGCGAGGCCTGTCGCGGCGGCCACGCCGGTGAGCAGCGGGAGCCAGCCCCAGCGGTGCACGGGGACGTCCGGCTTGAGCAGGACGGAGAGGAAGATTCCGGAGCGGGCGGGGGCCGTCCAGCTGCGGTCGAGGCGGCCGCGGCCGGAGGTCTGCTCCTCGGCGACGAGCACCGCGCCTTCGGGCAGCTCGTCGGCGCGGGCGGCGAGGTCGCTGTTGGTGGATCCGGTGGTGGTGACCACGTCGAGCGAGGTCCACAGAGCCTCGGGCTGTACGAGCGCGCGGCGCAGGGCGGGGGCGTTCAGCGGGGGCCGGTCGAGGTCGGACCAGGGCCGGTCGGAGCCTTGAGAGGTCGTCATGCAAGCCAGAGTAGGTGTGGCAAAGACCGCAGTGCCGAACCGTATCGGCGTCGATACGCTACGGGTCAGTAGGCCAGCAGTAGCCCATTCGTAGTCAACGAACCCCCCGTGACCAGGCAGGGAGCCGCATCCCGATGTCCGAGCCGGCAGAGCAGTACGAGATCGACATTCACACGACCGCGGGCAAGATCGCGGACCTCAAGCGCCGTATCGACGAGGCCACGCACGCCGGCTCGGAGCGCGCGGTGGAGAAGCAGCACGCGAAGGGCAAGCTGACCGCGCGCGAGCGGATCGCCCTGCTCCTCGACGAAGGGTCCTTCGTCGAGCTGGACGAGCTGGCCCGACACCGGTCGACCAACTTCGGTCTGGAGAAGAACCGCCCGTACGGAGACGGTGTCGTCACCGGCTACGGCACGGTCGACGGCCGTCCGGTGGCCGTGTTCTCGCAGGACTTCACGGTCTTCGGCGGGGCGCTCGGCGAGACGTACGGCCAGAAGATCATCAAGGTGATGGACTTCGCGCTGAAGACGGGCTGCCCCGTCATCGGCATCAACGACTCCGGTGGCGCGCGCATCCAGGAGGGTGTGAGCGCGCTCGGCATGTACGGCGAGATCTTCCGCCGCAACACCCACGCGTCCGGGGTGATCCCGCAGATCTCCCTGATCGTCGGCCCGTGCGCGGGCGGCGCGGTGTACTCGCCCGCGATCACCGACTTCACGGTGATGGTGGACCAGACCTCGCACATGTTCATCACCGGACCGGACGTCATCAAGACGGTGACCGGCGAGGACGTGGGCTTCGAGGAGCTGGGCGGCGCCCGGACGCACAACTCGACCTCGGGTGTGGCCCACCACATGGCGGGGGACGAGAAGGACGCCATCGAGTACGTGAAGTCACTCCTGTCGTACCTGCCGTCGAACAACCTCTCCGAGGCGCCGGCCTTCCCGGAGGTCGCGGAGACCGAGGTGACGGACGAGGACCGCGAGCTCGACACGCTGATCCCGGACTCGGCCAACCAGCCGTACGACATGCACAAGGTCATCGAGCACGTCCTCGACGACGGCGAGTTCCTGGAGACGCAGGCGCTGTTCGCGCCGAACATCGTGACGGGCTTCGGCCGGGTCGAGGGCTTCCCGGTCGGTGTCGTCGCCAACCAGCCGATGCAGTTCGCCGGCTGCCTCGACATCAACGCCTCGGAGAAGGCGGCGCGGTTCGTCCGGACGTGCGACGCCTTCAACATCCCGGTGCTGACCTTCGTCGACGTCCCCGGCTTCCTGCCGGGTGTGGACCAGGAGTACGGCGGCATCATCCGGCGCGGCGCGAAGCTGATCTACGCGTACGCCGAGGCGACCGTCCCGCTGATCACGGTCATCACCCGGAAGGCCTTCGGCGGCGCGTACGACGTCATGGGCTCCAAGCACCTGGGCGCCGACCTGAACCTGGCGTGGCCGACCGCGCAGATCGCGGTGATGGGCGCGCAGGGCGCGGTCAACATCCTGCACCGCCGGACGATCACCGAGGCGGAGGACCAGGATGCCGAGCGGGCGCGGCTGATGCAGGAGTACGAGGACGCCCTGCTGAACCCGTACATCGCGGCCGAGCGCGGCTACATCGACGGTGTGGTCATGCCTTCGGACACCCGCCCGCAGATCGTGAAGGGGCTGCGTCAGCTCCGCACGAAGCGGGAATCCCTTCCCCCGAAGAAGCACGGCAACATCCCGCTGTAGCCGCGTACGAGCGATAGAGGAGCCGTTGTGATCAAGGTCGTACGAGGAAATCCGACGCCCGAGGAGCTGGCCGCCGCACTGGCGGTGGTCCAGGCCCGGGCCGCGGCCACGGCGGCGGCGTCCGCCGAGGGCGGCGGCCCGGCCGTACCGGAAGGGTGGTCGGATCCCTCGCGGATCGCACGTGCGGTACGGCACCGGCCGGGCCCCAGGGCCTGGGCCAGGTCGTACTGGCCCGTGTAGCCGTCGGATGCCGGAAGGCCGGACCCCGTGTGCGGGGGGTCCGGCCTTTCGCGTGCCCCGGGCTCTTCGTGCGCCCGGGGCCGTTCGGGTGGTCTTCTCCTCGTGCTCCCCGTGAGGGGCGCTCACGTACGGCGGAGGAAGACGCCGGCGAGTACGGCTCCGGCGGCGACGATCGCGGCGTTGACGAGGACCGCGAGGCCGATGCCGTCGAGGAGGACGGGCGCGGTGACGACGACGGCGCTCATGATCGGCGTGCCCATGGTGATGCCGATCTGCTGGGTCATGGTCGCGAGGCCGGTCGCCATGCCCTGCTCGCCGTCGGGGATGCCCGAGGTGGCGGTGACCATGAATCCGACGATCGCGAGCATGTTGCCGACGCCGCCGGCGAAGGTCGCGGCGAGCAGCAGTCCGAGGCCGCCGCGGTCGTCGCCGAGCCCGTACAGGGCGAGGGTGGCCGCGGCCTGGAGGAGGCCGCCGGCGATCAGGGCGGAGCGGGCGCCGAAGCGGCCGATGAAGCGGGAGGCGAGGACGCCGCCGAGGATCGTGCCGGCGCCGAGGACGCCGAAGGACAGGCCGGCGGCGAGCGGCGAGAAGCCCAGGACGTCCTGGAGGTACAGCGTCATGAGGAAGACCAGCGAGGTCTCGGTGACGAAGGCGACGAGCCCGGCGAGGTTGCCCCAGACGACGGTGCGGCGCTTCAGGACGTGGACGGGGACGAGCGGTGAGGCGGCGCGCCGTTCGACGAGGACGAAGGCGACGAGGAGGGCGGCCCCGGCGGCGAGGGCGGTGAGCGCGGTGGGGTCGGTCCAGCCGTGCTCGCCGGCGACGGTGAGGCCGTAGACGAGGGCCAGGAGTCCGCCGGTGACGGTGACCGCGCCGGGGACGTCGAGGCGGGGGCGGACGGCGGGGCGGCTCTCGCTCAGGACGGCGGGGGCGACGAGGAGGACGGCGAGGGCGACCGGCACGTTGACGAAGAACGCCCAGCGCCAGGAGAGCAGGTCGGTGAGGACGCCGCCGAGGATCGCGCCGGTGGTGAAGCCCGCGGACATGAGGGCGCCGTTGAGGCCGAGGGCCTTGGCGCGCAGCGGGCCCTCCGGGAAGGAGGCGGTGAGCAGGGAGAGCCCGGCGGGGGTGACGGCGGCGGTGGCGAGGCCCTGGGCGACCCGGGCGGCCATGAGCATCTCGGGGCCGGTGGCGAGGCCGCCGACGAGCGAGGAGACGCCGAGGAGGGCCATGCCGCCGAGGAAGAGGCGGCGGCGGCCGATCAGGTCGGCGACGCGCCCGAAGAGGAGGGTGAATCCGGCGGCGGCGAGGGCGAAGGCGGTGGCGATCCACTGGAGGCCGCCGAGGGTGAAGCCGAGTCCCTGACCGATGACGGGCAGGGCCACGTTCAGGATCGAGAAGTCGACGGCCAGCATGAACTGGGCGAGGAGGAGCACGACGAGGACGAGCCGCATCCGGCCGGTCATCCGGTCCTCGGCGCGTTCGGTGGGGGTGGGGAGATCCAGGGCGACCATGCGTACAACCCCTTAATGGGAAGCTGGTTCCGTTAAGATGTCCCGTACCGTAGCAGAGTCGATGGACTTAATGGAACAGGAGACCCGTTTGACTGAGAGCCGACCGGCCTCGCCCGGCACCCTGCGCCCCGGCGGCCGCACCGCGAAGGTCCGCGGGGCCGTCCTCGACGCCACCCGGGACGCCCTCGCCGAGACCGGCTTCCACGCCCTGAACATGGACCGCGTCGCCGCGAGCGCCGGCGTCGGCAAGACGACCGTCTACCGCCGCTGGGGCTCCCCCGTCGGCCTGGTCACCGACCTCCTGCACGACATGGCGGAGCAGTCCCTGCCCGCCGCCGACACCGGCGGCCTCGCGGGCGACCTGCGGACCAACGCCGAACTCGTCCGGGACACCCTCACCGACCCCCGGATGGGCGCCGTCTTCCGCGCGGTCATCGCGGCCGCGGCCTGCGACGAGGAGTGCGCCCGCGCCCTCGCCGGCTTCTACCGGACCCGGCTCGCCGAATGGGCCCCGGTCGTCGCCAGGGGCGTGGAGCGCGGCGAGATCCCCGCGGACACGGACCCGGTGGAGCTGCTCCGCGCCGTCTCCGCGCCGCTCTACTACCGCTTCGCCGTCACCCACGAGGAGCTCACCGGGGACGTGGCCGGGCGGGCGGCGGAGGCTGCGCTCGCGGCGGCGCGCGCGGGGGTCTTCGCCCGCGCGTAGCCCCCGGGCGGGCCGGGTGACCCCACCTGCGCCCGAGCGACCCCGGGCGGGCCCGGCGACGCGAATAGTCCTTCGTCACAGGGGCGCTTGAGTATCCGTACTCAGGCGCCCCGGGCGCCCCGCCCGGAGGATCGGAGCATGCTGTGGTCCGACCCGAAGAACCAGCCGCCGAAGTTCCTGCGGGACATGCAGGCGATGCTCAGCCGCACCGGAGTGCTCCTGGCACTGGCGATGGTGGTGGCGATGTTCGTCGTCGGCACGCGATGAGCCGGTGAGCGGCGCCGGTTCGGCGCGAACGGACGCACCGCACTGACTACGCTGGCCCCATGACTGCTGATCCGCGCCGCGTCGTCCTCGCCTCCGCCTCCCCCGCCCGGCTCGGGCTGCTCCGGCAGGCCGGCATCACCCCCGAGGTGATCGTGAGCGGCGTCGACGAGGACAAGGTCCAGGCACCGACCCCGTCCGAGCTCGCGCTCGCCCTCGCGGAGGCCAAGGCCGCCCATGTGGCCGCCCGGCCCGAGGTGTTCGGCGCGCTCGTCATCGGCTGCGACTCGGTCCTGGAGCTCGACGGGCAGGCCCTCGGCAAGCCGGCCGACGCGGCGGAGGCCACCGCGCGCTGGACGTCCATGCGCGGCCGGGTCGGCATCCTCCAGACCGGCCACTGCGTGTACGACACGGCCGCGAAGCGCTACGAGTCGGCGACGGCCTCCACCGTGGTCCGCTTCGGCGAGCCGACGGACGCGGAGATCGCCGCGTACGTGGCGAGCGGCGAACCACTGCACGTGGCGGGCGCGTTCACCCTGGACGGGCGCTCGGCGCCGTTCATCGACGGCATCGACGGCGACCCGGGCAATGTGATCGGCCTGTCGCTGCCGCTGCTGCGCACGCTGCTGCGCAAGCTGGACGTCGAGATCACCGACCTCTGGAGCTGAGCTCCCTAGGGCGTGTTGCGAAAGTCCCGCCTGCCCGACGGCGCCTGGCACGCACGCTCGCCGCGTTGTCGGGATCACCCCGATACCTCCAGTATCGGGGCGACCCTCCGCCTTGCGATCGCACGCACCAGACGCCGCCGGGCCCGCCCTTCGGGCGGCCGGCGCTACTTTCGCAACACGCCCTAGTGCCTCAGACGGCCGCCGGTGCCTCCCCGGGGGCGCCGGCGGCCTCTTCCGTCTTCCCGTACGCCACCAGGGTGAGGACGACGAGTCCGACGACGGCCATGAGGAAGGCGAACGCGCCCCAGCCGAGCAGGCCGACCGCGACCGCGCCGAGGATGCCGTGCACCACCGCGCAGCCGATGAGGAGGCCCCGGCCCGCGCGGCCCGGGCGGCGGTCGCGGACGCCCGCGAGGAGGGCGACGAGGCCGCACAGGACGAGCGCCACGCCCGAGCCGATGCCGAGGCCCCAGGTGCCGGCGACCATCGCGTCGGGGTCCATGCCGTCGAGGGACATCGACTGGGCCTCCACGAAGCCCGCCATGATGCCGTTGATCGCGACGATGCCGGGCGCTTCGAGGAAGAGCACCGCCGCCGTCACGAGGGCTATCGGTCTGCGGGCCACCTCGGCCACCCCCTGGATTCGCCTGTTACCGACAGTACGATCGACTGCGCGAAGGCTACTGGCCGGTAAACCCCCGGACAAGAGTTCGCACACGGACGACAGCGCCCGACCCTCCGGCAAAGAATCACCGGGCCATTCGTAGAGACCCGACAAAGAAACCCGAATGGCGACTGGCCGCACGAACAGAGACCTGCGCCACACCTCGGAGCTACTGTGCCGTAAAGGAACCCTGCGTACCGTGGTGCGACAAGGGAATTCACGACCCGAGCAGGCCCGGGGTCACGCTCCGTGTGGGCAAGCTCACCACTGGGGACGGGTCGAAAGGCCGTGTCGGCAGTCCCTAAACTCAGCTTGTTTCAAGGAGAGGGAGCCATCGTGCGCAAGGTGCTCATCGCCAACCGTGGCGAAATCGCTGTCCGTGTGGCCCGGGCGTGCCGGGACGCCGGTATCGGCAGCGTGGCCGTGTACGCCGATCCGGACCGGGACGCTCTGCACGTCCGGGCGGCTGACGAGGCGTTCGCTCTGGGCGGTGACACCCCGGCGACCAGCTATCTGGACATGGCCAAGGTGTTGCAGGCCGCGGCGGACTCGGGCGCGGACGCCGTCCACCCCGGTTACGGCTTCCTTTCCGAGAACGCCGAGTTCGCTCAGGCCGTCCTGGACGCGGGCCTGATCTGGATCGGCCCGCCGCCGCAGGCGATCCGCGACCTGGGCGACAAGGTGGCGGCGCGTCACATCGCGCAGCGCGCCGGCGCCCCCCTCGTGGCCGGCACCCCCGACCCGGTGTCGGGCGCCGACGAGGTCGTCGCCTTCGCCGAGGAGCACGGCCTGCCGATCGCGATCAAGGCCGCCTTCGGTGGCGGCGGCCGCGGCCTCAAGGTCGCCCGCACCCTCGAAGAGGTCCCGGAGCTCTACGACTCCGCCGTCCGCGAGGCCGTCGCCGCCTTCGGCCGCGGCGAGTGCTTCGTCGAGCGCTACCTCGACAAGCCGCGGCACGTCGAGACCCAGTGCCTGGCCGACAAGCACGGCAACGTGGTCGTCGTCTCGACCCGTGACTGCTCGCTCCAGCGCCGCCACCAGAAGCTCGTCGAGGAGGCCCCCGCGCCGTTCCTGACGGAGGCGCAGAACGCCGAGCTGTACGCGGCGTCGAAGGCCATCCTCAAGGAGGCCGGCTACGTCGGCGCCGGCACGGTCGAGTTCCTCGTCGGCCTCGACGGCACGATCTCCTTCCTGGAGGTCAACACCCGCCTCCAGGTCGAACACCCGGTCACCGAGGAGGTCACCGGCATCGACCTGGTCCGCGAGATGTTCCGGATCGCCGACGGCGAGGAGCTCGGCTACGGCGACCCGGCGGTCCGCGGTCACTCCTTCGAGTTCCGCATCAACGGCGAGGACCCGGGCCGCGGCTTCCTGCCGGCCCCCGGCACCGTCACCGTCTTCGACGCCCCCACGGGCCCCGGTGTCCGTCTGGACGCGGGCGTCGAGTCCGGCTCCGTGATCGGCCCGGCCTGGGACTCGCTCCTCGCCAAGCTGATCGTCACCGGCGCGACCCGCGAGCAGGCGCTGCAGCGCGCCGCCCGCGCCCTGGCCGAGTTCAAGGTGGAGGGCATGGCCACGGCCATCCCGTTCCACCAGGCCGTCGTCGTCGACCCGGCGTTCACCGCGGACCCGTTCCGCATCCACACCCGGTGGATCGAGACCGAGTTCGTCAACGAGATCAAGCCGTACGCGCCGGCCGGTGCCGACGCGGACGAGGACGAGTCGGGCCGCGAGACGATCGTCGTCGAGGTTGGCGGCAAGCGCCTTGAGGTCTCCCTGCCGTCCTCGCTCGGCATGACGCTGGCCCGCACCGGGCTCGCGGCGGGCGCGAAGCCGAAGCGCCGGGCGGCGAAGAAGTCCGGCCCGACCGCCTCGGGCGACACCCTCGCCTCCCCGATGCAGGGCACGATCGTCAAGGTCGCGGTCGAGGAGGGCCAGGAGGTCAAGGAGGGCGACCTGATCGTCGTCCTGGAGGCCATGAAGATGGAGCAGCCGCTCAACGCCCACCGCTCCGGCACCGTCAAGGGCCTGAGCGCCGAGGTCGGCGCCTCGGTCACCTCCGGCGCCACCATCTGCGACATCAAGGACTGACCGTCGCGGCACGTACGGTGTGAAGGGCCCGCAGGCAGCAGCCTGCGGGCCCTTCCGTCGAGGGGAGGACCCACGTCATGCGAGCCGACGCACGCCGCAACCGCGAGCGGCTGCTCACCGAGGCCAGGGCCGTCTTCGCCGAACAGGGCACGGACGCGCCGCTGGAGGAGATCGCCCGCCGCGCGGGCGTGGGGATCGGCACCCTCTACCGCCACTTCCCCGCCCGGGCCGAGCTGCTGAACGCCGTCTTCCAGGAGGCCCTGGCGGCGCTCCTGGACCGCTCGCGCGAGCTGGCGGAGGCGGACGAGCCGTGCCGGGCGCTCGTGGAGTGGCTGCGGGCCCTGATCGCCCACGCGGGCGAGTACCGGGGGCTCGCGCACGCGCTGATGTCCGCCTCGTACGACCGGAGTTCGGCGCTCGCCCCGTGCAGCGTGCCGCTGCGCGACGCGGGCGAGACCCTGCTCGGGCGCGCCCAGGAGGCGGGTCAGGTGCGGGCCGGTGTGTCGATCGGCGACCTGATGCAGCTCACCAACGCGATCGCGCTGGCGGCGGAGCAGTGCCCGGAGGACGCGGAGCTGGCGGACCGCCTGCTGGCACTGACCCTGCGGGGACTCAAGAGCTGAGGTGCGTGGCCGTGGGACCCCTGGGGGAGGGTCCCTCGCGACGCGGTGCTGTGCTGCGGTGCCGTGGACTTCGGTCTCAGCGGCGGCGCATGTCCGCGACCCGGGCCGTGCGTTCCAGCGTCTCGGCCGCCATTCCCCCGCCGGGCCCGCGGAACTGACCCGCCGCCATCCGTCCGCGCTGGACGGGGAGCGGCATGTCACGGCGGGGCCGGACGCCCGGGGGGTGGTGCTGCTCACCGCCGGTGGCGCCGGGCCCCGTGCCCGTACCCGCGACGGCGATCTGGACGCCCTGGTCGGCGAGGGCCTGGAGCTCGGAGGCGGCCCGCTCGTCGTGGGCCGGCGGCTCGTCGGTCACCAGGCGGGTGATCACGTCCGTCGGCACCGTCTGGAACATGGTGTCGGCTCCGAGCTTGGTGTGGTCGGCGAGGACCACGACCTCCGCCGCCGCCTGCACGAGGGCCCGGTCCACGCTCGCGGAGAGCATGTTGGACGTGGAGAGCCCGCGCTCGGCGGTGAGCCCGCTCCCGGAGAGGAAGGCCCGGGAGACCCGCAGCCCCTGGAGCGACTGCTCGGCCCCGCTGCCCACGAGGGCGTAGTTGGAGCCGCGCAGGGTGCCTCCCGTCATGACGACCTCGACCCGGTTGGCATGGGCCAGGGCCTGGGCGACGAGCAGGGAGTTGGTGACGACGGTCAGACCGGGCACGCGGGCGAGCCGGCGGGCCAGCTCCTGCGTGGTCGTCCCGGCGCCGACGACGATGGCCTCGCCCTCTTCGACGAGGCTCGCGGCGACGTCGGCGATGGCCGTCTTCTCGGCCGTGGCGAGATGGGATTTCTGCGGGAAGCCGGATTCTCGCGTGAATCCGCCCGGCAACACCGCACCGCCGTGACGGCGGTCGAGGAGTCCTTCTGCCTCAAGTGCCCGTACGTCCCTCCGTACGGTCACCTCCGAGGTCTGGACGACGCGGGCGAGCTCGCGGAGCGACACGGCCCCATTGGCTCGCACCATTTCGAGGATCAACTGGCGACGTTCTGCAGCGAACACGAAACTGACAGTAACGTGAGCGGCCGATACTTTTCAGCACTATGCGCCGAATTGCAGAAGATGCGCACAGACGGGGCCTCCAAGTGGTATGGGAGGCCCCGTCGTTGTTCGGCTCTGCGCCAGGTCTATGCCCCGGCTTGCCGGGGGTTGTCCGAGTCGGCGAACCGTTCCCGCAGGCGGGAGCGGTACCGGCGCGAAGTGCTACGCCTCGCCCGCCGACTTTCGGGTGTGCAACTGCCGTGCCACTTCCGCGATCGAGCCCGACAGGGAGGGGTACACGGTGAAAGCATTTGCGATCTGTTCGACCGTCAGATTGTTGTCGACCGCGATCGAGATGGGGTGAATCAGTTCGCTCGCCCTCGGGGCGACGACACAGCCGCCGACCACGATCCCGGTGCCGGGACGGGCGAAGAGCTTGACGAAGCCGTCCCGGATGCCCTGCATCTTCGCGCGCGGGTTGCGCAGCAGCGGCAGCTTGACGACCTTGGCGTCGATCTTGCCCGCGTCCACGTCGGCCTGCGTGTAGCCGACGGTGGCGATCTCGGGGTCGGTGAAGACGTTGGAGGAGACCGTCTTCAGGTTGAGCGGGGTCACCGCGTCGCCGAGGAAGTGGTACATCGCGATGCGGCCCTGCATGGCGGCGACCGAGGCGAGCGCGAAGACACCGGTGACGTCACCGGCCGCGTAGATGCCGGGGGCGCTCGTACGGGAGACCCGGTCGGTCCAGATGTGACCGGAGTCCTTCAGCTTGACGCCGGCCTCCTCCAGGCCCATTCCGGCCGAGTTCGGGATCGCGCCGACGGCCATGAGGCAGTGGGTGCCGGAGATGACGCGGCCGTCCGCGAGGGTGACCTCCACCCGGTCGCCGACCCGCTTGGCGGACTCGGCGCGCGAGCGGGCCATGACGTTCATGCCGCGGCGGCGGAAGACGTCCTCCAGGACGGCGGCGGCGTCCGGGTCCTCACCGGGCAGCACGCGGTCGCGGCTGGACACCAGGGTGACCCGGGAGCCGAGCGCCTGGTAGGCGCCGGCGAACTCGGCGCCGGTGACGCCGGAGCCGACCACGATGAGCTCCTCGGGGAGCTCCTTGAGGTCGTAGACCTGCGTCCAGTTGAGGATGCGCTCGCCGTCCGGCTTGGCGTCCGGGACCTCGCGCGGGTGGCCGCCGGTCGCGATCAGCACGGCGTCCGCGGTGAGCGTCTCCTCCGTGCCGTCGGCGGCGGTGACGATCACCTGGCGGGAGCCGTCCACGGCCTGCCGGCCGGAGAGCCGGCCGCGGCCGCGCAGCACGCGTGCGCCCGCCCGGGTGACGGAGGCGGTGATGTCGTGCGACTGGGCGAGCGCGAGGCGCTTCACCCGCCGGTTGACCTTGCCGAGGTCCACGCCCACGACGCGGGCCGCCTGCTCCACGTGCGGGGTGTCGTCCGCGACGATGATGCCGAGCTCCTCGTAGGAGGAGTCGAAGGTGGTCATCACCTCCGCCGTGGCGATCAGCGTCTTGGAGGGAACACAGTCGGTCAGGACGGAAGCGCCGCCGAGGCCGTCGCAGTCGACGACGGTCACCTCCGCGCCGAGTTGGGCGCCCACCAGGGCCGCCTCGTATCCGCCGGGTCCGCCACCGATGATCACGATCCGGGTCACTGGGATCTACGCCTCGCGTCTCGTTCTGCCGGGGGATCCCCCCGCTGGGGTGCAGTGCGTACGCCATTGTCCCGCACGCTTCAAGTGCGTACCCCATTCTCCCGCACGCCCGGCGTGGTCTCGCGCCGGGGCTCCGTACGCGCGCGCCCGCCCGTACGGCGGAGTCCGCCGTACAGCCCGCCCGCTCCCGTACCCTCGGTGCCATGTCGCTCTACGCCGCTTTCGCCGGCAACCTCGACGCGCGGCTGATGAGCCGCCGCGCACCGCACTCCCCGCTGCGCGGCACCGGCTGGCTGAACGGCTGGCGGCTCACCTTCGGCGGCGAGCAGATGGGGTGGGAGGGCGCGCTGGCCACGATCGTGGAGGCCCCCCGCTCGCAGGTCTTCGTGGCGCTGTACGACATCGCTCCGATGGACGAGGACTCCATGGACCGGTGGGAGGGCGTCGGCCTGGACATCTACCGGCGGATGCGGGTCCGGGTGGACACGCTCGACGGCGAGGAGCCGGCCTGGGTGTACGTCCTCAACGGCTACGAGGGCGGGCTGCCGTCCGCGCGGTACCTGGGCGAGGTCGCGGACGCGGCCGAGTCGGCGGGCGCGCCGCACGACTACGTGATGGAGTTGCGCAAGCGTCCCTGCTGAGGCACGGACGGGGAATGTGCGAACGCCCGACGGCCGGCGGCGAGGCCCCCCGCGTCCCTTTCGTCGGAAACGACAAGACAACGATCGCATGTCCGTCAGCATCGTCATCTACGCGCGTAGGCATTCTCCGGCTAGGCTTCTGCGGGTAACAAATCCGTCCGGGGCTCCCCTCGGACTCCCCTCCCCGAGGCGAGAGAGTCAGTGAACGCAACTGCCACCCCGTACGAGGCCGCCGAGGCCGCTGCCGCCCGTCTGCGCGAGCTGACCGGCGTCGACAACCACGACGTCGCCCTGGTCATGGGCTCCGGCTGGGCACCCGCCGTCGACGCGCTCGGCGCCCCCGAGGCCGAGTTCCCGGTGACCGAGCTCCCCGGCTTCCCGGCGCCGGCCGTCGAGGGCCACGGCGGCAAGGTCCGCTCGTACAAGATCGGTGAGAAGCGCGCGCTGGTCTTCCTCGGCCGCACCCACTTCTACGAGGGCCGGGGCGTCGCCTCCGTCGCCCACGGCGTCCGCACCGCCGTCGCCGCCGGCTGCAAGACGATCGTCCTGACCAACGGCTGCGGCGGCCTCCGCGAGGGCATGCGCCCCGGCCAGCCGGTCCTGATCAGCGACCACATCAACCTGACGGCCGCCTCCCCGATCGTCGGCGCGAACTTCGTGGACCTCACCGACCTGTACTCGCCGCGGCTGCGCGCGCTGTGCAAGGAGGTCGACGAGACCCTGGAGGAGGGCGTCTACGTCCAGTTCCCCGGCCCGCACTACGAGACCCCGGCCGAGATCAACATGGTCCGCGTCATGGGCGGCGACCTCGTCGGCATGTCCACGGTCCTGGAGGCCATCGCCGCGCGCGAGGCCGGCGCCGAGGTCCTGGGCATCTCCCTCGTCACCAACCTGGCGGCGGGCCTCTCGGGCGAGCCGCTGAACCACGAGGAGGTCCTCCAGGCGGGCCGCGACTCGGCCGCGCGGATGGGTGAGCTGCTCACCCGGGTGCTCGACCGCATCTGAGCCTCCGGCTCAGGGGAAGGGGAGGGCCGCTGCGCGGGGCTTCTCCCCCACCCCGCCCCTTCCCGAAACCGGGGCTCCGCCCCGGACCCCCGCGCCTCGAACTCCCCTACGCCTGGCGGCGCGGGGGACCCCCAGCGGGCTGAGATCTCCGCCCGGCGGAAACTCAGCCCGCCCGGCGTTTGAGGGCACGGCCGCAGGCCGTACGGGGGGCTGGGGGCCTGCCCCCAGTTTCGGGAAGGGGCGGGGTGGGGGAAGGCTCCGCGCAGCGGCCCACGCCCCGCACCCCACCGCGCCCCTCCCGCCCGCACTCCCCGAAAGGCACACCGTGACGCAGGACGACCTCCTCACCCGGGCCCAGGCCTGGCTCGCCGAGGACCCCGACCCGGAGACCCGCGAGGAGCTCGCGAAGCTCATCGAGGCCGGTGCCACCGACGAACTCGCCGCCCGCTTCGCCGGCACCCTCCAGTTCGGCACCGCCGGCCTCCGCGGCGAGCTCGGCGCCGGGCCCATGCGGATGAACCGCTCGGTCGTCATCCGCGCCGCCGCCGGCCTGGCGGCGTACCTCAAGGCCAAGGGCCAGGAGGGCGGCCTCGTCGTGGTCGGCTACGACGCCCGCTACAAGTCGGCCGACTTCGCCCGCGACACCGCCGCCGTCATGACCGGCGCCGGCCTGCGCGCCGCGGTCCTCCCCCGTCCGCTGCCGACGCCCGTCCTCGCGTACGCCATAAGGCATCTGGGCGCCGTCGCCGGCGTCGAGGTGACCGCGAGCCACAACCCGCCCCGCGACAACGGCTACAAGGTCTACCTGGGCGACGGCTCGCAGATCGTGCCGCCAGCCGACGCGGAGATCGCCGCCGAGATCGACGCGGTCCGCTCGCTGCACGACGTGCCCCGCCCGGAGTCCGGCTGGGAGACCCTCGGCGACGAGGTCCTGGAGGCCTACCTGGCCCGTACGGACGCCGTCCTGACCCCCGGCTCCCCCCGGGGCGTACGGACCGTCTACACGGCCATGCACGGCGTCGGCAAGGACGTCCTGACGGCGGCCTTCGCCCGCGCCGGCTTCCCGCCGCCCGCGCTCGTCGCCGCCCAGGCGGAGCCCGACCCGGCGTTCCCGACGGTCGCCTTCCCGAACCCGGAGGAGCCGGGTGCCATGGACCTCGCCTTCGAGGCGGCGCGTGCCGTGGACCCCGACATCGTCATCGCCAACGACCCCGACGCGGACCGCTGCGCGGTCGCCGTGCCGGACGCCGCCGTCGAGGGCGGCTGGCGGATGCTCCGCGGCGACGAGGTGGGCGCGCTGCTCGCCGCGCACCTGGTGCACAAGGGCGCGACGGGCGTGTTCGCCGAGTCGATCGTGTCGTCCTCGCTGCTCGGCCGGATCGCCGAGGCCGCCGGGGTGGGCTACGAGGAGACGCTGACCGGCTTCAAGTGGATCGCCCGTGTCGACGGCCTGCGGTACGGCTACGAGGAGGCCCTCGGCTACTGCGTCGACCCGGAGGGCGTCCGCGACAAGGACGGCATCACGGCCGCGCTGCTCGTCGCCGAGCTGGCCTCGGTCCTCAAGGAGCAGGACCGGACCCTCCTGGACCTGCTCGACGACCTGGCCGTGGCCCACGGGCTGCACGCCACCGACCAGCTGTCGGTGCGGGTCGAGGACCTGAGCGTCATCGCGAACGCGATGACGGCGCTGCGCGAGCGCCCGCCGGTCTCCCTCGCCGGTCTGACCGTCGTCTCGGCGGAGGACCTGACGAAGGGCACGGAGTCCCTCCCGCCGACGGACGGGCTGCGCTACCACCTGGAGGGCGCCTACAAGGCCCGGGTGATCGTCCGTCCGAGCGGCACCGAGCCCAAGCTCAAGTGCTACCTGGAGGTCGTCGTCCCGGTCGCCGCGGCGGTCGACCTGGCCCCGGCGCGGACCACGGCCCACGAGGTGCTGGTCGCGATCAAGCGGGACCTGAGCGCGGCCGCGGGGCTCTGACCCCGGGGCCGTCGGTCCGGCAGACGGGAGAGGGCCGGTGCGGAAGCGATTCCGCACCGGCCCTCTCGTCGATCCCGGGACCTTGACCGGGCCCGTGGCCCGTCAGCCCGTCGGCCCGTCGACCCGTCAGCCCGTCGCGAGCAGGATCACGAGGAGCAGCAGCCCGGCGACCGCGGGGGCGATGATCTCGTACGCCCAGCGCACCTGCGGCTCGCCCTGCGAGCCGGGGGCTCCGGCCCGGCGCTCGGCGAGCTCGCGCAGATCGGCGACGGTCTGGTCGCTGGGCGCGGTCCGGGACGCGCTGTCCCGTACGTCGGCGGTGACGGAGGTACGGCCGTGGGGGTCGTCCTGCGAGGAGCGGGCGGCGCGCCGGGCCGCCTTCTTCCGCTGCCGCAGCGAGACGGGGACGGCCCACAGCTGGTACTTGGTGCCGTCCTGGGTGAAGACCTCGCTGGAGTACCCGGCGCGGATGTCGGCGACCGAGGCCCAGGGCAGGACGATCGACCGGAACGGGTTGCGGATCCGGAGCCGGTTGTCGTTGGCGTACACGGCGGGCCGGATCGTGAAGGCCACGATCATCGGGACGGCGAGGACGATCCCGGCGAGCGCGATCCAGGGGGTCCGGCCCTCGCCGCGGATCAGCGCGTCGCCGGCGAAGAGGCACGCGAGCAGCGTGAGGAACACACCGCTGGCGATGCCGAGGGGCGAGCGGAAGACGCGGTCGGCGTACTGCGGCTCGGCGGCCGGGTCGGCGGAGGCGGGTGCGGCGGGCTTCGGCTTCCGGCCCGCCTCGGGCCTCGGCTTCCCGCTCGCCGCGCGCTTCGGCCTGTCACCGGCCTCGGGGGTCGGCTCAGGGGTCGGCCCGGGGGTCGGCTCGCCGCTCGCCTCGGGGGTCGGCTCGGGCGTCGACCCGGGGGTCGGCTCAGGGGTCGGCTCGGGGGTCGGCTCCGGGGTCGTCATGCCGCCGATTGTGCCTCAGCGGGCCCGTGGGGGCTCAGGCGGCCCGCGTGGCCACGAGATCCGCGTACAGAATGATGTTGTCGGGCCGGTGGCCGTCGACCAGCTCGCCGCCGCACGTGACGATGCGCAGCTCGGGGCGCGTGGTGTCGCCGTAGACCTTGGCCGTGGGGAAGGCCTTCTTGTCGACCTGTTCCAGCTCCCGGACGCGGAAGACGGCGACCCGGCCGTCCGCCCGGGTCACGGCGATCTCGTCGCCGACGCGGACCCGCGAGACGTTCTTCAGGACGGCGGGGCCGCGGGCCGTGTCGAAGTGGCCGATGAGGACGGCGGGGCCGGTCTCGCCGGGCGTGACGCCCTTGTCGTACCAGCCGATGCGGTCGGCGTCCTCGACCGAGGGCACCTCGACGGTTCCGTCGGCGGCGAGCCCCAGCTCCAGGACGGCGCCGTCGGCGCCGGTGTCGACCCCGGCGGCGGGGAGCTGGACCCGGACGGGCAGGGAGCGGCCGAGCGCACGGACGGGTGCGGCGCTCTCGGTGGGCGCGGGCGCGGCCGTGGCCTCGGAGATCCGCGCGGGCGGGGTGGCGGGCGGCGTCGTCGGCCCGGCCGAGCAGCCGGCGAGGGCGGTGAGGGCGGCCACGAGGAGGAGGGGTGCGGTACGGGCACGGCGGGGGCGGCGGTTCACGGCGGACTCCGGACAGGCGGACAGGCGGACGGGGCGGGGCGGACGGCCAGGGAGGCGAAGGGTCCGGCCGGCCGCCGCGCGGGAACGCGGCGACCGGCCGGGGGTGGGGTGTTGTTCCCGCTCGGGTCAAAGGGCCGGGAACCGGTGGGACGAGGTACCGGTGGGGTGGGGTGAGGTACCGGTGGAGCCAGGTGCCGGTGGAGCGAGGCACCTGTCGGACGGGCCGACGGACCGGGCCGAGGGGCCGGGCCGCCGGACCGGGCCGGCGGACCGGGCCGGCGGATCACGCCGGACGGATCGGACCGGACGGATCGGACCGGACGGATCAGGCGCGGGACGCGGCGTTCCGGCGGCGCAGGACGACGAAGCCCAGACCGGCGGCGGCGAGCGAGGCCCCGGCGCCCGCGGCGAGCAGGGCCGTGGAGTCGCCCTCGGTGCCGAGTTCGGCGCCGGCCGCGACACCGCCGCGCGGGACGACGGAGGTCTGACCACCGGTGTTGACCGTGGTGCCGGTGTTGCCAGTGGTGCCGGTGTTGCCAGTGGTGCCGGTGGTGCCGGTGGTGCCGGTGACGGGGGTGCTGGTGCCCTTGACCGGGTTGAGCTTGCAGCCCTTCGGCATCGTCGGGAAGGCGTGCGTACCGCCCTTGGCCGTGCCGCCCTCGACCTTGGTGTAGAGGGTCGGCTTGGCGCTGAAGGGGTTGTCGATGCGCGCGACGATGCCGGCGCTCTTCGGCAGCGAGGGGTGCTTGCGGTCGAGCGTCGTGTAGACCTGCTCGTCGCTGCCGATGTCGCGGAGGGTGGCGGTCGGGCCGTTCGGGCTCATGGTGAGCTCGGCCTTGGTGCCCGCGCCGATGCCGACCTCGGTGTAGCTGGTGCAGGCGTCGTCACGGGTGTACGGCATCGGGGCGGACTGCTTCGCGGCGCCGGGGATGTAGGCGGCGAGGCCGCCGTCCCGCTCCAGGACGACGAGGCCGCCGCCGGTGAACTGGTAGACCTGGCGGTCTCCCTTCAGGTAGGAGACGCCGGTGCCGATGCCCCAGCGCATCTCCTGGAGGCCGTAGCGGCCGTCCTTCTTCACGAGCTCCACGTGGACGCCGTTGGCCAGCTTGTACTGGCCGGGCTTGGCGCCCGGGAGGTAGTTGCCGACCCAGTCGTAGCTGGAGCCGTCGGAGTTGAGGACGAAGAAGGCGCCGTTGTTGTTGGCGGCGACCGACCAGTGGTCGGCGTCGAGCGTGCCGACGCGCTTGCCCTGCTGGAAGAGCTCGGCGCGGTGGTGGCCGTCGGCGACCTTGTAGATCTTGGCGACCGTGCCGCCGGCGAGGGTCTTGGTGCGGACGAGGGTGCCCTGCGGGGTCTCGCCCGTGGCGGCGCTCGCGGTCACCTGGCCCTCGAAGGTCAGGGTCACGGAGTATCCGGCGAAGACCTTGGTGTCCTCCCCGCCGTAACCGGCACCGGCCTTCAGCTCGCCGAGCGTCACGCCGCCCTTGATCACGGTGGCGGTGTAGTACGGGTGCTGGTCACCCTTCGCGTACACCTTGGCCGACAGCCCGCCCGCGAGCTGGACCGTGCGGACGAGGGTGCCGTTCGCGGCGTCGACGGCGACCGCGGTCACCTTGCCCTCGAAGTCGAGGGTCACCGCGTACCCGACGAAGACCTTGGTGTCCTTCCCGCCGTAGCCGGCGCCGGCCTTCAGCTCGCCGAGCGTCACGCCGCCCCGGATGACGGTGGCGGTGTAGTACGGGTGCTGGTCACCCTTCGCGTACACCTTGGCCGACAGCCCGCCCGCGAGCTGGACCGTGCGGACCGGGGCGGTCGTGGTCGTGGCCTCGTCCTGGACCGTCCCGGCCGGGGTCTTGGTCGGGGCGGTGGCCGGGGTCTTGGTCTGGGTCCCGGCCGGAGTCTTGGCCGGCGTCTTGGCCGGGTCGGCAGCCTGTTCGGTCTGGGCGGCAGCAGTCGGAGCGGAAGGCGCGGCGGGCGCGGCGGGCTTCACGGCCGCCGGGCCGTCGGCGGCGAAAGCGGCACCGGCCGCGAGGGCCGGGGTGGTGATCGCGACACCCGCGACGAGGGCGGTGGCGACGGCGGTGCGAAGGGCGGTGCGCATAACGACTCCTGTGATTCAGGTGATGGTCGATGGGAGAGCCGCATGCCGCTTTTTCTCGGTCCGACTGGTTCCGGTGAGGTCCGGCTGGCTGCTGATGAAAATCTATTGATCTTGTATTCAGGACTTGTCCGCTCCATGTCACGGCCGTGTGACAGGAGTCACGGGCCCTGTCACCCCTGGGCCACCACGCCGACCGGCGCCCTTGACCTCGTGCTCCGCGAAGACCCTCCCCTGTACAGGTCGCTACGCGCGTAGATATGCTCGACTGGTGACCATGCCCACCACTGCATCCGCAGCATCCGCATTCGCCGACGTGACCGCGTCCGACAGTGCGCTGCGCCGCTTCCTCCACGGGCTGCCCGGCGTCGACGCCGTCGGCCTGGAGGCGCGCGCCGCGTCCCTCGGCACCCGCTCGATCAAGACCACGGCCAAGGCGTACGCCATCGACCTGGCCATTTCCATGATCGACCTGACGACGCTCGAAGGCGCGGACACCCCGGGCAAGGTCCGGGCGCTCGCCGCCAAGGCCGTCAACCCCGATCCGACCGACCGCACGACCCCGACGACCGCCGCCGTCTGCGTCTACCCCGACATGGTGGCCACCGCCAAGGCCGCCGTCGCGGGCTCCGGCGTCAAGGTCGCCTCGGTCGCCACCGCCTTCCCGGCCGGGCGCGCCGCGCTCCCCGTGAAGCTGGCCGACACGGCCGACGCCATCGCCGCGGGCGCCGACGAGATCGACATGGTCATCGACCGTGGCGCCTTCCTCGCCGGCCACTACCTGAAGGTCTACGAGCAGATCGCCGCGATCAAGGCGGAGTGCGGCGACCGCGCCCGCCTCAAGGTGATCTTCGAGACCGGCGAGCTGTCCACGTACGACAACATCCGCCGTGCCTCCTGGCTCGGCATGATGGCCGGCGCGGACTTCATCAAGACCTCGACCGGCAAGGTCGCGGTCAACGCCACCCCGGCGAACACGCTCCTCATGCTGGAGGCCGTGCGGGACTTCCGCGCGCAGACCGGCGTGCAGATCGGCGTGAAGCCCGCCGGCGGCATCCGCAACACCAAGGAAGCGATCAAGTTCCTCGTCCTCGTCAACGAGACCGTCGGTGAGGACTGGCTGGATAACCACTGGTTCCGCTTCGGCGCCTCCAGCCTGCTCAACGACCTGCTGATGCAGCGCCAGAAGCTGGCGACCGGCCGTTACTCCGGCCCCGATTACGTGACGGTGGACTGATCAACATGGCATCTGCATTCGAGTACGCGCCGGCGCCCGAGTCCCGGTCCGTCGTCGACATCGCCCCCTCCTACGGCCTGTTCATCGACGGCGAGTTCGTCGACGCGGCCGACGGCAAGGTCTTCAAGACCGTCTCCCCCTCCTCCGAGGAGGTCCTGTCCGAGATCGCCCAGGCGGGCGCCGAGGACGTGGACCGCGCGGTGAAGGCGGCGCGGAAGGCCTTCGAGAAGTGGTCGGCGCTGCCCGGCTCCGAGCGCGCCAAGTACCTCTTCCGGATCGCCCGGATCATCCAGGAGCGCAGCCGCGAGCTGGCCGTCCTGGAGACCCTGGACAACGGCAAGCCGATCAAGGAGACCCGCGACGCCGACCTCCCCCTGGTCGCCGCACACTTCTTCTACTACGCGGGCTGGGCCGACAAGCTCGACCACGCGGGCTACGGCGCGAACCCGCGCCCGCTGGGCGTGGCCGGCCAGGTCATCCCGTGGAACTTCCCGCTGCTCATGCTGGCGTGGAAGATCGCCCCGGCCCTCGCGACGGGCAACACCGTCGTCCTGAAGCCGGCCGAGACGACCCCGCTCTCCGCCCTGTTCTTCGCGGACATCTGCCGCCAGGCCGGGCTGCCGAAGGGCGTCGTCAACATCCTTCCCGGTTACGGGGACACGGGCGCCGCACTGGTCGAGCACCCGGACGTGAACAAGGTCGCCTTCACCGGCTCGACCGCGGTCGGCAAGTCGATCGCGCGCTCCGTCGCCGGCACGCACAAGAAGGTCACCCTGGAGCTGGGCGGCAAGGGCGCCAACATCGTCTTCGACGACGCCCCCATCGACCAGGCCGTCGAGGGCATCGTCAACGGCATCTTCTTCAACCAGGGCCAGGTCTGCTGCGCGGGCTCGCGCCTGCTGGTCCAGGAGTCGATCCAGGACGAGCTGCTCGACTCGCTCAAGCGCCGCCTGAACACCCTGCGCCTGGGCGACCCGCTCGACAAGAACACCGACATCGGCGCCATCAACTCCTCGGAGCAGCTGGCCCGCATCACGTCGCTGGTGGACCAGGGCGAGGCGGAGGGCGCCGAGCGCTGGACCGCCTCCTGCGAGATCCCGACGGCCGGCTACTGGTTCGCCCCGACGCTCTTCACGAACGTCACGCAGGCGCACCGGATCGCCCGCGACGAGATCTTCGGCCCGGTCCTCTCGGTGCTGTCCTTCCGTACGCCGGACGAGGCCGTCGCGAAGGCCAACAACAGCCAGTACGGCCTGTCCGCCGGCATCTGGACGGAGAAGGGCTCCCGCATCCTGGCGGTCGCCTCCAAGCTCCGCGCCGGTGTCGTCTGGGCCAACACGTTCAACAAGTTCGACCCGACCTCGCCCTTCGGCGGCTACAAGGAGTCGGGCTTCGGCCGCGAGGGCGGCCGTCACGGTCTGGAGGCCTACCTCGATGTCTGAGTCGGCGACGCGGCTGAGCGTCTTCAAGACCTACAAGCTGTACGTCGGGGGCAAGTTCCCCCGCTCCGAGAGCGGCCGGGTGTACGAGGTGACGGACTCGAAGGGCAAGTGGCTGGCGAACGTGCCGCTCTCCTCCCGCAAGGACGCGCGTGACGCGGTCGTCGCCGCCCGCAAGGCCTTCGGCGGCTGGGCGGGCGCGACCGCGTACAACCGCGGCCAGATCCTCTACCGCGTCGCCGAGATGCTGGAGGGCCGCCGCGAGCAGTTCGTCCGCGAGGTCGCGGACGCGGAGGGCCTGTCGAAGTCGAAGGCGGCCGCGGTCGTCGACGCGGCGATCGACCGCTGGGTCTGGTACGCGGGCTGGACGGACAAGATCGCCCAGGTCGTCGGCGGCGCCAACCCGGTGGCCGGCCCGTACTTCAACCTCTCCTCCCCCGAGCCGACCGGCGTCGTCACGGTGATCGCCCCCCAGGAGTCGTCCTTCCTGGGCCTGGTCTCGGTGATCGCCCCGGCGATCGCGACGGGCAACACGGTCGTGGTCGTCGCCTCGGAGAAGTCCCCGCTGCCCGCCCTCTCCCTGGGCGAGGTGCTGGCCACCTCCGACCTCCCGGGCGGCGTGGTCAACATCCTCTCCGGCAAGGCCGCCGAGATGGGCCCGCACCTCGCGGCCCACCAGGACGTCAACGCGATCGACCTCACGGGCGCCACCGAGGGAGACCTCGCCCGCGAGCTGGAGATCGCGGCGGCGGACAACCTCAAGCGCGTCCTGCGCCCGCGCCCGGAGGACTTCGCCGAGTCCCCCGGGACGGACCGCATGACCGCCTTCCTGGAGACCAAGACGGTCTGGCACCCGACGGGCTCCCTGGGCGCGAGCGGCTCCTCGTACTAGGGCGTGCGTGCCAGGCGCCGTCGGGCAGGCGGGACTTTCGCAACACGCCCTGGCTCCCGCCGAAGCGCGACCGACGGCCCCCGGGTATACGCACCCGGGGGCCGCCGTCTCTTGCCCCGCGGCCCCCTTTGACCGCAAGATCCGGTCATGATGAGGGGATTGATCAAGGGAGACAACGCCTTCGTCCCGACGGTCTCGCTGCGCGTCGCCGTCCGGAACGGCATCGACGTCGCGGCGCTGCTCGTGACGGAGCGGGGCAGGGTCCGGGGGGACGCGGACATCGTCTTCGACGGCGCCCCGGTCCACCCGTCGGGCGCCGTACGGTTCTCCGAGGGCGGCGACGAGGACGGCACGACCTGGCTGGACACCGATCTGGCGGGCGTCGAGGCGGAGATCGACCGCGTGCTCCTGGTCGCGTCCACGGAGGACGGCGCGCTGCGGGACGTGGACGGCCTGTCCGTACGGGTCCTCTCACCGGACGGCACGCAGGTCGTCGGGTACGAGGTGACCGGGGCGGGCGGCGAGACGGCGATGGTCCTCGCGGAGCTGTACCGGCGGGCGGGCGGCTGGAAGTTCCGCGCGGTGGGCCAGGGTTACCTGGACGGCCTCGTCGGCCTGGCGGCGGACCACGGCGTGGACGTGACGGAGGAGACCCGGCCGGAGGACACGGAGGCGGAGGAGACGCCTGCGGAGGTCCCGGAAGCACCGCAGGCTCCGGTCGCCGTCCCGGCCCCCGCGCAGGCCCCCGCCCCCGCGCAGGCCCCGGCCCCGGCCGCCCCGGCCACGCACGCCTACCCGCCCCTCGCACAGGGCCCGGGGGCGTGGACGTTCGGAGGGGTCTTCGAGCCGCGCGTGCTCACCGGCCGGGACAACGAGGTCATCGACGTCGCGGACCTCCCGCCGGGCCCGGTCGTGTTCGAGTTCGCCGGCGAGACCGACGGTCACACCAGCGTGTGGACCCTCAGCCCGGCGAACAAGGAGGTGGACCTCCTCGTCAACACCACGGAGCGGAACTTCCGGGGCCGGCTGCTCTGCGTCGTGCCGGAGAACGGGCGACTGCGGCTGAAGCTGGGCACCGACGGCCTCTGGCAGGCGCGGGTCCTGCCGCTGGCGGAGGCCCAGCTCCTCACGGAGGACACGCTGGACTCCTGGGGCCCGAACGTCCTGCTGCACACGGGAGTGGCGATCGACGTCGCCTTCCACTACCGCGGCAACAGCAACTTCATCGTCGACTCCTACGACCTGGCGGGGCACGAGGACCCCACCACGCTCCCGGACAGCAGGTATCCGTACATCAACGAGATCGGCAGGCGGCGGGAGAGCCTCACGCTGCCCGAGGGCCCGGTCCTCGTCCATCTGAGGCGGGCGGACGGCCCCTGGCGCGCCCGCCTGAAGCAGCCGAGCGCGGCGACGGCCTGGCTGCGCCGCGCCAGGCGCTGAATCGGACCTACGGGAGCAGCCGCTGCGTCAGCGGACCGGCCACCGGCAGATCGGCCACCGCGCCGCCCTGCGTCAGATGGTCGGTCACCAGGTCGGTGCCGATCGGCTTGAAGTCGGCGACCTGGGTGCCGAGACCGTTGTCGAGCGGGTCGACGCCCGTCTTGGCCAGCGGGTCCAGCTGGAGCCGGGTCAGCGGGCCCAGCCCGTGGGTGACGCCGCTCAGCGCGCCCGCCCCGGCCGCGGCGGCGTCCGTCCGGGTCAGCGAGTCGACGGGCAGCGGCACCGGGGCGACCGCCTGGGCCGCCGCGCCCGCGCCGAGCACCGCGGCGCCCGCCGCCGTGACGGTGAGCCCGGCCTTGAGCAGGGCGCTGCGACGGGGGGTCCGGGGTTCTGCGTGACGCGCCATGAGGATCCTTCCAGGGGGTGAGGGGAAGGCCACCGACAGTAGTTGAGGTGTGATGCTCGATACCAACGGCCTTCCTCGGTGGTCCCCTGGACGGGGGAATGCCTCACACTGGTGTTCCGTGAGTTCCCTACCGATCCCGACCCGCGTGGTCCTGCTCGCCGGCCCCTCCGGCTCCGGCAAGTCGTCCCTCGCCGCCGTCACCGGCCTCCCGGTCCTGCGCCTCGACGATTTCTACAAGGAGGGCGACGACCCGTCGCTCCCGCTCGTCGACGGCAGCGCGGACATCGACTGGGACTCGCCGCAGTCCTGGGACGCGGACGCCGCCGTCGCCGCCATCGTCGAGCTGTGCCGTACGGCGCGGACGGACGTCCCCGTGTACGACCTCGCCACGAGCTCCCGCGTGGACCGCGAGCGGTTCGACATCGGGCGTACCCCGCTGTTCGTGGCGGAGGGGATCTTCGCGGCCGAGATCGTGGCCCGCTGCCGTGACCTCGACGTCCTCGCCGACGCGCTCTGTCTGCGCGGCCGCCCGTCGACGACCTTCCGCCGTCGGCTCGCCCGGGACCTCAGGGAGGGCCGGAAGTCGGTGCCGTTCCTGCTGCGCCGCGGCTGGCGCCTGATGCGCTCGGAGCGGGCGATCGTGGCGCGGCAGACGCGGCTGGGAGCTCACCCCTGCGCCAAGGACGAGGCCCTGGGCCGTCTCGCCGCCGCGGCGGCGGGCCGCCACCGCACTCCGGCGGCCGGCTGACCCCGGAGGCTTCCGCGCACAGCACGAAGCGGGTCGTACAGGCCCCCCGGCCCTGTACGACCCGCTTCGTGTGTTCCCCCGTACCCCCGTACGGTCCCCCGTTTTCCCCGTTTCCCCGCAGGCCCCCGTTTCCCCCGTGGGCCCCCGTGGGTCGTTCCCCCCGCCTTCAGGCCACCAGCTCGCCGAAGGACTCCTCCTCGTCACGGCCGAAGCTCAGCACCTCGTCCTCGCGCAGTCGCCGCAGCGAGCGCCAGATGCTCGACTTCACCGTGCCGACACTGATGTCCAGGATCTCCGCGATCTCCGGATCGGTACGGCCCTCGTAGTAGCGCAGCACCAGCATCGTCCGCTGGAGCTCGGGCAGTCGGGCCAGTGCCTGCCACAGCACCGCGCGCAGCTCGGTGCCGCGCATCGCGTCCGTCTCGCCCACCGTCTCGGGGAGCTCCTCGGTCGGGTACTCGTTGAGCTTGCGCCGGCGCCACGCGCTGATGTGCAGATTGGTCATCGTCCGGCGGAGGTATCCGCCGACCGCGGCCTTGTCGCTGATCCGGTCCCAGGCGCGGTACGTGGAGAACAGCGCGCTCTGGAGCAGGTCCTCGGCCTCGAAACGGTCACCGGTCAGGTGGTAGGCGGTGGCGTACAGGGAGGCACGACGCTCCTGGACGTAGGCCGTGAACTCGGCCTCCGAACAGGAACGCTCCCCCGTGACCTCCCCGTACGCCGCTCCCCCGTCAGCAATGGCCACCATGTAAGGCGCCTTGCGCTGACGCCCGACGCTGCGAACGCACCCCCGCCCGTTCACCGCGCCGGACTTCTCCGTGCTCCGCACGACGTCGTGGAGGCGCGTGACAACTGCGCTTGAGGTGGTGCTGTGCAGTGCGTTCATCTCGCGCCCCCCGTCGGTCGGAGTGTGTTTCGGTCCGTGTGCCAAGAAGCTTGCCCGGCGGACTTCATGGCGTTGTCCGCCGACTGTCACAGCCGTGTCACAGGGGACGGGACAGAAGCGAGTCACCGAGCGGTCGTCCTCGGACGGCCGCATGGGACAGAATGACGGCGTGCCTTTTCTGTTGCTGATCGAGGACGACGACGCCATCCGTACGGCCCTTGAGCTGTCCCTGTCCCGGCAGGGTCACCGGGTGGCCACCGCCGCCACGGGTGAGGACGGCCTCCAGCTGCTGCGCGAGCAGCGGCCGGACCTGGTCGTGCTCGACGTCATGCTGCCCGGCATCGACGGCTTCGAGGTCTGCCGGCGGATCCGCCGCACCGACCAGTTGCCGATCATCCTGCTGACGGCCCGCAGCGACGACATCGACGTGGTCGTGGGCCTGGAGTCCGGCGCCGACGACTACGTCGTGAAGCCGGTGCAGGGCCGCGTCCTCGACGCCCGCATCCGGGCCGTACTGCGGCGCGGCGAGCGGGAGTCGACGGATTCGGCGACGTACGGCTCGCTGGTGATCGACCGGTCGGCGATGACGGTCACCAAGAACGGCGAGGACCTCCAGCTCACCCCGACCGAGCTGCGGCTGCTCCTGGAGCTGAGTCGGCGGCCCGGACAGGCGCTGTCCCGGCAGCAGTTGCTGCGGCTCGTGTGGGAGCACGACTACCTGGGCGACTCGCGGCTCGTCGACGCGTGTGTGCAGCGGCTGCGCGCCAAGGTGGAGGACGTGCCGTCCTCGCCGACGCTCATCCGTACCGTCCGCGGCGTCGGTTACCGGCTGGACGTTCCTGCGTGACCAAGGGGATCTTCACGCGGCTGCGGCTCTCCAGCCTGCGGCTGCGGCTCGTCGTCGTCTTCGCCCTGGTCGCGCTCACCGCGGCCGTCGCCGCCTCCGGCATCGCGTACTGGCTCAACCGCGAGGCGGTGCTGACGCGTACCCAGGACGGGGCGCTCAACGACTTCCGGCAGGAGATGCAGAACCGGGCGGCGACGCTGCCGCTGCGGCCGACCGAGGACGATCTGCGGCGGACCGCCGAGCAGATGGCGGGCGGCAGCGCCGCGAACTACCAGGTGCTGCTGCTCGGGGAGCGGGCCGTGGGCAAGCCGATCGTCGGCGCCTCGGACCCGGACGACTTCACGCTGGCCGACGTGCCGCGCTCGCTGCGGGACGCCGTGGACACGAAGCGGCCGGTGACGGAGGCCAACCCGTATCCGTACCACCTGTTCTGGCAGCGCACGGAGCGGGACGGGACGCCGTACCTGGTCGGCGGGACGCGGATCGACGGCGGCGGGCCCGCCGGGTACATGTTCAAGTCGCTGGCCGCGGAGAAGGCCGATCTGAACTCGCTCGGCTGGTCGTTGGGGATCGCGACCGCGCTGGCGGTGGCGGGCTCCGTGCTGCTGGCGCAGGTCGCGGCGACGACCGTGCTGCGTCCGGTGCACCGGCTCGGGGAGGCGGCCAAGCAGCTCGGCGAGGGGAAGCTCGACACCCGGCTGCGGGTCACCGGCGCGGACGAGCTGGCCGATCTGACGCGGACGTTCAACAGCGCGGCCGAGTCCCTGCAGAAGAAGGTCGCGGACATGAGCGCGCGGGAGGAGTCCAGCCGGCGCTTCGTGGCCGACATGTCGCACGAGCTGCGGACCCCGCTGACCGCGCTGACCGCCGTCACCGAGGTCCTGGAGGACGAGCAGGACTCCCTCGACCCGATGATCGCCCCGGCGGTGGCGCTCGTGGTGAGCGAGACGCGGCGGCTCAACGACCTGGTGGAGAACCTGATGGAGGTGACCCGCTTCGACGCGGGCACGGCCCGGCTCGTGCTCGACGAGGTGGACATCGCCGACCAGATCACCGCGTGCATCGACGCGCGCGCGTGGCTGGACGCGGTCGACCTCGACGCCGAGCGCGGGATCGTGGCGCCGCTCGACCCGCGCCGCCTCGACGTGATCCTGGCGAACCTCATCGGGAACGCGCTGAAGCACGGCGGTTCGCCGGTCCGGGTCTCGGTCCGCACGGACGAGGACGAGCTGGTCATCGCGGTGCGCGACCACGGCCCCGGCATCCCCGAGGAGGTGCTGCCGCACGTCTTCGACCGCTTCTACAAGGCGAGCGCCTCCCGGCCGCGGTCGGAGGGCAGCGGGCTCGGCCTCTCCATCGCGATGGAGAACGCGCTGATCCACGGCGGTTCGATCACGGCCGCGAACTCGGTGGGCGAGGACGGGACGGTCGACGGCGCGGTGTTCGTGCTGCGGCTGCCGCTGGACGCCGCGGGGATCACCCGCGAGGTGCAGACCCGCAGCAGCCAGGGCGAGGTGGAGGAAGCGTGAGACGCCGGACCTTCGGCCGCACGGCCGGTACGGGCGTCCTGGCGGCCGCCGCGGTCACCGCGCTCGTCACCGGCTGCGGCATCAGGACGACCTCGGTGCCGGTCGACGCGGGCGCGGCTCCTTCCCGGGTGCCGTGCAGCGTGACCGGCGAGAACACCTCGGCGTCGGCCGCGCAGGGCGTGCCCGTGCGGGTGTTCCTGCTGTGCGGCTCGCAGCTGGACGCCGTGGACCGCAGGGCGCCGCTGCCGGAGGAGAAGGCGGGCGGCGATCCGGTGGTGACGGCCAAGGGGCTGCTCGCGCAGCTCCTCGACGACCCCTCGGACGACGAGCGGCAGGCCGGGTTCACGAGCGCGGTGCGCGGTCCGCTCGCGGTCGGCGCCGGACGCAAGGGCGACCCGGCGGGCACGCTGCGGCTGAGCCGGCAGCCCGAGGACCTGACCCCGGTCGCGCTCTCGCAGCTCGTCTGCACCTTCTCGGCGAGTTCGGCGGGCGCGGGCGACCACACGGTCCTCCTCGGCGGCCCCGGCGCGTACGCGCCGAAGCGCTACCGGTGCACGACGGAGCTGCGGGAGCGCCCGGAGTCCGTCCCGCCGACGGCCACACCGGGCGTACCGGTGGCGACGTCCACGGGCTGAGCACCCGAAGGGGTGCCCGCCGGTCCGGATCCGGACCGATTCGGCCCGGATCCGGACCGGCGGAACCGATTCCGCTGTGGTGCGCGTCTTGGGGGGCGTGCAGCGTCAAGGTTCGGGCGGCAATGCCGCCGTGGTCGTCCGCGTGGCGGGGTTCGTCCTCCTCCTCGCGCATCTGCTGCTCGTCGCCTGGGTCAGCCTGAGGCCACGTGACGTGGCCTGGGTGACCCCGCCGAACACGATCCCGCTGGCCGGCCTGCGGGCCGACCTGGCCCTCGGCGGCGTCGAGGCGGCCCGGCTGATCGGCGAGGGACTGCTGCTCCTGGCCCCGCTCGGGGTGCTGCTCCCGATGGCCGACGGGCGGCTCGACGTCTCCCGCTGGGCCTCGCTGGCCCGGACGACCGCCGCCGGCGCGCTGGTGTCGCTGGCCGTGGAGCTGCTGCAGACCGCCGTGCCGGGTCAGGTCGTGGACGTCGACTCCGTACTCCTGAACACCGCCGGGGTGGCGCTCGCCCATCTCCTGTTCGTGCCCGTCGGGCGCGCCCGGCTGCGCCGCTGGTCGGAGGCCGGGCGGGCGGAGTCCTCCGTGGGTACGGGGTCGGGTGAGGGTTCCCCCCTGCTCCGGAACGAGACGGCTCAGGGTTCGACCCCGAGGATTCCCAGGGTCCCGATCGCCCGGTAGACCGACGCCCCGGGCCCCCTCCCGGCGGCACCATGGAGTCATCGGGAGCCCGACGGAGCGGCTCCCGGAGACGACTCCGAAGGAGCCCACCATGGCCGCTCTCGCCCGCCCTCGCAACGGACGGATGATCGGTGGAGTGTGCGCGGCGCTGGCCCGGCGCTTCGGCACCTCCGCGACGACGATGCGCGTGATCTTCCTGGTCTCGTGCCTGCTGCCCGGCCCGCAGTTCCTGCTCTACCTGGCGCTGTGGATCTTCCTGCCGGCGGAGAAGGGCGCGAGCACGACGGCCTGGTAGTCGGCGCACACGCCGAAGGGGCGCGTACCCGGGAGGACCGGGTGCGCGCCCCTTCGGCGTCTACGGGCCGGTGTCAGCCGAGCGGCAGGGCACCGATCGGCAGGCCGCCGAGGAGGCCGCCGAGCGGGGTGGCGCCGAGGCCGCCGGCCGCCGCGTCGAGCGGCAGGTTCTGGGTGGCCTGGCCGGCGGCGGCCGGGAGGGTCTTCACGCCCTGGTCGAGGCCCTGGCCGAGGGCGCCCTGACCGGCGGCGAGGGACTCTCCGGCACCGTCGGGGAGCGTGGTGAGGCCGTCGCCCAGCGGGACTGCGTTGGTCACCGTGCCCAGAGCGTCCGCGTCGAGCGGCAGGGACGGCGCTGCGGAGGCCGTGCCGGCGGCGGTGACGGCGAAAGCGGCACCGAGGGCGGCGACACCGAGCTTCTTGGCGGCAGACTGCTTCATCTGAAAATCTTCCTTGGGGAATCCGGGGGCTTCCGGGAAAGCCGGGAGGGGAAATCCTGGGAATGCAGAGCGGCTCTGCAACCTAACCACCGGGCATCGCCATCGCAAACACCGGAAAGCGGCCGGGTGTCGTGCTCACCCGGCCGCTCCTCGCCCTCCTTCAGGGCCGCACTCAGCCCTCCGTCCGGGAAGACTCGCTGGTCGTGGCCGTCTGCTGGAACAGCCATTCGGACCTGAGCTCGGCGTATCCGGGCTTGATGACCTCATTGATCATGGCCAGCCGTTCATCGAAAGGGATGAACGCTGATTTCATCGCATTGACCGTGAACCACTGCATGTCGTCGAGCGTGTAATCGAATGCCTCGGTCAGCAGCTCGAATTCCCGGCTCATGCTCGTACCGCTCATCAGCCGGTTGTCGGTGTTGACCGTGGCCCGGAAGTGCAGCCTGCGGAGCAGGCCGATCGGGTGCTCGGCGAACGAGGCGGCGGCGCCGGTCTGGAGGTTGGAGGAGGGGCACATCTCCAGCGGGATGCGCTTGTCGCGGACGTAGGCGGCGAGCCGGCCGAGGGTCACCGCGCCGTCCTCGGCGACCTCGATGTCGTCGATGATGCGGACGCCGTGGCCGAGCCGGTCGGCGCCGCACCACTGGAGCGCCTGCCAGATGGAGGGCAGCCCGAAGGCCTCGCCCGCGTGGATCGTGAAGTGGTTGTTCTCGCGCTTCAGGTACTCGAAGGCGTCGAGGTGGCGGGTGGGCGGGAAGCCCGCCTCGGCGCCCGCGATGTCGAAGCCGACGACGCCGGAGTCGCGGTAGCGGTTGGCGAGTTCGGCGATCTCCAGGGCGCGGGCCGCGTGCCGCATGGCGGTGAGCAGCGCGCCGACCCGGATGCGGTGACCGTTTGCCCTGGCCTGCCGCTCGCCCTCCCGGAAGCCCTCGTTGACGGCCTCGACGACCTCTTCGAGGCTGAGACCGGCCTCCAGGTGCTGCTCCGGCGCGTAGCGCACCTCCGCGTACACGACCCCGTCCTCGGCGAGGTCGACCGCGCACTCGGCGGCGACGCGGACCAGGGCGTCACGGGTCTGCATGACGGCGCAGGTGTGCGCGAAGGTCTCCAGGTACCGCTCCAGGGAGCCGGAGTCGGCGGCCTCGCGGAACCAGATGCCGAGCTTGTCGGGCTCGGTCTCGGGAAGCTGGTCGTAGCCCTGCTCACGGGCGAGTTCGACGATCGTGCCGGGGCGCAGTCCGCCGTCGAGGTGGTCGTGGAGCAGCACCTTCGGGGCACGGCGGATCTGGTCCGCGGTGGGGACGTTGGGGGTCTGGCTCGTCATTTCCGCACTCTAGCCCCTACGCGCGTAGAGCGCGCGGATTCCGACGCCCCGGTCGCGCATACGACTTATTGGGCCGTTGAGACGACACCACCAGGTCAGCACACTCCCGTACGCCTGGGTGCGCGGTTACGTGGTGCCTTCACGGCGGGATCCGAAACCCGCCGGAACCAAGGAAGGACGTGGCATGCGAATCATCCGTGGACTGCTCGTGGCGGTCTCGGCGGGCGCCCTGACGATGGGCATGGTCGGCACGGCGCAGGCCTCCGACACCCAGCAGCTCACCGACAGCTGCCAGGGCGTCTTCGGCGCCTGCACGCAGACGCTGAACTTCGCCCCGGAGCTCCTGGGCGACATCTCGCTCCTCGATTCGGCCAGTCTCCTCGGCACGGACCGGCTCATCGGCCCGAACGGGCTCGTCAACACGACCGCGCTCACCGGCGCGACCGGCCAGACCGCGAGCACCGCGAGCACCGCGAGCACCGCGACGACGGGCAAGACGGGCACCACCGGCTGACGGGGACCCGCCTTCCGCTTTGAACACAAGGAGCGGAGGCGGACGTTCGGCCCCACGGCGATGCGTAACAGTGACCGCGTGTACGGGTGGTGTACACCTCGCCTTCTGAGACTGTTCCACCATGGCTCACTACGCACTCGTGGGGCCGTCCGAGACCCGGAGACCCCGGCTCGGCCGCCCCGTTGGAGGTTCCCTGTCGGCGGCGGTGGGCGGCGTGGTGCTGCTCCTGCCGGACGGCGAACCGTCGTCGGTCCGGCGCGCCTCGGTGCGCGCGCACCTCGGCGTGCTGCCCGTCGGGCGCGCGCTCGTCAGGGCCGGGCGGTCGGAGGGGCTCGTCGGTCACGTGGTGCGCTACCGGGGGCGGGGCTGGAACGGCGCGGACGCGGAGCTCGCGGCGGACGCCGGCTGGGCCGTGGCCGAGGCGGTACGCCGCTACGGCGACGTCCCGGTCTGTCTCGTCGGCCACGGGATGGGGGCGCGGGCGGCGCTGCGGGCCGCCGGGCACGACGCGGTCGGCGCGGTCGTCGCGCTGGCCCCGTGGCTGCCGGAGGACGACGTGGCGGCGGAGCCGGAGCCGGTGCGGCAGCTGGCCGGGCGGCGGGTGCTGATCGTGCACGGCACGAACGACGCCCGTACGGACCCCGAGCTGTCGTTCCGCTTCGCGGCGCGGGCCAAGAAGACGAACCGCGACACCTGCCGCTTCGAGGTGCACTCGGACGGGCACGCGCTGCGCCAGTACGCGACGGAGGTCCAGGCGCTCGCCGCGGACTTCACGCTCGGGGCGCTCTTCGCCCGGCCGGTGGCCCGGCCCGTGACGGACGCGCTGGCGGCGCCCCCGCCCCTGGGTCTGCGGATGCCGCTCGCGGTGGGCTTCGGGAGCTCCTCCCGGCGTTAGTCCTTGGGCAGCAGGTGGCCGCGGCGGCTCAGCAGGAACTTCTTGAAGGCGGCGACCGGGGCCGTGTCCGGGTGGCCGTCGAGCCAGGCGACGCCGATCTCGCGGACCGCGCGCGGCGCGGTGACGGTCAGTTCGACGACGCCGGGGCGCGGGACGGCGGGCGGCGGCAGCAGGGCGACGCCGAGGCCCGCGGCGACCAGGCCGCGCAGGGTCTCGGCCTCCTCGCCCTCGAAGGCGACGCGGGGCTTGAAGCCGGCCTCGGCGCACAGGTCGTCGGTGATGCGGCGGAGCCCGTACCCCGGCTCCAGGGTCACGAAGGTCTCCTCGGCGGCCTCGGCGAGACGGACACGGCGGCGGCCCGCGAGCCGGTGGTCGTCCGGGACGACGAGCCGCAGCCGCTGCTCGTCGAGGCGCCGGGCCACGAGGTCGGGGGCGTCCGGCACCGGCGAGGTCAGGCAGAGGTCGAGGTCGCCCGCCCTGAGCCGCTCGATCATGGCCTCGCCGTAGTTCTGGACGAGGGTGAAGCGGACGCGCGGGTGGTCGACGCGGAAGGCCCTGATGAGTCCGGGGACGGTCTCGGAGCCCATCGTGTGCAGGAAGCCGAAGGCGACCCGGCCGGCGGTGGGATCGGCGTCGGCCCGTACGGTGTCGGCGGCCCGTTCGACCTCGGTGAGCGCCTTCTCGGCGGCGGTGAGGAAGCGGCGGCCGGCCGGGGTGAGCGAGACCGTGCGGCCGCGGCGGGCGAAGAGGGCGACGCCCAGGTCCTGTTCGAGACGGACCATGGCCCGGGAGAGCGTCGACTGCGGCACGCCCATCTCGGCCGCGGCCCGGGTCACGTGCTCGTGCCGCGCGACGGCCGCGAAGTACGCGAGCCGCGGGGCCAGCAGCAGTCCCATGTCTTCTTCGTTACTGTTCGGTGACAGGCGAGGCTGTGACCTGTACTCATGCGCCATGGGAACGATTACAGCAGTTCCGTGCATTGGACGCATGAAACGGATCGTCCTACGTTCGAGACATGCCTCCCGCCAGTACCAAGGCGGCCGCCACCAGCGCGTCCGCCGACACCCGCCTCTCCCCCGGAGCCCCCGGCTACCGCCGGACGAGCCTCGCGCTCTTCGCCGCCGGACTGGCCGCCTTCGCCCTCCTCTACTCCACACAGGCCCTTCTCCCGGCCATCTCGGCCGAGTTCGGCGCCACCGCGTCCGCCGCCTCATGGACGGTCTCCGCCGCGACCGGCGCCCTCGCCCTGTGCGTCCTGCCGCTCAGCGCCCTCTCGGAGCGCTTCGGGCGGCGCGCGATGATGACCGCCTCCCTCTCGGTCGCCGTCGCCGTCTCGCTGCTCGTCCCCTTCGCCCCCAGCCTGGAGGTGCTGATCGCCCTCCGCGCCGTCCAGGGCGCCGCGCTCGCCGGGCTCCCCGCCTCCGCGATGGCGTACCTCGCCGAGGAGGTCCGCCCCAAGGCGCTGGTCGCGGCGATCGGCCTCTTCGTCGCGGGCAACTCGATCGGCGGCATGAGCGGCCGGATCGTGACCGGCTGGGTCGCCCAGATGTGGGGCTGGCGCGCGGGTCTGGCCGCCGTCGGCCTGACCTCGCTGCTCTGCGCGATCGCCTTCCGGGCGCTGCTCCCGAAGGCGCGGCACTTCACGCCGGGCACGCTGAACCCGAAGGCGCTGGCGGGCGCCGTCCGGACGCACCTGTCCGACCCGCTGCTCGTCCGGCTCTACGTGATCGGCGCGCTGTTCATGACGGTCTTCGGCGCGGTGTACACCGTGATCGGCTACCGCCTGGTCGAGGCGCCGTTCTCGCTCGCGCAGGGCGTCGTCGGCTCGATCTTCCTCGTCTACCTGGTCGGTACGGTCGCCTCGGCCGCCGCCGGGAAGCTCGTCGGCCGGCTGGGCCGCCGCGGGGCGCTCTACCTGGCGGTCTCCACGACCGCCGCGGGCCTGCTGCTCTCGCTCTCCGACTCGCTCGCCGCCGTCCTGGCGGGGCTCGTCCTCATCACGGCCGGCTTCTTCGCCGGCCACGCGGTCGCCTCCTCCTCGGTGAGCCGCACGGCGAAGACGGGCCGGGCGCAGGCCTCGGCGCTCTACCAGTCCGCGTACTACCTCGGCAGCAGCCTGGGCGGCACGCTCGGCGCCGTCGCCTACCACGCGGGCGGCTGGGCGGGCACGGTCGTGATCGGCCTCGTCGCGGTCCTCGGCGTCGTGTCCGTGACCCTCTACGGGAGCCACAGCGCCCGGGTCGCGGCCCGCCGGCCACAACTCGCCGCCGCCTGCAACTGACTCGCTCCCGCCGACGTCCTCCTTGTCAGGACCCAAGGGGGAGAAGGCGGAAATGAAGCGAATCACGAGCCGAATAGGCAGAAGAGCGGGCATCTCGGCCGGTCTCACGGCGCTGGTGGTGCCGATGACGATCGCACTCGGTTCGGCTCCGGCGCAGGCCGCGTCCTGCAACGTGACGACGGGGCCGTACCAGAAGCAGGTGGAGAAGTTCCTCGGCCGGACGGTCGACGGGCGCCAGTCGCTCGGCGACTGCCAGGCCATCCAGGCCTTCCAGCGCAAGCACGGGATCACCCCGGCGGCGGGGTACGCGGGCACGGTCACCTGGCGCACGATGAACACGATGATCCAGCAGAAGGCGGCCGGGACCAACCCGAACAAGGACCGCAAGTGTCCGACCAACAAGGGCCGGATCGCCTGCGTCGACCTGACGCGGCAGCTGACCTGGATCCAGGACGGCTCGCGCCTCAAGTACGGGCCGGTGCCGGTGCGTACGGGCAAGGACGGCACGGAGACCCGTACCGGCGCCAAGAAGATCTACTGGCGGAACATCAACCACTGGTCGACGCTCTACAACGTGTCGATGCCGTACGCGCAGTTCTTCGACCGCGGCCAGGCCTTCCACTCGACGACCAAGTCCATGTGGAACCCGCCGGGTTCGGGCGGCTGCGTCAACATGCGGCCGGCCGACGCCAAGAAGTACTGGAGCATGCTCCGGAACGGCGACGACGTCTTCATCTACGGGCGCAAGCCGGGAACGTGACCCCCGCTGTCAGTCGGCTGCGGTAGCTTCCCTCTCACCGGCACCGAACGGTGCCGGTGAGGGGTGAGTGGGGTGTGGACCCGATGACCGGCACCGCGGCCGTGACGACCGAAGAACTCGACAAGTACCGCAGGGAGCTGACCGGTTACTGCTACCGGATGCTCGGATCCTCCTTCGAGGCGGAGGACGCGGTACAGGACACGATGGTGCGGGCCTGGAAGGCCATCAGCACCTTCGAGGGCCGCTCCTCGCTGCGGTCCTGGCTCTACCGGATCGCGACCAACGTGTGCCTGGACGCGCTGAACGCGGGCAACAAGAGGGCGCGGCCGATGGATCTGACCTCCCCGACCCCGGTCGCCCAGGCGCAGCTGGTCAAGCAGCCGGAGATCACCTGGCTGGAGCCGGTCCCCGACGGGCGGGTCGTGCCCACGGCCGGGGACCCGGCGGAGACGGCCCTCGCCCGCGAATCCGTGCGGCTCGCCTTCGTCGCCGCCCTCCAGCACCTGCCGCCCAAGCAGCGGGCCGTGCTGATCCTGCGCGAGGTGCTCGCCTGGAAGGCGAGCGAGGTCGCGGAGCTCCTCGACACCTCCGTCGCCTCGGTCAACAGCGCCCTCCAGCGGGCCCGCGCGACCCTCGCCGAGCAGGCGCCGGCCGCCTCCGACCCGGCGGACCCGCTGGACGAGGAGCAGAAGGCGCTCCTGGAGCGGTACGTGGCGGCCTTCGAGGGCTACGACATGAAGGCGCTGACCGCGCTCCTCCACGAGGACGCGACCATGTCCATGCCGCCGTACGACCTCTGGCTCCAGGGCCACGACGACATCGTGGGCTGGATGCTGGGCGTCGGCGAGGTCTGCTCCGGCTCGAAGCTGGTGCCGACCGTGGCGAACGGCTCCCCGGCGTTCGCGCAGTACCACCCGGACCCGGCGGGCGGCTTCTCGCCGTGGGCGCTGATCGTCCTGGAGGTCCGGGAGGGCAAGGTCGCCGGGATGGACTTCTTCCTGGACACCGAGCGCTGGTTCCCGCTCTTCGACCTGCCCGCGCGGCTGGAGGCCTAGGGCGTGTTGCGAAAGTAGCGCCGGCCGCCCGAAGGGCGGGCCCGACGGCGTCTGGTGCGTGCGATCGCAAGGCGGAGGGTCGCCCCGATACTGGATGTATCGGGGTGATCCCGACAACGCGGCGAGCGTGCGTGCCAGACGCCGTCGGGCAGGCGGGACTCTCGCAACACGCCCTAGGCACCGGACGCTAGACGCCGAGGGTTCCGTCCAGGCCGGTGAGGAGGAGCAGGGTCTGCAGTTCCGGTCCTGCTCCGTGGAAGCGGATGCGGTGGCCCCGGCGGTTCGCGGCCAGTTTCAGGCGGGCGAGGGCGTCGACGGCCGAGAGGTCGGCGGGCGCGAGCGCGCCGACCTCGCAGACGACGTCACCGGGCGGCGCCGCGCCGAGCTCGGCGCAGAGCAGGGCCACCTCGCCCCGGGTGGGGCGGGCGGGCAGGGTCACGACGAGCGGGCGGCTGGTGTCCACATGCCTTGAGACCGTCACGGGACCCGGAACTCATCGCTCGCCACGCCGAAGGGGACCGGTGGGAGGCCACCGGTCCCCTCAGGGCGTGTCCGAGGGGTGCGCCTCAGGCGATGCGGTCCATCACGATCGGGGTCGCCGTGAAGGCGGTGCCGGGGGCCGCGATGTCCCAGGAGTCGTTCAGGGACTTCAGGGCGTAGTCGAACTTCTCCGGGGTGTCGGTGTGGAGGGTCAGCAGGGGCTGGCCCGCCGTCACCGTGTCGCCCGGCTTGGCGTGGAGCTCGACGCCCGCGCCCGCCTGCACCGGGTCCTCCTTGCGGGCGCGGCCCGCGCCGAGGCGCCAGGCGGCGACGCCGATGTCGTACGCGTCGAGGCGGGTGAGGACGCCGGACGACTGCGCCGTGACGACGTGCTGCTCGCGGGCGACCGGGAGGGTGGCGTCCGGGTCGCCGCCCTGCGCCGCGATCATCCGGCGCCAGTGGTCCATCGCCGAGCCGTCGGCGAGCGCCTTGGCCGGGTCCGCGTCCTTGATGCCGGCCGCTTCGAGCATCTCGCGGGCGAGCGCGATCGTCAGCTCGACGACGTCCGCCGGGCCGCCGCCGGCGAGGACCTCGACGGACTCGCGGACCTCCAGGGCGTTGCCCGCGGTCAGGCCGAGCGGGGTCGACATGTCGGTGAGCAGCGCGACCGTCTTCACGCCGCTGTCGGTGCCGAGCTGGACCATGGTGGAGGCGAGCTCGCGGGCGTCCTCGACGGTCTTCATGAAGGCGCCGGTGCCGACCTTGACGTCCAGGACGAGCGAGCCGGTGCCCTCGGCGATCTTCTTCGACATGATCGAGGAGGCGATCAGCGGGATGGCCTCGACGGTGCCGGTGACGTCCCGGAGGGCGTACAGCTTCTTGTCCGCGGGGGCCAGGCCGTCGCCGGCCGCGCAGATGACGGCGCCCGTGGTGTCGAGGACGTGCAGCATCTCGTCGTTGGAGAGCAGCGCGCGCCAGCCGGGGATGGACTCCAGCTTGTCGAGCGTGCCGCCGGTGTGGCCGAGGCCGCGGCCGGAGAGCTGCGGGACGGCCGCGCCGCAGGCGGCGACGAGCGGGGCGAGCGGGAGGGTGATCTTGTCGCCGACGCCGCCGGTGGAGTGCTTGTCGGCGGTCGGGCGGGAGAGCGTGTCGAAGTTCATGCGCTCGCCGCTGGCGATCATCGCGGCGGTCCAGCGGGCGATCTCGGTGCGGTTCATGCCGTTCAGCAGGATCGCCATGGCCAGGGCGGACATCTGCTCGTCGGCGACGACGCCGCGGGTGTAGGCGTCGATGACCCAGTCGATCTGCTCCGGGCTCAGCTCGCCCTTGTCCCGCTTCGTGCGGATGACGGAGATGACGTCCATGGTGGTGCCTCTTTCTACGCGCATAGAGAGGGAAAGGAAGAGCGGCCCTTCCATCGTGCCGGAAGGGCCGCTCCGAGGATCTACTTCCTGAGGTGGTCCGGGCCGAAGGCCTGCGGCAGCATCTCGGCCAGGGTCAGGAACCCGGCGGGCGTCTCCAGGACGAGTTCGGGGCCGCCGAACTCGAACAGGAGCTGCCGGCACCGGCCGCACGGGACCAGGGTCTCGCCGAGGCCGTCCACGCACACGAAGTGCGTCAGACGGCCGCCGCCGGTCGCCTGGAGCTCCGAGACGAGACCGCACTCGGCGCACAGGCCGAGCCCGAAGGAGGCGTTCTCGACGTTGCAGCCGGAGACCGTCCGCCCGTCGTCCACGCGGGCCGCCGCGCCGACCGGGTAGCCCGAGTAGGGGGCGTACGCGCGGGACATGGCCTCGCGCGCCGTGACCCGCAGGGCCTCCCAGTCGGCCTCGGTGAGGGCCGTCGTCACTTGCCCTCGCCCTTGCGGTACCGCATGCCGTCGGCCTTCGGCATCCGCAGGCGCTGCGCGGAGAGCGAGAGGACCAACAAGGTGACCACGTACGGGGTCGCGCTGACGAACTCGACCGGGACCGTGTCCGTGCCGAGGTACCAGATGAAGACGCCGACACCGATGACGATGGCGATGGAGGAGGTGATCCAGCGCTTCTTGTACGCCTTCCAGGCCGCGATCGCGACGAGGATCGCGAAGAGCAGCAGGAGCAGCGCGTGCACGGACTCGCCGCCGCTGCGGAGCTGGAGCGCGTCGGCGAAGCCGAACAGGCCCGCGCCCATCGCGAGACCGCCCGGACGCCAGTTGCCGAAGATCATCGCCGCGAGGCCGATGTAGCCGCGGCCACCGGTCTGGCCCTCGTTGTAGATGTGCGAGGTGACCAGCGAGAGGAACGCACCGCCGAGACCGGCCAGACCGCCCGAGACGATGACGGCGATGTACTTGTACTTGTACACGTTGACGCCGAGGGACTCGGCCGCGATCGGGTTCTCGCCGCAGGAGCGCAGCCGCAGACCGAACGAGGTCTTCCACAGCACGAAGTACGTGCCGATCACCAGCAGCACGGCGAGGACCGTGACCACCGAGACGTTGGTGACCAGACCGCCGAGGATGCCGGCGATATCCGAGACCAGGAACCAGTGGTGCTTCTCGATGTCGGCGAGCCAGTCGGACAGGCCCGGCACGGTGATCGAGGTGATGTCCTCGGCCGGCGGGGACTGCTTGGGGCTGCCGCCCTTGGCCGCCGCCTCGCCGCTGTTGAACCACAGCTTGGCGAAGTACGTCGTGACGCCGACCGCCAGGATGTTGATCGCGATGCCGGAGATGATGTGGTCGACGCCGAAGGTGACCGTCGCGACCGCGTGCAGGAGGCCGCCGAACATGCCGCCCAGGATGCCGGCGAGGATGCCGATCCAGGGGTCGGTCTGCCAGCCGGCCCAGGCACCGAAGAAGGTGCCGAGGATCATCATGCCTTCGAGGCCGATGTTGACCACGCCCGCGCGCTCCGCCCACAGACCGCCGAGACCGGCGAGGCCGATCGGCACGGCGAGCGAGAGCGCGGCGCTGATCTGGCCGGCCGAGGTGAGGTCCTGCGCCCCGGTGATGAGCCGCACGGCGGAGAGGGCGATGAGCCCGCCCGCGACGATCAGGAGGATCCAGGGCAGGGTGAGGCGGGTACGGCCGCCCTTGCCGCCGGCCGCCTTGGGGGCCGCGGGCGGCGGAGTGGAAGTCGCCGTGGCGCTCACGCCGACACCTCCGTCGTGTCGTTGGAACGGGCCTGGGCCGCGAGCTTCTCGCCGACCTGTCGCTGCTGGCGCTTGACGCCGTAGCGGCGGACGACCTCGTAGGCGATGACGACGCAGAGGACGATGACGCCCTGCATGACGCCGACGATCTCGCGGTCGTAGTTCTCGAACTCCAGCTGCTGGCCGCCGCGCTCCAGGAAGGCCCAGAGGATCGCGGCGAGCGCGATGCCGATCGGGTGGTTGCGGCCGAGCAGGGCGATGGCGATACCGGTGAAGCCGATGCCGACGGGGAAGTCGCCACCGAACTCGTACGAGTCGTTGAGCAGGGTCGGCATACCGATCAGACCGGCCATGGCGCCGGAGATCAGCATGGACGTGACGACCATCCGCTTGACGTTCACGCCGCTGGCCGAGGCGGCCGACTCGGACTGGCCGACGGTCCGCAGGTCGAAGCCGAAGCGGGTGCGGGAGAGGGTGAACCAGTACCCGATGCCCGCGATGACCGCGACGACGACGAAGCCGTAGATCGGGGTCGGGGCGGTCGGGAACTCGAAGAAGTGCGAGGACTCCGGCAGCGGGGTCGTCGCCACCTTCGTGCCCGCCGCGTCCAGGTGGCCGAGGCGGCCGGGCTGGAGGAGGTAGCCGATGATCGCGGTCGCGATGAAGTTCAGCATGATCGTCGAGACGACCTCGCTGACGCCTCGGGTGGTCTTGAGGAGACCCGCGATGCCCGCCCACATGGCGCCGACGATCATCGCGGTGATGATGATCAGCGGGATCTGGACGATGCCCGGCAGGGTCAGCGCGCCACCGACGGCGGCGGCGAAGAAGGCCGCGAGACGGTACTGGCCGTCGACACCGATGTTGAACAGGTTCATGCGGAAGCCGATGGCCACCGCGATGCCCGCCAGGTAGTACGTCGTCGCCTTGTTGATGATGTAGACCTGGCTGTCCGACTTGATGCCGTAGTCGAACATGATGCCGAAGGCGCTGAACGGCTCCTTGCCGGTGGCCGCGAGCACCAGGGCGGTGATCAGGAAGGCCGCGACGATCGCGAGCAGCGGCGCCGCGACGGCGAGGAGCACCCGCTCCTTGTCGAACTTCTTCATCGGGCCTCGTCCTCCGGGCCGTCGGTGCCCTCAGGGCTCTCATCGTGCTCAAGGTGACCGGCGGCCGCGCCGGTCATGGCCGAGCCCAGCTCCTCCGGGGTGATGGTCGCGGGGTCGGCGTCCGCCACGAGCCGGCCGCGGTACATCACGCGCAGCGTGTCGGAGAGACCGATCAGCTCGTCCAGGTCGGCGGAGATCAGCAGGACCGCCAGGCCCTCACGGCGCGCCTCGCGGATCTGGTCCCAGATCTGCGCCTGCGCGCCGACGTCCACGCCACGGGTCGGGTGCGCGGCGATCAGCAGCTTGGGGTCGTGGCTCATCTCGCGGCCGACGATCAGCTTCTGCTGGTTGCCGCCGGAGAGGGAGGCCGCGGTGACGTCGATGCCGGGGGTCCGGACGTCGTAGTCGCGGACGATCCGCTCGGTGTCCTTGCGGGCGGCCTTGAGGTCGAGGATGGCGCCCTTGGAGTTGGGCTTCTCCGTGACGTGGCCGAGGATGCGGTTCTCCCAGAGGGGGGCCTCCAGGAGCAGACCGTGCCGGTGGCGGTCCTCGGGGATGCAGCCGATGCCGTCCTCGCGGCGCTTGCGCGTCGGGGCCTCGGTGATGTCCTGGCCGTCCAGGGTCACGGCACCGCCGTCGGCGTGGCGCATGCCCATGATCGTGTCGACGAGCTCGGACTGGCCGTTGCCCTCGACGCCGGCGATGCCGAGCACCTCACCCTTGTGGATGGTGAAGGTGATGCCGCCGAGGACCGCGCGGACCACGCCGTCGGGGTCGACGGCGCTGAGCGCCAGGTCCCGCACCGTCAGCATCGGCACGTCCGTGACCGTCGACTCGCGGGTCTCCGGCGAGGGCAGCTCGGCGCCGACCATCAGCTCGGCGAGCTGCTTGGTGGTGGTGTGCTTCGGGTCGGCGGTGCCGACCGTCGTGCCGCGCCGGATGACGGTGATGTCGTCGGCGACCGACAGGACCTCGCCCAGCTTGTGCGAGATGAAGATGACCGTCAGGCCCTCTGCCTTGAGCTCGCGCAGGTTGTCGAAGAGCGCGTCGACCTCCTGCGGGACGAGCACGGCGGTCGGCTCGTCGAGGATCAGGGTGCGGGCGCCGCGGTAGAGGACCTTGAGGATCTCCACACGCTGGCGGTCGGCCACACCGAGGTCCTCGACGAGGACGTCGGGACGGACGCCCAGGCCGTACGCGTCGGAGATCTCCTTGATCTTGGCGCGGGCCTTGTCACCGATGCCGTAGAGCTTCTCGGAGCCGAGGACGACGTTCTCGAGGACGGTGAGGTTGTCGGCGAGCATGAAGTGCTGGTGCACCATGCCGACGCCGCGGACGATGGCGTCGCCGGGGCTGTTGAACGTCACCAGATCGCCGTCGATGGTGATGGTGCCCTCGTCCGGCTTCTGCATGCCGTAGAGGATCTTCATCAGCGTCGACTTGCCCGCGCCGTTCTCGCCCACGAGGGCGTGGACGGTGCCGCGGCGCACGGTGATGTCGATGTCGTGGTTGGCCACGACTCCGGGGAAACGCTTGGTGATGCCGCGGAGTTCTACGGCGTTCGGACTGCTGGTGCTGGAGGCTTTGATGACGCACTCTCCTAGGCAGGGAGCGTGAGGAGGACGAGGCGGGGACGCAGGCGCTGTCGGTGGCGAAAAATACCCTGTACGCCATGACGCTACGCGCGTAGCGTCAGGAAAATCGTTCAACTGCCCGCGGACATACGTGTGAAGGGGGCCCGGAGTGTCGGCCGAAGCCGTCTCCGGGCCCCCTTTCCGACAGGTGTCAGAGGGTCGTGGCGACCTTGATCTGACCGTCGACGATCTTCTTCTTGGCCTCGTCGATCTGGGCCTGGATGTCCTTGAGGTGGTCACCCGTGGTGGTGAGGGAGACACCGTCCTCGGCCAGCGAGTAGGTGTGCACGCCGGTCGCGGGCTTGCCCTCGTCGACGGACTTGATGAGCTCGAAGACGCCGGTGTCGACGTTCTTGACCATCGAGGTCATGATCGAGCCGGCGTACTTGGACAGGGCCGGGTCCTTGGCCTGGTCCGAGTCGACACCGATCGCCCAGGCGCCGGGCTTGGCGGCGACGGCCTCGATGGAACCGGCACCGGAGCCACCCGCGGCGGCGTAGATGACGTCGATGCCCTTGTCGAGCATGCCCTTGGCGGCGGCCTTGCCCTTGTCCGGGGCGCCGAAGCCGGAGAAGTCCGTACCGGTGGAGAGGTACTGGATGGTGACCGAGGCGTTCGGCTTGGTGTCCTTGACGCCCTGCTGGAAGCCGGCGGCGAACTTCTTGATCAGCGGGGTGTCGACGCCGCCGATGAAGCCGATCTTGCCGTCCTTGGACTTCAGAGCGGCCGCGACACCGGCGAGGTACGAGCCCTGCTCCTCGGTGAAGACGATCGAGTCGACGTTCTTCGCCTCGGAGACCGAGTCGACCAGGCCGAAGGTGGTCTTCGGGAACTTCGCGGCGACCTTGTCGATGGCGTCCTTGTAGGCGAAGCCGACACCGATGACGGGGTTGAAGCCGCCCTCGGCGAGGGACGTGAGGCGCTGCTCGCGGTCGGCCGGGGTCTCACCGGTCTTGGCGGTGAGCTCCTTGGTCTCGACACCGAGGTCGGCCTTGGCCTTGTCGAGGCCGCGGGCGGCCGAGTCGTTGAAGGAGTTGTCGCCACGCCCACCGACGTCGTAGGCCATGCCGACCTTGATGGAGCCCGAGTCGGAGCCCGTGTCCTCGGTGGAGGACTCCCCGCAGGCGGTGGCAGTGAGAGCGAGAGCCGCAGTGACAGCACACGCGGCGGTGATCTTGGATACCCGGCGCACGAGGAGGTCCCTTCAAGACTGACCGAAAGCGCCTCTTCCGGCGCTGGTTTCGGGCGATCGTAACGCGCGTAGATGTCAGTTAAAGACCCGTTCATGAGTCGTTACCGGATCGACGCCAGCGAGTCGTACCAGACGGTAGCCACGCGGAGACCGTCCGACACGCGAGACGGACGGCATTACCTCGACATGACGATCTTTTGCGTGTTCCTTTGCCCACGCTGCGTTTGGCTTGATAGCTCTCCTCCTTGACCGGATCAAGCGGGCACCGGGCTGACCACCCACCGCCCGCAGAACAACAGGGGGAAGTCCCATGAAACGCTCCTTCGCCGCGTTCGGCATCACGGCGGCCCTGCTCGGCGGCTCCGCCGTCCTGGCGCCCGCCGCCTCCGCCGCCAGTGTCGGCGACTGCAACACCTGGACGTCGAGCCGCGCGCCGTACACCGGCTCGGCCTACTGCAGCAAGCTCGCCTGGGGTGACAAGTTCCGGGTGAAGGTCACCTGTGTGGACCCGCGCGGCAGCCAGTTCACCGTGTACGGCCCGTGGAAGCGGAACACCGAGACGTCGACCGCCAAGTGCTCGGACAACCCGAGCGTCGGCGTCCTGCGCGTCGGCGTGTCCTTCAGCGCCTGACCGGCCGATCGGACGGAGCGGGCCCTGACCAGGCCCGCGACCACATCTCACCAGCACAGATCCCTCAGGGGGGAATCATGAAGAAGACCGTCATCGCCGCGCTCGGCCTCGCACTCGCGACCGGCTCGCTGATCACCGCTCCCACCGCGTCCGCCGCCCAGCGCGCCGTGACCAGCGTCGACTGCGACACCTGGAAGTCCGGCTCCGCGCCGTACGTCGGTTACGCCAAGTGCACCGGAATGCTGCCCCACCCGCTGGAGGCCGCGAAGGTGAAGGTCACCTGCATCGACCCGCGCGGCAACAAGTGGGAGATCTACGGCAAGGCCGTCGGCAACGGCAAGACGTCGAGCGCGAAGTGTTCCGACAACCCCAGCGTCGGGATCTACAAGGTCGGCGTCGAGCGGGTCCGTCTGTGACCGCGCTGACGGCCGCGGTCCGGAGCGGCGTGGCGCTCGCCTCCGCCGCCCTGGCCGTGACGGCCGGCCTGGTCGGGGCGGCGCCGGAGGCGCAGGCCGCGAGCTGCACGACGTGGAAGTCGTCGGGCGCCCCGTGGACCGGGTACGGCAAGTGCACGGGCATCCACGAGCTGCGCCCGTACCGGGTGCAGGTGACCTGCCAGGGCCCGTCCGGCGGGCCGTTCACGCGGTACGGCAACGTGGCGCGCGCGGGATACGTCTCCGCCGCGCGCTGCTCCGACAGCCCCAACGTGGGCGTCACCCAGGTCCGGGTCTTCCTGATGCCCTGACCGCATCGACCTGCACACCGTCCGCCGTCCGAGGGGGAGGTCGCGTCCGCGGCCTCCCCCTCGGGTCGTTCAGGCCGCTCAGCCCCTGCGGTCCAGCAGAGCCGCGGCCGTGAAGAGTTCCACGGCCGACTCGATGCAGCGCTCGTCCACGTCGAAGTCGCCCGCGTGCAGGTCGCGGACCCGGGCGTCGCCGGGCGTGCGGACGCCGAGGCGGGCCATGGCGCCGGGGACGTGCTCCAGGTACCAGGAGAAGTCCTCGCCGCCGAGGCTCTGCTCGGTGTCCTCGATCGCGTACGGCCCGCGGCGTGCGGTCATCGCGTCGGCGAGCAGTTCGGTGACGACCGGGTCGTTGACGACCGGGGGGACGCCCCGGACGTAGTTCACGGTGGACTTCGCCCGGTGCAGGGCCGCGACCTCGTCGACCGCCGCGTGGACCAGGTCGGGCGCCTCGCGCCAGGTCGGCAGGTCGAGGCAGCGGACCGTGCCGGAGAGCTCGGCGTGCTGCGGGATGACGTTGGGGGCGTGGCCGGCCTCGATACGGCCCCAGGTGACGGAGAGGCCCGAGCGGGCGTCCACGCGGCGGGCCAGGACGGCGGGGACGTCGGTGGCGACGCGGGCGGCGGCGGTCACGAGGTCGGTGGTGAGGTGCGGGCGGGCGGTGTGGCCGCCGGGACCGTCCAGGGTGACCTCCAGCCGGTCGCAGGCCGAGGTGATGGGGCCGACGCGGAGCCCGATCTTCCCCGCGTCCACCCTGGGGTCGCAGTGGACGGCGATGATCCGGCCGACCCCGTCGAGCACCCCGGCCTCGATCGCGTCGGCGGCGCCGCCGGGCAGCACCTCCTCGGCGGGCTGGAAGAGGAGCCGCACCGCGTTCGGCAGGAGGCCCTGCCGGTCGAGCTCGGCGAGGACGAGTCCGGCACCCAGGACGGTGGTCGTGTGGACGTCGTGTCCGCAGGCGTGCGCGCGGTTGGCCACGGTGGAGCGGTAAGCGACGGTCTTCACGTCGGGGATGGGCAGCGCGTCGAGGTCGGCGCGGATCGCGAGCACGGGTCGGCGGCGGTCGGGTACGCCGATGTCACAGATGAGTCCGGTGCCGCCCGGCAGGACCTTCGGCGCGAGGCCGGCCGCCTCCAGGCGGGCCTTGAGCGCGGCGGTCGTACGGAACTCCTGGTTGCCCAGCTCGGGGTGCATGTGCAAGTCCCTGCGGAAGGCGATCAGTTCGGCGCGCAGGGGTGCGGACAGCGTTCCGGGCAGGGTGACGGAGCCTGGCTCACGGGACTTCAACTGGTTCACCTTTTGAAGGGTAGGCCCCTTCAAGGGTCAACTGCCCGTTGATCACGAAAAGTTCAGCCCGTTAGGGGAAAGAATCTCGGTTTGGCAGGCATGAAGGTCCCTTCTTGTGGGTATTCTGCGCCGTTTTCCGGCCGCGCGACGGGATCAGGCCGCTCCGGCGGCGCCCGCGGGGCCGACGTTTCCGGCCGCTCCGGCGGCCCGTGCGGTGAGGCGGTCGACCTCGTGGGCCGCCGTGCCCGCCACCCCGGACAGGAAGCCCTGGGCGCGCGGCGAGGCGGTGGCCCGCAGCCACTCGGGCGCGACCTCGATGACGGCGACCTTGACCCCCGTGCCGGCGAGGGCCAGCGGCAGGGTGTGGACGACCGTGGACGGGAAGCTGACGACGGTGCGGCCGATCGGGCCGCGGCGGGCGATCAGCTCCAGCGGCAGCTCGGGCCGGACCACCTGGAGGCCGGTCTCGACGGCGATGCGGTGGAGCTTCTCGGCGCTCTCGCGGCGGTGCGCGAAGTAGCGGGTCGCGCCGTGGGCGCGGGCCAGCTCCGCGACCACCCGCGCGTAGTGGTCGGCGTCGACGACGCCCGTCTCGACGAGCGAGGTGCCGACCAGGTCCGCGCCGCCGGTCAGCGCCGGGGGGCCGAAGCGGGCCCGGGTCCAGGCGTAGGAGTTCTCCGTGACCTCGACGCCGGACGGGGCCTCGACGGGCAGGGACGTGAAGATCTCGACCGTGCGGCCGCGGGCCGGGGCGAGGCGCCGCCGGGCCAGTGAGGTCACCGGGGCGAGGACCAGCTCGCGCGGGCCCAGGTTCCCCTTGCGGTGCCAGCGCACCAGGCGCTCGCCGCGGCCGAGCTGGGCGGCGAACTCCATGGTGGCGGTGCCGTCGTCGACCACCGTCAGGTGCCGGGGGGAGAACAGCGACAGCAGCAGCTGTACGTAGCGGGAGAACGGGTCGCCGATGACGACCCGGTCCGCCCGGCGCAGCGGCGGGGCGAGCTGCCGCAGGGTGCGGACGAGAGCGCCGCGGCCGCCGCGGGCCTCCTGCCAGTGGACGGTGAGGCCCTCGTCGCGGGCCAGCTGTGCCATCCGGCGCAGCTGGCCACGCGACATGGGGTCGGTCGGCGAGAGGACGACGACCGTGAGGGCGGGCGCGGGCGGCTCGCCGGGCGCCTGCGTGTGTGCCCATTCCAGGACGTTGAGGAGCTGGACCGGACTCTCGACGAACGCCAGCTGCCCGGTCATGCGGCGACGAGCCCCTGGACCCGGCGGAGCTTCTTCATCGGGCCGAGCTCCGACTCGTAGACCTTCTTGACGCCGTCGCCGAGGGCGGTCTCGATGGTGCGGATGTCGCGGACGAGGCGCTGGAGGCCCTGCGGCTCGACGGAGGCGGCCTGGTCGGAGCCCCACATGGCGCGGTCGAGGGTGATGTGGCGCTCGACGAAGGTGGCGCCGAGGGCGACGGCGGCGAGGGTGGTCTGCAGGCCGGTCTCGTGGCCGGAGTAGCCGATCGGGACGTTCGGGTACTCCTCCTTCAGCGTGTTGATCACGCGGAGGTTGAGCTCCTCGGCCTTGGCCGGGTAGGTCGAGGTGGCGTGGCAGAGCAGGATGTTGTCCGAGCCGAGGACCTCGACCGCGTGGCGGATCTGCTTCGGGGTGGACATGCCCGTGGAGAGGATGACCGTACGTCCGGTGGCGCGGAGTTCGCGCAGCAGCTCGTCGTCGGTGAGGGAGGCGGAGGCGACCTTGTGGGCCGGGACGTCGAACTTCTCCAGGAAGGCGACGGCCTCGGTGTCCCACGGGGAGGCGAACCAGTCGATGCCGCGCTTCCTGCAGTGCTCGTCGATGGCGCGGTACTCGTCCTCGCCGAACTCCACGCGGTGGCGGTAGTCGATGTAGGTCATCCGGCCCCAGGGGGTGTCCCGCTCGATGTCCCACTGGTCGCGCGGGGTGCAGATCTCCGGGGTGCGCTTCTGGAACTTGACGGCGTCGCAGCCGGCCTCGGCGGCGACGTCGATGAGCGCGAGGGCGTTGTCGAGCTCGCCGTTGTGGTTGATGCCGATCTCGCCGGTGATGTAGACGGGCTGACCGGGGCCGGCGGTCTTCGAGCCGAAGGTGCGCAGACGGGTGCTCATGGTGCTGTTCCTCACGAGTTGGTGATGCGGGGTGCGGGGGTGTCGAGCTCGGGTCCGAGGAGCCAGGCGGCGATCTCGCGGATCGCCCCGAAGCCGCCGGGGGTGACGGTGACCGCGCGGGCCGCGGCCCGTACGGAGTCGTGGGCGCTGCTCACCGCGACGGGCCAGCCGACGAGGTGGAAGCAGGGCAGGTCGTTGACGTCGTTGCCGGCGTAGAGCACGCGCTGGGGGTCGATGCCCTCGGCCTCGCACCACTCCTTGAGGGCCCGGTCCTTGCGGTCGATGCCGTGCAGGACGGGGATCTTGAGCTTGCGGGCGCGGGCGGCGACGACGGCGTTCTGTTCGGTGGAGAGGATGAGGACGGGGAGGCCGGCGCGGCGCAGGGCCGCGATGCCGAGGCCGTCGCCGCGGTGCGCGGAGACGAACTCGCGCCCCTCGGCGTCGAGGTGGACCCGGTCGTCGGTCTGGGTGCCGTCGAAGTCGAGGACGACGGCGTCGACGTCGGCGAAGCCGGGCGTGACGGGCTCGTCGAGGAGCGGCGCGAGGGCCTTGGCGCGGGCGAGGTCGTGCGGGTCGTCGATCTCCAGGACCCGGGCGGGGTCGGTGACGACGAGCGCGGTTCGGCCGAAGAAGCGGTGCCCGTGGGTACGGAAGCCGGCCGCGTCCATGGCGTAGACGGCCCCGGTCTCCAGGTACTCGGGCTCCCGGTCCTGGCGGCGGGGGCGGTGCGCCTTGTCGTGGTTGACGCCCTCGGCGCCCTCCCCGGTCTCGCGCCACAGGAAGCCGTGGGTCGGGGCGGCCGTGAAGGCGGTGTCGGCGGCGCCCGAGGTGACGCGCTCGGCGGTCTCGGCGACCTCGGCGGAGGTGAGGAAGGGGCTCGTGCACTGGACGAGGAGGACCGTGTCGGCCGGCCGGCCGTGGGTGGCCTCGAAGGCGTCCATGGCGTGCAGGACGGCTGCCTCGCTGGTCGCGGTGTCGCCCGCGATCGCGGCGGGGCGGTGCACGGCCTCGGCTCCGGCGGAGCGGGCGGCGGCCGCGATGGCCGCGTCGTCGGTGGAGACCACGACGTGGGTGACCGGGCGGGCGCCGAGGCAGGCGCGCACGGCGCGGGCCACGAGCGGGACGCCGGCCACGGGGACGAGGTTCTTGGCGGGGACGCCCTTGGAGCCTCCCCGGGCGGGGACGACGGCGAGCACGGTGGGGGCGGTCGGCGGTGGTGTCGTCGGCATCAGAGTTCTCCCAGCCGGCGGATGACGGGGGCCACGCGCTGCACGCCGTGCCGGTACGCGCCCCGCGCCGCCTCCCGGACGATCCGGCGGAGGCCGCTCTCGCGGGGCTCGGGCGCGGTGACGTCCAGGCGGTGGCGGGCGAGGATCCCGGGCAGGTAGCCGGGGGCCGTCTCCGCTGTGTAGTAGGGGGTGATCGGGGGCAGCGCGGGGAGCGCCAGGAGTGCGGCGACCCGGGCGCGGGCCGCGTCGAAGGCTTCCTCGTACGGGCGCTCGGAGGCCACGCCCTGCCGGGCGAGCCAGGTCTCGTCGGGTGCCGGGGCGAGTCCCTTGTCGAGTCCGTCGAAGGAGGTCAGCAGGCCGGAGCCGACGAAGTGGTGGTTGCCGAGCGCCTCGCGGACCCCGAGGTCGGTGAGGATCGCGGTGGGGATGCGGCGGTGGAGGGCTTCGAGCGCGGCCGTGGAGGAGACGGTGACCAGGAGGTCGGTCCGGTCGAGGACCTCGCCCATGTGCCCGTACACGAGGCGGAAGTTGGCGGGCGGGTCGAGGTCGCGGACCAGCTTCTGGAAGGGGAACTCCTCCAGGTGCGTGGTGTGTTCGCCCGGCTTGGAGCGGAGCTTGAGGAGTACCTCGCGGCCCGGGTGGAGCCGGGCGTGGGCTATCAGCCGCCGCAGGACGTAGGCGCGTTCGGCCCGGGTGGCGGGCACGGACGGCTGTGCGGCGAAGACGAGGGTGTCGCGGCCGGGCTCGGGGGTGTGCGGGGCGCCGCCGAGGAAGGGCAGCGCGGCCTCGACGACCGAGTCGGAGCCGGCGCCCACACCCTCGTAGACGGTCCGGAAACGCTCGGCGTCGTGGCGGGAGTTGGCGAGGACGACGTCGGCGCCGTGGCGCAGGAGGAGCCCGTCGGTGAGCTTCTCGTAGACGACGCCGACGTAGCCGGTGACGATCACCGGGCGCCGGTCCAGGGGCAGATCGGCCAGCCCCTGGAGGACGGCCCGGACGGTGCCGCCGACCAGGGCGAGGACGAGGACGTCGAATCCCTCTCCGCGCTCCTCCGCGTCCCGCACGGCACGGAGGAACTCCGCGCCGGTCACCTCGCTCGGGGTGGTCGTGGACACCCCGGTCTCGGCGAGCTGGCGCGGGGTGGGAGTGGCCCGTCCGCGCAGGACGAATCCGGTGGGTTCGGCTGTCGCCGCGGTGATGCGGCGCGCGGTGAGGGCGCCCCATTTCCACCGGGTGTCGGAGTCGGCGAGTACGGCTGTTCGTACTGCCTCGTTGGTACGTGATGGCACGTCGAGGACGCTAGAAGGGCATTTCGCTTTCCGGCCCAACTGAGTCACAACAACGGGTGAACAGCGCCTCACCGACTTCTTAAGCGGGTCGCTTTCCGGCCGGAAACGGAGGGATCAGGGGGCTGATTTCCTTTCGGGTAAAGGCGGTTAATCGGCCCGCCGCTTGGTGTTCACCGAATGTCCCCCCACCGGTCGGGGGGAGTGCCGGGGCGGCGCCTAGCGTCGGCCGCGTGGTCAAGCTCTCCGTGGTCGTGCCGTTCTTCAACGTGCAGACATATGCCCCCGACACCCTCACCAGCCTGCGTGCCAACGCCCGCGAGGACTTCGAGTTCCTGCTCGTCGACGACTGCTCGTCGGACGGCACCCCGGAGATCCTCGAACGGGCCGTACGTGACGTCCCGGGTGCCGTCCTGCTCAGGCACGAACGCAACGAGGGCCTCGCCACCGCCCGCAACACGGGCCTCGACGCGGCCCGCGGCGAGTACGTGACCTTCCTCGACGGGGACGACTGGCTCGCCCACGGCTACTACGGGCGGCTCGTCGCCGCCATGGACGAGCTGGGCTGCGACTTCCTGCGCACCGATCACGTCTCCGTCTCCGGCCGCAAGCGCACGGTCCGGCAGGCCCCCGTCACCCGCCGCGGCGAGGTCTTCGACCCGCGCGAGGCGATACTGCCGGCCCACCGGACGACCGCCGTCGACTACCCGTACGCGTGGGCCGGGATCTACCACCGGCGGCTCAAGGAGCGCGGGCTCCTCCACTTCCCGCACGGGCTGCGGACGGCCGAGGACCGCCCCTGGATCTGGAAGCTGCACCGCGAAGCGGAATCGTTCGCCGCGATCGGCGAGCTCGGCGTCTTCTACCGGCGCGGAGTCGCAACCTCGCTCACGCAGATCGGCGACGTCCGGCAATTGGATTTCATCCGCGCATTCGACCAGGTGATCGACGAGACGGCGAAAGACCGGGACGCCGACCGTCTTCTCCCCAAAGCCGTCCGTACGTATTGCGCGCTGATTTCCCATCACATCGGCGGCATCGGCCGATTCGAACCCGAGGTGGCCCGCCAGTTGAAGGCGATGAGCGCGGGCGCGCTGCGCCGGATGCCGCAGGACGTCCTCGACGAGGCCCTGAAGGCGATGGGCGGGGACCGCGCGGCGATGCTGCGGAAGCTACGGAAGCAGCGCCCGGCACCGCCGCCGGCGGCACCCGATCCGGGGCCCGTGCCGGTCTCCCGCACCGTCGCGAACCGCACCTCGGAGGTGGCGGCATGAGCCCCCGACGCACCACCCAGATCTTCTGCGCCTCCACCCTCTACGGGGCCGCGACCCTGGCCGCCGCGCTGGACAGCGGCTGCTTCGGCCGGGCCGACCGCCGGATCCTGCTCGTCACCAACAACGCCGCCGTGCCGGAGACCACCCCGGCGGTCGACGAGGCCGAGGGCTTCGAGCGGCTGCGCGGCCGCTTCGACTCCGTCCTGTCCTGGAACGAGACGATCTCCCCGCTCCACCCCGCCGGCTGGACGCCCCGGGGGCAGGACATGCCGATGCTCCAGCGCCATCTGCGGCGGATCTGGGACCTCGGCGAGGACCGCGTCGAGCTCGCCCTGGAGTCCCTCCAGGTGACGCCCGCGCTCGCCATCGCCCAGCTGCTGCCCGACGCGCCCGTCACCGTGTACGCCGACGGCCTGATGAGCTACGGACCGACCCGCAACAAGATCGACCCGATGATCGGCGGCCGGGTCCGCAGACTCCTCCACCTCGACCTCGTCCCCGGTCTCGAACCCCTGCTGCTCGCGGAGTTCGGGGCGCTCCCGGAGGCCGTACCGGCCGAGGCCTTCACGAAGGTCGTCGAGGAGCTGTCCGGACCGGTCGCTAATACGGCCGCCGGGGAGGGCCCCGCGCTCCTCCTCGGCCAGTACCTGGCCGCCCTGAATCTGCTCACCGCCGCCGAGGAGGAGGAGCTGCACCTGCGGATGGTCCGCGGGGCGGTCGCCCGGGGCCACCGCAGGCTCGTCTTCAAGCCGCACCCGACCGCCCCGGACACCTGGTCGCGGGCGCTGGTGGAGGAGGCGGAGCGGCTCGGCGCCGAACTGACCGTCGAGCACAGGACCGTCCTCGCCGAGGTGCTCTACCGCGAGCTGCGGCCCGCCCTCGTCGTCGGCTGCTTCTCCACGGCGCTGCTCACGGCGCGCTCCTTCTACGGGCTGCCGGTCGCCCGGGTCGGTACGGGCACGCTCCTGGAGCGGCTCACGCCCTTCCAGAACAGCAACCGGATCCCGCTCACCGTGGTGGACGCGGTCGTCCCGCCCCTGGAGGAGGGCGGCGCCGGCGAGCCGGCCGGACCGGAGCCGGACGTGGCGGAGCTGAACGACCTGGTCGCCGCGGTCGGCTTCGCGATGCAGCCGAAGATACGGGCGGACCTGCGGGAGGCGGCGGCCCGGCACCTGTCGGGCCCGCACGCCGAGCTCACCCGCCACCACTTCACCCGCCGCCGCCTGACCGTCCTCGACCTGCCGGGCGGGCTGCCGCTCCCCCGGCACCCGCAGGTCCGCCGCCTGGCGCGGCGCGCGCTCCGGCTGCGCAGGGAACTGCGGAAGCGGAGCGCCGCCCGGAAGTAGGGCGGCCGGAAGCCCGGCACTCGCCGGCAGAGAGCCAGGGCCCGGGACCCGTGCGGGGGTCCCGGGCCCCTCCCCGTCCCCGGCTCAGGCGCGGACGATCGCCTCCTGGATCTCCGTCACCCACTGCGAACGGTCCTCCGGGCACTCCAGGTACAGCTCGCGCGCGTAGTGCTCCGACTCGTAGCCGTTGGTCTCGATCCAACGGGCCAGCGTCTGCGCGGTCGGCAGGATCGTGTCCATGGAGCCCCGGTGGACGATGGTCGCGGCCTGCTCGATGCCGGGCAGGACGTGCACCTCGACGCCCTCCACGACCGTCCCCTCCGGGACCGTCATGCCGGCGTGCACGAGGACGGAGCCGTCCCCCTTGCCCGCGTCCTCGTAGTAGGCGATGCCCGGGCCGAAGCCGGTGACGCCGGCGGCCTCCAGCCGGGTGCACAGCTCCTCGTACAGCGGCCCGATGGCCGGGCCGATGTCGTGCGGGCCGAAGCTCGCAGCGACGGTGCTCAGTTCGGCGATCCGCACGGCGGGGATCTTCTTGACGACGACGTCCTGGGTGGACATGCGTCCCTCCGTCTCGATGGCTCGGAGCCGCGCACCGACCTGGTTCAGCCGGGCCCGCGCCGCCTCCAGCGCCGCTTCCAGCTCGGCCTGGCGCAGACGCAGCATGCCCCGCAGCTCGTCCGCGTCGAACTGCTCGTCGAGGATCGCCCCCACCTGTTCGAGGGTGAAGCCGAGGTCCTTGAGCGCGATGACGCGGTTGAGCCGGGCGAGCTGTTCCGCGGTGTAGAAGCGGTAGCCCGAGTGCGGGTCGACCCGGGCCGGGCGCAGCAGTCCGATGGCGTCGTAGTGACGCAGCATGCGGACCGACACCCGCCCGTGCCGGGCGAAGTCTCCGATGATGAACATGACGCCCCCTACGGAACGGCCTCACACGGTGTCAGGGTCAAGCGGCCGGAGGCCCGGTCGGTCAGGCGGCGCTGCTGAGGGACAGCTTCACCGCGAAGCCGAGGAAGAGCGCGCCCGCCGCGGAGGTCGCCCCGGCCGAGAGCCGGCGGCGGCTCCGGAAGGCGGCCGCGAGCCGCGTCCCGCCGAATATCAGGGTCGTCAGGTAGAGGAAGCTGCCGAGCTGGAGCAGCGTGCCGAGCACCAGGAAGGACAGCGCCGGGTAGGCGTATCCGGGGTCGACGAACTGCACGAAGAACGAGATCAGGAAGAGGATCGCCTTCGGGTTGAAGAGGCTGATGAGCAGCGCGCGGCGGTACGGCCGCTCCGCCGGTCCGGCCGCCTGCTGCCCGGCCTCGTCGTCCGCCGCGTCGCCCCGGCCGCGCCACATCGCCCAGGCGGCGCGCAGCATCCCGTACGCCATCCAGGCCAGGTAGCCGGCGCCCGCGTACTTCACGACGGTGAAGAGGAGCGGGGTGGTCTGGAGGAGCGAGGCCGCGCCGAGGGCGGCCAGTGTCATCAGGACGGCGTCCCCGGTGAAGACGCCGGCGGCGGCCTTGTACGCGGTCCGGGTGCCCTTGCGGGCGGCGACGGACAGCACGTACAGGGAGTTCGGCCCCGGCAGGAGGATGATGAGGACGAGCCCCACGAGATAGGTCGGCAGATCGGTGACACCCAGCATGGAGCGGAGTGTCGCACACGGGTACGACTCTCCGCAGTGACCTGCGTGACCTGCGGCGACGGCCCGCCGCAGGTTCTAGAAGGCGTCGCTGGGGACGTACGTGCCCCACACCTCGCGCAGGGCGCCGCAGACCTCGCCGACGGTCGCCCGCGCCCTGAGGGCCTCCTTCATCGGGTAGAGGACGTTGTCCGTGCCTTCCGCCGCCCTCCTCAGCTCCGCGAGCGCCGTGTCCACGGCCCGCCGGTCGCGCCCGGCGCGGAGCGCGGCGAGGCGCTCGGCCTGCCGGGCCTCGATGGCCGGGTCGACGCGCAGCGGCTCGTACGGCTCCTCGACGTCGATCGTGTAGCGGTTGACGCCGACGACGACCCGCTCGCCGCTGTCGGTCTGCTGCGCGATCCGGTACGCCGAGCGCTCGATCTCGCCCTTCTGGAAGCCGCGCTCGATCGCCGCGACCGCACCCCCCATCTCCTCGACCCTGTCCATCAGTGCCAGCGTCGCCGCCTCCACGTCGTCCGTCATCCGCTCGACCACGTAGGAGCCGGCGAACGGGTCGACGGTGGCGGTCACGTCCGTCTCGTACGCCAGCACCTGCTGCGTCCGCAGGGCCAGGCGGGCCGACTTGTCCGTCGGCAGTGCGATCGCCTCGTCGAAGGAGTTGGTGTGGAGCGACTGCGTACCGCCGAGGACGGCCGCCAGGCCCTGGACGGCGACGCGGACCAGGTTGACCTCGGGCTGCTGGGCGGTCAGCTGGACGCCTGCCGTCTGGGTGTGGAAGCGGAGCATCAGGGACTTGGGATCCTTCGCCCCGAACTCCTCCCGCATCACCCGCGCCCAGATCCGCCGGGCCGCGCGGAACTTCGCCACCTCTTCGAGGATCGTCGTCCGCGCCACGAAGAAGAACGACAGGCGCGGTGCGAAGTCGTCCACGTCCATTCCGGCCGCCACCGCCGTGCGCACGTACTCGACGCCGTCCGCCAGCGTGAAGGCGATCTCCTGCGCGGGCGAGGCTCCCGCCTCCGCCATGTGGTAGCCCGAGATCGAGATCGTGTTCCACTTCGGGATCTCGGCCCGGCAGTACTTGAAGATGTCGGCGATCAGCCGCAGCGAGGGCTTCGGCGGGAAGATGTACGTCCCCCGCGCGATGTACTCCTTCAGCACGTCGTTCTGGATCGTCCCGGTCAGCCGGTCCGCCGGAACGCCCTGCTCCTCGCCCACCAGCTGGTACAGGAGCAGCAGCAGCGCACCGGGGGCGTTGATCGTCATCGACGTCGACACCCTGTCCAGGGGGATCCCGTCGAACAGCACCCGCATGTCGTCGATCGAGTCGATCGCGACCCCCACCTTGCCGACCTCGCCGTGGGAGATCGGGGCGTCCGAGTCGTGGCCCATCTGCGTCGGCAGGTCGAAGGCCACCGAGAGACCCATGGTCCCGTTCTCGATCAGCTGCTTGTACCGGGCGTTCGACTCCGAGGCCGTGCCGAAACCCGCGTACTGCCGCATCGTCCACGGCCGGCCCGTGTACATCGACGGGTACACCCCGCGTGTGAACGGATAGGCGCCTGGCGCCCCCAGCCTCTCCGCGGGATCCCATCCCTCCAGGGCCTCGGGCCCGTAGACCGGCTCGATCGGCAGCCCCGACTCCGACTCGCGCGCCATGTGCTGTGCCTTCCGGTAGAGCTGCCACCAGCGGTGCGGACCCTCGGTTCGGACTGTAGCGGCGAGGGGGCGCACGCAACCGGACGCGCGCGGGAAGCATCCCTACGTACACACGACTCGACTCGGGGGGCAACGATGAAGCGGACCACGTCCGTCATACGCAGAGCGGTACTGGCAGCGGCGGCGGTGGCGCTGGCCGCGGGCTGTACGGCGCAGGCGGCCGATCCGGGGGCGGGCGGCACGGGTCCGTCGGCGAAGGCCCCGAGCACGGCCCCGAGCACGACGGCGTCCACCGCCCCCGGCGCGAGCGCGTCCCCGAGCACCTCGCCGACCACGGACGACGCCAAGCCGCCGTCCCCCTCCGCGACGACGAGCAGCGGGGCTCCGGCGGCCGAGGTCCTCATGAAGGACGGCGACGAGACCGAGCAGGTCCGCGAGCTCCAGGCGCGGCTCCGGCAGCTGGACCACTTCGACCGGGCGCCCACCGGCTTCTACGGGACGATGACGGCGGGCTCGGTCAAGGCGTTCCAGAAGAAGCAGGGGCTGGAGCGGACGGGCTCGGTCGACCGGACCACGTGGGAGCGGCTGCTCGCGGCGAGCCGGAAGCCGACCGCCGACGAGCTGAAGCCGTCGACCACGAACAAGCTGGACACCCCGGACGCGCGCTGCATGACCGGGCGGGTGCTGTGCATCAGCAAGGAGAGCCGGACCCTGGCCTGGATGATCGACGGCCGGGTCGTCTCGTCCATGGACGTCCGCTTCGGCTCGGAGAACACCCCGACCCGCGAGGGTACGTTCAGCGTGGGCTGGAAGGCCCGCAAGTGGACGTCGACGATCTACCACACGCCCATGCCGTACGCCATGTTCTTCAGCGGCGGCCAGGCGGTGCACTACTCGTCGGACTTCGCGGCCCGCGGCTACAACGGGGCCTCGCACGGCTGCGTCAACGTCCGGGACCGGGCGAAGCTCTCGGCCCTCTTCGACCAGGTGAAGGTCGGCGACAAGGTCGTCGTCCACTGGTAGGGACGGGGAGAGGAAGGGGCGCGGGTGGGACCGGGGGAACGTGTCCCACCCGCGCCGGGTGCGCAGAGCCGTAGGTACGGGGGGAACCCCGGCTCGTCGCGCCGCCGATGACCAGTCGGCTCACTCACTACTGCGCCGACGGCCCGGAAAGTGTCACACCTGCCGTGGAACGGGTTCCCCGGCGGCTCTCGTCGGCGCCTTCGGAGCCACGGCGGGAGCGGTCGTCCGCGCCGTGGCGGCGGTCGTCGCCGTCGCTGCCGGCGCCGTCGCCGGTCTCACGGCCGCGCTTCCCGCCGTCCTTCTTGCCGCCGCCCTTCCCGTCGTCCTTCCCGTCGCTCTTCCCGTCGTCCTTGCCGTCCTTGTCGCCGTCCTCGCGAGGCTCGGTGGACGCGGGGGCGCCGCCGCCCGGGTCGCCGGCGAGCACCCGGTCGCAGTAGCGGCGGAGGGTCTCCCCGCTGCGCAGGGTGTTCGTGAGCTGCCGGCGGTCGGTGGCGTCGAGCCGGCCGGACCGGTAGTCCCGGCAGGCCTTGAGGGCCTTCTCCTTCGCGATCGGCCCGTCCGTGCCCTTGCCCCCGTCCGGGCGGATCGTCGTCCGGCCCGGCTCCGGGGTGTGCCGGGTGGCCGGCGGCGTGGAGAGCGAAGGAGAGGGGGGCACGGAGGGCGAGCCGTGGGAGGCCGTGGCGCCGGGCGGGGACGACGAGCCGGGCGTGGGCCCGGTTCCGTCCGGTCCCGCCGAGGGCACCACGGGGTCCTTCAGGACGCCGTGCGTGCCCGTCGCGACCGGGTCCGGGGTCTCCGCCGCGGTGACGGTGGCCGCGGGCTCGGGGGTCATCAGCGGCAGCACGCCCGTGCCGGCGGCGACGGCGACACCGCCGACCGTGACGGCGGCGACCGCCGCGGCCAGCCCGTACCGCACCGAGCGCCCCCAGCGGCGGCGCGCGGACGAGGCGGTGGCGGCCGCGGTGGCGAGGCGTACCCGGCCCAGTTCGGCGTGGCCGGTGCGGACGGTGGCGACCTCGGGCGCCGCCGGGGTCGCGGCGAGGGCGGCGCGTTCGGCCGTGGCCTTGCGGAAGGCGGCCAGTGCGGCCGCCTCACCGGGCAGCTCGGCCCGTCCGGGTACGGCGGTGAACGTCGTACGGGCGGAGGCCAGGGCCTCCGCCAGGAGTTCGGCCTCGGTGCGCGCGGGATCGCCGAGGCCCTCGACCGGCTCGCCCCGGAGCAGCCGCTCCGCGGCCTCCTGGTCGAGCCACTGGTAGCGCTCGTCGGCCATCACATGTCCTTCTGCGTACGGGGACGCGAATGCGTCACACCGCCGGGGCCCGTGGCACCCGCCCCGCGACCGCGTTGCGGAGGCACGCCCTCCAGCGGAACGACGCCCCCACCTGCCCCGTCCGGCACTCCGGCGGCCGCTCCGTCGGCGCCGAGCAGCTCGGCGAGCTTCTTGAGCCCCCGGTGCGCGGCGGTCCGTACGGCGCCGGGGCGCTTGCCCAGGGTGTCGGCGGCGCTCTTGGCGTCCAGGCCGACGACGACGCGCAGGACGACGGCCTCGGCCTGGTCCTGCGGGAGTTGGGCTATCAGGTGCATGGTGCGGCCGGTGGCCAGGGCTTCCAGTGCCTCGTCCGCGGTGTCGGACTCGGCGGGCTTGTCGGTGAGTTCGGTGTCGTCGGCGCCCACGGCGGGGCGCCGGCCGCGCATCCGGATGTGGTCGAGCGCGCGGTTGCGGGCGATCCGGGCCGCCCAGCCGCGGAAGCGGTCCGCGTCGCCGCTGAAGCGGTCGAGGTCGCGCGCGATCTGGAGCCAGGACTCCGAGGCGACGTCCTCGGCGTCGCCCTCGCCGACCAGTGTGCGTATGTAGCCGACCAACCGAGGATGCACGGCGCGATACACAGTACGGAAGGCGTTCTCGTCCCCGTCCTGCGCAGCGAGCACCGCGGCCGTCAGCTCCGCGTCGTCCCCCAGCACTCCCAAACCCTGTTCGTCGGTCCGCGTCGTCGCGTCGTCGCGGCTGGTCACCGCCGCCACACCGCCTCGCGCACCTGCACGCTACGTCGTGCGCCCGCGCCGCGTCCACGCGATCCGGGGTCTTTGTACAAGTTGCAACCTTCGGGAGGGTCGTGGAGCTGCACGTGCGGGTGCACGTGCCGGTGTGACAGAAAGCGCAGCACCGGCGCTGTATGGAGTACGGAGCCGTGCTGCGGCTCCGTGGACGACGACCGGGGCCTCTCCTGTGGGGGGTGGCGGCCCCGGTCGTCTCCCTTTTCCGGGCCCTTTGCGCGCCCCTCCCCTTCTCCGTCCGACACCACCCGTCCGGGTCCGGGCGCAGCGCACCCTTTTCACTGTCAACCGACAGTTGACACCCCGAGACTGTCAACCTACGGTTGCCTTATGACGAATCCAGTCGCTCCGAAGGTCCCCATCCGTCTCGACGAACTCATCGAAGCGATCAAGAAGGTCCACCCCGACGCCCTGGAACAGCTCTCCGGAGCGGTCCTGGCCGCCGACCACCTCGGCGACGTCGCCGACCACCTCATCGGCCACTTCGTGGACCAGGCCCGACGCTCGGGCGCCTCCTGGACCGACATCGGCCGCAGCATGGGCGTCACCCGCCAGGCGGCCCAGAAGCGCTTCGTCCCCAAGGAGCCGGACGCGGAGAAGATGGACCCGAACGCCGGGTTCAGCCGCTTCACGCCCCGCGCGCGGAACGTGGTCATGGCCTCCCAGAACGAGGCGACGGCCGCGGGCAACGCCGAGATCGTCCCGGCCCACCTGGCCCTGGGCCTGCTCGCCGAGCCCGAGGGGCTGGCGGCGCACTGGATCACCTCGCGGGGCGTGACCCTCGACCAGGTCCGCGAGGCGGCCGCGGCGACCCTGCCGCCGGCCGTCGACGAGGCGCCGGCGCTCGTCCCGTACGACGCGGCGGCGAAGAAGGTCCTGGAGCTGACGTTCCGCGAGGCGCTGCGCCTCGGCCACAACTACGTCGGCACCGAGCACATCCTGCTGGCGCTCCTGGAGCACGAGGACGGCAAGGGCGTCCTGACGGACCTCGGCCTCGACAAGGCCACGGCGGAACGCGAGATCGCCGAGGCGGTCGCCTCGATCGCGATCCAGGCCCCGGACGCTCCCTAGGTCCTGTCGTCACACTCCCGTCGCCCGCCCGAAGGGCGGGCCCTGCGGGCGGCAGGTGCGTGCGTCCGGTGCGGCGAGAGTGCGTGCATGGCGTCGCGGGGCAGGCGGGACTTTCGCAACACGCCCTAGGCGGTACGGGCCCGCCGGGAGACGACCGCGCGGAGCACGCGGCCGCCCTCGACGGAGAGCTCGCGGGCACGGCGCAGGCCGGTCGGGCCGTGGGCGGCCGTTTCGAGGACGGCCTGCTGGCGGCGGAGCTCCCCGGCGAGCAGCGGGCCCGCACCGTCCGCGTCCCCGGCCCGGCAGCGCTCGACGAGTCCGTCCGGCACCCCGGCGGCGTCGAACCCGCCGTGCAGGGCGAGAGCGGTGGCGGAGCAGGCACCGGCCCAGGAGCGGAGGGCCTCCACGGTCCACGCCGGCGGGGCGGACGCGAGCATCCCGCGTACGGCCCCGGCGTCCTCCGTACCGGCCGCGCCCAGCTCGACGAGGGCCTTGGCGACGGCCTCGCCCCAGGCCGCCCCGTCGCCGCGCGCGACGGCCGCCCACACGGGCCGCAGGGCGTCGCCCCCGTCGGAGTCGAGCAGCGGCAGACAGCGGTCGAGACAGGCGAGACCGGCCGCGGCCAGCCCTCTCTCGTCGGCCCCGTCGATCAGTTCCAGCAGGCTCCGGCCTGTTGCTGTCCTCGCCGACGTCATGGACGCCTCCTCGCCACCCGAATGCGGACGCAGTACTTCCACTTACTGCGCCGAGCGTCGCTATTTCGTCACTGTGCGGCCGGAATCATGCCAGTGGCCTTGGTGTGCTGCATAGAGGTCAGACGCCGGACGAAGAGGATCGCGAGGACGGCGGCGACGATGTCGACGGCATCGCCCACGAGGAGCCAGTCGGCCGCGGTGACGTACGCCTCGGCGGTCTCGGCCCGGTCGAACAGGCGGGACGCGAGCCGGCCGAGAGCCATGTCGACCAGGAAGACGGTCCACCAGGCATGGAGCACCAGGAGCTCACCGCTGCCGTCGGCCGCGTACGGGTCCCGGCGGCTGGCGCGCCAGGTGTCGGCGGCGACCCCGTACGGGATCCAGATGAACGCGATCGGGACGAACCAGCCGCCGATGGCCCAGCCGGGCTTCCACCTCTGCAGGTCCGGGGCCCAGACCCCGGCGTTCAGACGCAGCCGGTGGAACCAGATGATGAAGACGGTCGCCGTCGCGAGCAGCAGCAGGTTCTGCAGGCTCCAGGCCACCGTCAGCGCCAGTTCGCCCCCGTACCCCTCGGGATCGGGGTGGCCGGCCAGGGCGCCGTCGAACAGGGACCGGAGGTCGAAGGTCGCGATCAGGCTGAAGGCGTCCGCCAGGATCGTGGCGCCGAGCAGGGCGACGACGGCATGCGAAAGACCGTTCGGATTGCGGAGCATGGGTGTGCGTTTCCCCCCAGGGACGTACGGCGCCCCTCCCCGAGGCCCCGGCGGCGGCCGGGCGGGCGCCGCCGGGGGAAGGTACGCGACCCGGGGGCAGCGCGTCCACAGAGACGCAGGTCAGCCGCGTACCTGTGTCGCCAGCGCCCTGAACTGGTCCCACGTCAGGGTCGGTGTCCTGGAGTCCCAGACCTTCTGGGCGAGGGCCGTCAGGGGCAGGCGGATGCCGTTCGCCACCTGGGTCGGGGTCTGGGCGTTCGAGAGGTCGCACCAGACGGCGAAGCGGGCGCCGAGGATCTGGGGGGCGTAGCGCGCCGGGACCGGGGTCGTGCCGCGCAGGACCAGCGGGGTCCACTGCTCGTAGATGCGGCGGCCGGTGGGGTACGTGAAGTCGTTGGGCTCGCCGAGGACGTAGTAGAGGTACTCGTCGTTGAGGTTCACGACCCGGCGCCCCTCGGCCAGGTACTCGGCGGGCGGGCGCGCCCCGATCTCCTTGCCGGTCCAGTACTCGACCTCGATGCGCTTGTCGGCGGTGACGACACCGCCCCGGAAGAACCCGTCGTTCCAGGCCTTCGCCACCTTGCCCTCGCCGCGCACGACCGCTGCCCGGTCGTTCAGCCAGCCCTCCGCCAGGTCCTGGACGCCGGCCTGGGCCCCGTACTTCTCCCGGGCCGCCGCGGCCAGCTGCGGATACGAGGCGGAGGGGTTGCGGACGGTCAGCGCCTGGTACTCGTCGGCGCCGACGTGGAACCAGCCCCCGGGGAAGAGCGCGGAGTACTCGCGCAGCAGGTCGTCGACGATCCGCGCCGAGGCGGGCTTGGAGATGTCGATGGCGCCCTGCCGCGGGACCCCCTGGACGTTCCGCAGCTGGAGGTCGGGGTGGGCGCGCAGCACGGCGCCGAGGTGTCCGGGCGAGTCGATCTCGGGCACGACGGTGATGTGCAGGCTCTGCGCGAGGGCGAGGATCCGGCGCACCTCGGCCTTGCTGAGGTGCTGGGCGGAGACGATCTCGGGGTGGGAGTCCGAGGCGATCCGGAAGCCCTGGTCGTCGGAGAAGTGCAGGCCGAACTGGTTGAGCTTGAGGTCGGCCATCTCGCGGAGCCGGTCCTCGATCCAGCCGGCCGTGAAGTACTTGCGGGCGATGTCGACGTTCAGGCCGCGCTGGGGCTTCGCGGGCGCGTCGGTGACGACGCCCTCGGGCATGGCCCCGGTGGCCTTGACCGACTGCTTGAGCGTCCGCGTGCCGTAGAAGACCCCGGCCTCGTCGGGCCCGCTGATCCGCACCCGGCCGTCACGGACGGTCATGGTGTACGACTCCGGGGCACCCGTCCCGCCCAGGGCCAGCTCGACGTCCCCGGGACCGGCGGCGACGGCGCCGCGGTACGGCACGCCGAGCTCCCCGGCGATCAGCTTCCCCTCGTCGGCGAGGCCCGCGCTGTTCGGGCCGAGCACGATCCCGGCCGTGGGCGCGGGCTTCCAGCCGGGGCCGCGGGCGGCCTCGTGGTCGCGGACGGCCGGGATGACCCGGGGCTCGGTCGAGAGCGGGTACGTCCGCGTGGGGGTCGGAGTCGGCGTCGGGGAGGGCGGCGGCTGCGCGCTGCTCGGCGCGGCGCTCGTCGCCGTGGCGCCCGAGGACCCGGACGGCGTCGGCGACCCGGACGGAGAGCCGCTCGAACAGGCCGCCACGGTGACCAGTGCCACCGCGGCCGCCATCAGCGCGGAGCCCCGGCGGGGCACCCGTATGGAGTACCGCATCAATCGGAATCCTTCCCTACGGAACACGCTCCGGCCAATCGGGGGCGCCCCGAAAGGGTGACGGAGGGCCGACGGGAGACCGACGCGAGGGCGGTGGAACCGCAGACGGGTTCCCGATCGTCCATCACTTGTTCCGAAACTCTCCCTTCCGGGTGAAATTCGTGCATCCGTCGGACACTTCCCTCGTCCCGTCGATAACGTTCAGTCACGCCCACCCCGCCCGTCCCGGAGTACCGGAGCCCACGCTGACCAGCGACACCCACGCCCCCTGCCGGAAACCGGGCTCCACGGACACGCCTGCCATACCCGCCCAGAACCGGGGCCCCTCCGTCCGCGGCCTCGCGGGCTTCAACGCCGCCTCGCCCGCCGAGGCCGAGGCCCTGCTCCTCTCCTGCTGCCACAGCCCCCGGTGGGCCGAGCGGGTGGCCGCGCACCGTCCGTACCCGACGGTCGACGCCCTGCTCGCCGCCGCCGACGAGGCGGGCTACGACCTGAGCCGCGCCGATCTCGACGGGGCACTGGCCGCCGAGTCCTCCGCCCCGCCGCACCCCGACGCCCCGCCGGCGGCGCGGACCGCGCTGCGCGCCGCCCATGCCGCGTACGAGAGCAGCTTCGGGCACGCGTTCGTGATCAGCCTTGAAGGAGTAAGGCCAGGAGAGCGTCTCGACCAGGTTTTGGCAGGCATTCGGTCACGTCTCGGCAACGAACCTGAGGAGGAGCGGGTGATCGCCGCCGACGAACTGCGGCGGCTCGCCCGCGCCCGGCTGGCCTTCCGGCTCGCCGAGGGCCTCACACGGCGACACTCCGAAGCGTGATTCCGACCGGAACAGGGCGATTTCGGCTTGTGTGATAGCCCGTCCGTGCCTGTTTGATCACACCGATGGACCCCGCGCGAGCGAACCGACAAGTCGTCGCTACGATGACCGGGGCCGGTGGACCGTACCCGGCCGGGTCAGACCGACAGAGAAGCCGGCCGACCCTGATCCCCGCTCCCGGAGGGTTTTTCCGTGCCGGCTGGAACGCTGTACCGCGGCCGGGAAGGAATGTGGAGCTGGGTGGCTCATCGAGTCACCGGCGTCCTCATCTTCTTCTTCCTGTTCGTACACGTGCTGGACACCGCTCTCGTCCGCGTCTCCCCCGAGGCGTACGACGAGGTCGTCGCGACCTACAAGACGCCGATCGTCGCTCTTCTGGAGTACGGCCTCGTCGCAGCCATCCTCTTCCACGCGCTGAACGGCCTCCGGGTCATCGCCGTGGACTTCTGGTCGAAGGGCCCGCGCTACCAGAAGCAGATGCTCTGGACCGTCGTGGGCATCTGGGTCGTGCTGATGGCGGGCTCGCTGTACCCCGTCCTCGGCCACGCCGCACGTGAACTGTTCGGGAGCTGACGCCAGATATGTCCTCTGACACCACCTCCGCCGCCATCGGCCCCGTCGAGGGCGCCCACTACGACGTGGACAACCCCGCGCCGTACATCGAGGCCCCCCGCAAGCGCACGGGCAAGACCCCGCGCGCGACCCGCGGCAACTTCGAGATGGCCGCATGGCTCTTCATGCGCCTCTCCGGCGTGGTCCTCGTCGTCCTGGTCCTCGGCCACCTGCTGATCCAGCTCTTCCTGGACGGCGGCGTCTCCAAGATCGGCTTCGCCTTCGTGGCCGGCCGCTGGGCGTCCCCGTTCTGGCAGGTCTGGGACCTGCTGATGCTCTGGCTCGCCATGCTGCACGGCGCCAACGGCCTCCGTACCGTCATCAACGACTACGCGGAGCGGGCCAACACGCGCCTGTGGCTCAAGGGCCTGCTGTACACCGCCACGGTGTTCACCATCCTTCTGGGCACGCTGGTGATCTTCACCTTCGACCCGAACATCCGCTAGGCACGGGGCTGAGGTAATCCACGTCATGAAGATCCACAAGTACGACACCGTCATCGTCGGCGCCGGTGGCGCCGGCATGCGCGCCGCCATCGAGGCGACGAAGCGCAGCCGCACCGCCGTGCTGACGAAGCTCTACCCCACCCGCTCCCACACGGGCGCCGCGCAGGGCGGCATGGCCGCCGCACTGGCGAACGTGGAGGAGGACAACTGGGAGTGGCACACCTTCGACACGGTCAAGGGCGGTGACTACCTGGTCGACCAGGACGCCGCCGAGATCCTGGCGAAGGAGGCCATCGACGCCGTCCTCGACCTGGAGAAGATGGGCCTGCCGTTCAACCGCACCCCGAACGGCACCATCGACCAGCGCCGCTTCGGCGGTCACTCCCGCAACCACGGCGAGGCCCCGGTCCGCCGGTCCTGCTACGCCGCGGACCGCACCGGCCACATGATCCTCCAGACGCTGTACCAGAACTGCGTCAAGGAGGGCGTGGAGTTCTTCAACGAGTTCTACGTCCTGGACCAGCTGATCACCGAGATCGACGGTGTGAAGCACTCCGCGGGCGTCGTCGCCTACGAGCTGGCCACCGGCGAGATCCACATCTTCCAGGCCAAGGCCGTCATCTACGCCTCCGGCGGCACCGGCAAGTTCTTCAAGGTGACCTCCAACGCCCACACCCTGACCGGTGACGGCCAGGCCGCGTGCTACCGCCGCGGTCTGCCCCTGGAGGACATGGAGTTCTTCCAGTTCCACCCGACGGGCATCTGGCGCATGGGCATCCTGCTGACGGAGGGCGCCCGCGGTGAGGGCGGCATCCTCCGCAACAAGGACGGCGAGCGCTTCATGGAGAAGTACGCGCCGGTCATGAAGGACCTCGCGTCCCGTGACGTCGTCTCCCGCTCCATCTACACGGAGATCCGCGAGGGCCGCGGCTGCGGTCCCGAGGGCGACCACGTCTACCTGGACCTGACGCACCTCCCGCCGGAGCAGCTCGACGCCAAGCTCCCGGACATCACCGAGTTCGCCCGTACGTACCTCGGCATCGAGCCGTACACGGACCCGATCCCGATCCAGCCCACCGCGCACTACGCCATGGGCGGCATCCCGACGAACGTCGAGGGTGAGGTCCTCTCGGACAACACCACCGTCGTCCCGGGCCTGTACGCGGCCGGCGAGGTCGCCTGCGTGTCGGTGCACGGCGCCAACCGCCTCGGCACCAACTCGCTCCTCGACATCAACGTCTTCGGCAAGCGTTCGGGCATCGCCGCGGCCGAGTACTCCGCCAAGGCCGACTTCGTCGAGCTGCCGGAGAACCCGGAGTCCCTCGTCGTCGCGCAGATCGAGAAGCTGCGCAACTCCACGGGCAGCGAGCGGGTCGCCGACCTGCGCCGCGAGCTCCAGGAGACGATGGACGCCAACGTGATGGTGTTCCGTACCGAGCAGACCATCAAGACGGCCGTCGAGAAGATCGCCGAGCTCCGCGAGCGCTACGAGAACGTGGCCATCCAGGACAAGGGCAAGCGCTTCAACACGGACCTCCTGGAGGCGATCGAGCTGGGCAACCTGCTCGAACTGGCCGAGGTCATGGCCGTCTCGGCCCTCGCGCGCAAGGAGTCCCGCGGCGGTCACTACCGCGAGGACTACCCGAACCGCGACGACGTCAACTTCATGCGCCACACCATGGCGTACCGCGAGGTCGGCGAGGACGGCTCCGAGACCGTCCGTCTCGACTACAAGCCGGTCGTCCAGACCCGCTACCAGCCGATGGAGCGTAAGTACTGATGGCTACCCCCGTACTGGACAAGGTCGAGGCCGAGTCCGCCGCCTCCCCGTACATCACGGTCACGATGCGGATCCGCCGCTTCAACCCCGAGATCTCGGACGCCTCGGTCTGGGAAGACTTCCAGATCGAGATCGACCCGAAGGAGCGCGTCCTCGACGCCCTCCACAAGATCAAGTGGGACGTCGACGGGACGCTGACCTTCCGTCGCTCGTGCGCGCACGGCATCTGCGGCTCGGACGCGATGCGGATCAACGGCAAGAACAGGCTCGCCTGCAAGACGCTGATCAAGGACATCAACCCCGAGAAGCCGATCACGGTCGAGGCCATCAAGGGCCTGACGGTGCTGAAGGACCTCGTGGTCGACATGGAGCCCTTCTTCCAGGCGTACCGGGACGTCATGCCGTTCCTGGTCACCAAGGGCAACGAGCCGACGCGCGAGCGCCTGCAGTCCGCCGAGGACCGTGAGCGCTTCGACGACACCACCAAGTGCATCCTGTGCGCCGCGTGCACGTCGTCCTGCCCGGTCTTCTGGAACGACGGCCAGTACTTCGGTCCGGCCGCGATCGTCAACGCGCACCGCTTCATCTTCGACTCGCGTGACGAGGCGGGCGAGCAGCGCCTGGAGATCCTGAACGACAAGGACGGCGTGTGGCGTTGCCGCACGACGTTCAACTGCACCGACGCGTGCCCCCGTGGCATCGAGGTCACCAAGGCCATCCAGGAAGTCAAGCGCGCGCTGATCACGCGCCGCTTCTGACATCTCGTTCGGCTGCAAAAGCCCGCTTCTGTACGCTCAGCGTGCAGGAGCGGGCTTTTTCCGTTGCGGAGCTGTGTGGAGAGCGGGGACTGATGAGCGAGCCGAATCCTTACGCGGACGGCGAGTACCAGTGGGGGCCTGGCCAGGGGGCCGGGACGCCTGCGTACGGGTATCCGCAGGACGCGACGCCGGGCCCGGGGCCGTACCAGGCGCCCGCCTACCAGCCGACGCTGCCGGGCGGGGTGGTCGTGCCGCCGCAGTACCCGACGGGCGGGGCGCCCTCGTTCGCCCTCGGGGACATCAGCGTGGTCGGCGACCAGATCCTCACCCCGGCCGGGCCCATGCCGCTGCGGGGCGCGGTGTGGAACGCGATGGACCTGTCGCGCACCGAGGAGAAGATCTCCACGGTCGGCATCGTGCTGGCCTGCCTCTTCGTCGCGGCCTGCGGCCTGGGCCTGCTGTTCCTGCTGATGAAGGAACAACAGACGACGGGCTTCGTCCAGGTCACGGTGAACAGCGGCGGCAAGCACCACTCGACGATGATCCCGGCCGCACGCCCGGACACCATCCACTGGGTGATGTCCCAGATCAACTACGCGCGCTCGCTGAGCATCTGAGCCGGCCTCGGAGACCCGGTCAGTCCCAGTGGCGGGTGCTCTCCGCGCTCTCGGCCTCGACCATGATCCGGCGCAGCAGGTCGTTGAGCTGGTTCCGCTCCTCGGGGGAGAGCACGCCGAGGATCCGGTACTCCTCGTGGCCGAGGACGTCCATCGCGCCGAGCCAGGTCTGCCGCCCGGTGCCGGTGAGTTCGACGACGACCCGGCGCCGGTCGGTCGTGGACTGGGTGCGGCGGACGAATCCCCGCTTCTCCAGGGCGTCGAGGCGGCCGGAGACGGAGGCGGGGGCGAGGTCGAGGTCCTGGGCGAGCTCGGAGGGCGCGGCGCTGCCGCCGCGGCCGGCGAGCTTGTGGAGGGTGTCGAACTCGTGGCGCTCCAGGTCGAAGTCGACGAGTGACTGCTCCCTGACCCGGCGGAGGTGGACGGAGAGCTTCTTCATCCGGGTGACGGCGCCCTCGACGACGGGGTCGAGGCCGGGCAGGACGGGCTGCCAGCGGGCGACGTGCCCGTCGGTCCAGTCGCGGGGTGCGCGGGGCTCCCGGGGTGCGGCGGGTTCGCGAGGCTCGCGGGGTGCACCGGATGCGCCGTTCTCGCCGGGGGCACGCGGTTCGTCTGAGGGCGCCATGAGCTGATCGTACGTCGAGCGGCGGCCGCGCCCCCGAGAAAGTATTTCGTTGACGAATTATTAGGCACCGAAATACTCTACGGCGCATGCCCGCCGCCCCCGAGCACACCCTCGCGCCCGCACCCGTCCCCCACCCCCTGCGCACCCGCTCCTTCCGCCTCCTCTTCACCGGCCGCGCCCTCTCCCTCCTCGGCGACGCGGTCATCCCGGCCGCCCTCGCCCTCGCCGTCCTGGAGGCCACCGGATCCACCTCGGCGCTCGCCCTCGTCCTCGCCTGCGCGATGGTCCCCCGGCTGCTCCTGCTGCCCCTTGGCGGCGTCGTCGGCGACCGCTTCGACGCCCGTACGGTCGCCGTCGTCACCGACCTCGTACGCTGCGCCACCCAGCTCCTCGTCGGCTTCCAGCTGCTCGGCGGCGCCCCGAACCTCGCCGTCCTCGCGGTCGCCGAGGCACTCGGCGGGGCGGCCGGGGCCTTCGCCTTGCCGACCGGCTCGCCGCTGGTGAAGGGAACGGTGGCGCCCGAGGCGCTGCAGCGCGCCAACGCCGCGATGAGCGTCGCCCGCAGCGTCAGCCGGCTCGGCGGACCCGCGCTCGCCGGCACCCTCGTCCTGACCGTCGGGCCCGGCTGGGCCTTCGTCCTGGACGGCGCCACCTTCGCCGTCAGCGCCCTGCTCCTGACGGCCGTACGGGTGAAGCGGGTACCCGTCCCGCGCCGCTCGCTCCGCGCCGACCTGGCGGAGGGCTGGCAGGAGGTCCGCTCCCGCGACTGGTACTGGGCCAGCCTCATCGGCCACAGCGCCTGGAACGGCGCCGCGGCCGTCCTCATGACCCTCGGGCCCGCCGTCGCCGTGCAGCGCCTCGGCGGCGGCACCACCTGGGTCGTCCTCCTCCAGGTCGGCGCCGTCGGCTTCCTCCTCGGCGCACTGCTCGCCGACAGGGCACGCCCCCGGCGCCCGGTCCTGACGGCGAACCTCGGGCTCGCCACGTACGCGCTGCCGCTGGTCCTGCTCGCCGTGGCCGCGCCCGCGCCGCTGACGATCGCGGCCTACGGGCTCGCACAGGCGAGCCTCGGCTTCCTCTCCCCCGTGTGGGACACCGCCGTCCAGCGGGCGGTGCCCGAGCACGCGCTCGCCCGGGTCACCTCGTACGACTGGCTGGTCTCCCTGGCCGCGATGCCGCTGGGCTACGCCCTGGCCCCGCTCGCCGCCTCCGCCTGGGGGCCCGAGGTCCCGCTGCTCGCCGCCGCGGTGGTCGTGGGCGGCTGCTGCCTCGGCACGGCGCTGGTCCCGGGGGTGCGGCGGTTCCGCTGACATCGGGCCGACACCCCCGGCCGTCCGGTCACGGCCGGGCGGGGAGCTCTCCGAGGAAGGCGGTGAGCAGCCCGGCGGTCTCGGCCGGGCGCTCCAGGGCGGGCAGGTGGCCGGCCCAGTCGAGGTCGAGCCGGCGGGCGGCGGGCAGGGTCCGGGTCAACTCGTCGGCGACGGACCGGAAGTCGGGCACGTCGTGGCCGCCGGCGACCACGAGCGCGGGGGCCGCGATCCCGGCGAGGTCGTCCGCCGCGACCCCGGCCGGGACGGGCGAGAAGGCGTCGGGGGCGGCCAGCTGGACCTCGAAGGCGCGCCGCTGCATCTCCCGTACGAGCGCGCGGGCGGTTCCGTCGGCCTCGGGCCCGAGCCAGGTGTCGACGTTGAGCTCGACGGCGCCGTCGAGGTCGCCCGCCTCCAGGAGTTCGTCCTCGCGGCCGCCCCAGGCCCGCAGCTCCTCGCTCGGCTCGAAGCCGGGCATGCCGGAGCAGAGCAGGGCGAGCGCGGAGACGCGTCCGGGGTGGCGGACGGCGAGCTCCAGGGCGATCTCGCCCCCGAAGGAGGAGCCGACGACGGCGGCGCGGTCGATCCCCAGGTGGTCGAGGAGGTCCCGGACGTCGTCGGCGTGGGTGTGCGCGGCGTCGACGGGGGTCTCACCGAAGCCGCGGAGGTCGCAGCGGACGACACGGTGGCCCGCCTCGGCGAGGGCGGAGAACTGCCCGTCCCACATCCGGCGGTCGCAGACCCCGGAGTGCAGCAGGACGACGGTCGAGGGGCCTTGGCCGGCCAGGTCATGAGAGAGCGTCACCCGGCGACCCTAGACGCGGCGGACGCGGCCGGCCACCGATTTGAACAGCCGACTTGAACACGTTCAAGAGGAGGTCTACAGTCATGCCCAACAGCTTTTGAACGCGTTCAAGGGAGGGTGGGGCATGGACCTCACTGTCGTCGCGTATGTCGTCTACCTGCTGATCAGCGTGGCCCTGACCATCTGGGTCGCCCGCACGCTCAGCCGCAACGGAAGGATCTTCCTCGCCGACGTCCTGCACGGGAACGAGAAGCTCGCGGACGCCGTCAACCACCTCCTCGTGGTCGGCTTCTACCTCGTCAACTTCGGCTTCGTCGCCCTCTACCTGAGCCAGGACGCGGCCGTCGTCGACACCCGCGCGCTCTTCGAGGCCCTCTCCGTCAAGCTCGGAGTGGTCCTGCTGGTCCTCGGCGTGATGCACCTGGCGAACGTCTACGTGCTCAACAAGATCCGCCGCCGCGGCATGATGGAGCGCGAGCACGTGCCGCCGGTCCGCCCGCAGGGCTGGACCGCCGCCCCCAAGGCCGGCCCCTGGGCCCCGCCCGCCCCGCAGGGCTGAACCGCCGTGCCGACCCCCGTGAGACGCCTGACCGTCCTGTACGACGCCGACTGCCCGCTCTGCGTGCACCTCAGGCACTGGCTGCTGCGGCAGCGGCAGCTCGTCCCGCTCGACCTCGTACCGGCCGGCTCGCACGAGGCCAGGCGCCGCTTCCCCGACCTCGACCACGCCGCCACCCTGCGGGAGATCACCGTGGTCGGGGACCGGGGCCAGGTCTACCGGGAGACCAACGCGTGGATCGTCTGCCTCTGGGCCCTCGCCGACCACCGCGCCAGGGCCCACTGGCTGGCCACTCCCGCCGGACAGCCCTTCGCCCGGGTGACCGTCCTGGCCGCCGCGAAGTGGCGCGAGGCGCTCAAGGGCCCGGACCGGGAAGGCGGGCCCGACGAGAGCGGGCCCCGCGCGCCCGGCCACTGCGGGACCGGGCACTGCGGAGTGCCCGGCCGGCCCGACTAGGCTCGGTCCCGTGACGCAAGAGAAGAAGGCCGACGAGAAGAAGGCCCCGAAGAGCGAGCAGACCCGCACGCTCATCCTCGAAACCGCGCTCCGGCTGTTCAAGGAGCGCGGTTACGACAAGACGACGATGCGGGCCATCGCCCAGGAGGCCGGGGTCTCCGTCGGCAACGCGTACTACTACTTCTCGTCCAAGGAGCACCTCGTCCAGGGCTTCTACGACCGCATCGCCGAGGAGCACCAGGCCGCGGTCGAGCCGATCCTGAACGGCCCGGAGAAGGACCTCACCGCCCGGATCAAGGGCGTCTACCTCGGCTGGCTCGACATCGCCGGGCCGTACCACGAGTTCGCCTCGCAGTTCTTCAAGAACGCCGCCGACCCGGACAGCCCGCTCAGCCCCTTCTCACCGGAGTCGGAGGGCCCGCGCGAGGCGGCGATCGAGGTCCACCGGCGCGTCATCTCCGGCGCCTCGGTGAAGGTCGACCCGGAACTCGCCGAGGCGCTCCCGCGGTTGCTGTGGCTCCAGCAGATGGGCCTCGTGCTGTTCTGGGTGTACGACCGCTCGGAGGGCGCCGAGAACAGCCGGCGGCTCGTCGAGCGGCTCGCGCCGGTCACGGCCCGCGCGATCTCGCTCTCGCGGTTCCGGATCCTGCGGCCGCTGGTCAAGGAGACGCACGAGCTGCTCTCCGACTTCATGCCGACGGCGGCCGGGATGGCGGCCTCGGGCAAACCCAAGCGCGCCCACCCGAAACCGCCGTCCGACTGACCGGGCCGGAGCAACCGCCGCACCCGGCCGGGCTCGCGTCACTGCCGTACCCGGCCGGGCCCGGTCGACCGGGCCCCGCGTGCGCAGACGGCCGGGCCCGGCGTGGGCCGGGCTCAGATCCAGCTGAGCTCCCACAGCCGCCAGATGCCGGTGCCGTCCGTGAGGTACTGCGAGCCGGCCACGGCCTCCGTGGCGAGGACGTAGTCCTTCTTCTGCCACAGCGGGACGAGCGGGACGTCGTCGGCGACCTCGTCCTGGATCGCCTTGAAGTCGGAGGCCGCCCGGGAGCGGTCGCTGAACTGCTGCGTCGAGGCGATCAGCTTGTCGATGCGCTTGCTGGAGAACCCGTTGTGCAGGGTGTTCAGGGTGCCGACGAGCGGCGCGGTGAAGCTGTCGGAGTCCGGGAAGTCGGGGAGCCAGCCGACGGTGTACGCGTCGTAGGCGCCCTTCGCGTACTCCTTCTGGAACTCCGTCCACTTGACCTCGACGGTCTCGACCTCGAAGAGGCCGGTCTCCTCCAGCTGCCGCTTGATCTCGGCGGTCTCGGCGCCGTACGTGGCGTCCGCGCGGTAGCCGAAGGTGAACTTCACCGGGGTCGCGATCCCGGCCTCCTTGAGGAGCTTCTTCGCCTTCTTCGCGCTCGGCGCGGGCGTGGCGTCGTAGAAGGCCGTGCTGTGCCCCACGAAGCCCTGCGGGATGAGGGAGTAGAGCGGCTCGACCGAGTCCTTGTACGCGCCGGTGGTGATCTCCGGGCGGTCGATGACGGCGGCGACGGCCTGGCGCACGGCCTTGTCCGCCATCGGCGAGCCGGGCCGGACGTTGAAGTTGAGGTTGCGGATCTCGGCGCTCTCCGCCTCGGTGACCCGCGTCCCGTCCCTGGTCTCCAGCTTCGAGAGGAACTCCGGCGGGAGCTGCCGGTGCGTCACCTCGACGTCCTTCGCCTGCCAGGCGTCGGCGAGGTCCGCGGACTGGTCGTAGTACTTCACGAGGACCCGGCCGCCCGTCTTGGTGACGGCGCCCTTGTACCTCGGGTTGGGCTCCAGGCTCGCGGACTCGCCCTCCTTGTACTCCTTGAGGACGTACGGCCCCGATCCGTCGACCGCGAGGTCCGTACGCAGCCGGTCGGCCGGGTACTTGTCCTTGTCGACGATCGAGCCGGCACCCGTGGCCACCTTCAGCGGGAAGGTCGCGTCCCGGCCGCTCAGGTGGAAGGTGACCGTACGGCCCTGGGAGGTGACGCTCTTCAGGGTCGGGAAGAGGGCCTTCGGGCCGACGTCCGTCTTGATCCGCAGCATCCGCTCGAAGGAGTACTCGACGTCCTCGGCGGTGATCTGTCGCCCGTTGGAGAAGGAGAGGTCGTCGCGGAGCGTGCACCGGTACGTCGTGAGCTTGGCGCCCACGAACTTGCAGCTCTCCGCGGCGTCCGGGACGGGGGCCGCGAACCCCGGCTTGAACGTCATCAGCGACTGGAAGACGTTGCTGTACATGGCCCAGGAACCGGCGTCGTACGCGCCGGCCGGGTCGAGCGAAGTGATCGCGTCGGTGGTGCCGACGCTGATGGGATCGGTCCGGCCGCCGTCGGAGGGCAGGAGTTGCCAACCCCCGACCCCGGCCGCCACCAGTACTCCACAAGTGATGAGGATCCGCAGACGGACCGTCGACCGCATTGCCGTGCTTCCTTTTTTCGTACCACCCCTGGCACGACGCCCCCCGAAAACGCCGCAGTGCCGTCAGCCAATCACACGATCTTCACAAGCGGAAGGAAAAACTTTCATACGGCAGGTATATGTCCGGGATATGAGACTTTAGGTCGATGACCGGCACGTATCGCTCTCCGTGCGGGGAGTCGAGGGGAGTGGCCCCGCCCCGGTCACGCCTGCTTCGAGGCGATTTCGACGACCGTGATGTCGGAGGGCGCGCCGACCCGGACCGGGGGTCCCCAGGCACCCGCGCCCCGCGAGACGTACAGCTGGGTGTCGCCGTACCGCTCCAGACCCGCGACGGTCGGGTTGGCCAGGTCCGCGAGGTACTCGCCCGGCCAGAGCTGGCCGCCGTGGGTGTGGCCGGAGAGCTGGAGGTCCACACCGTGGCGGACCGCGTCGTGGACGACGACCGGCTGGTGGGCGAGGAGGACGGCGGCGCGGGCGCGGTCACGGTCACCGAGGGCGCGGACGAAGTCGGGGCCCTGCCCCTCGCTCTCCCCGGCGACGTCGTCGACGCCCGCGAGGTCGAAGCCGGCCGCGATCTCCACGCGCTCGTTGCGCAGCGGGCGCAGGCCGAGCTCGCGTACATGGTCGACCCAGGCGTCGGCGCCCGAGAAGTACTCGTGGTTGCCCGTCACGAAGAAGGCCCCGTGGCGCGCCCGGAGGTCGGCGAGCGGTTCGGCGGCGGAGCCGAGGTTCTCGACGGTGCCGTCGACGAGGTCGCCGACGATCGCGATCAGGTCCGGCTGGGTGGCGTTGATCGTGTCCACGATCCGCCGGCTGTGGGCGCGGCCCAGGATCGGCCCGAGGTGGATGTCGGACACGACGGCGATCCGGTACCCGTGCGCGGCACGCGGCACCTTCGCGAGCGGCACGGTGACCCGCTTGACCCGCGGCCCGCGCAGCACGCCGTAGGTGCCGTACCCCACGGTCCCGAGAGCGACGGCCGCGGCGGCCCCCCCGACGACCCGCGAGACGAAGAGCCGCCGGGAGACACCACCGGGGGCCGGGGACACCTCGGCGGGCGCCTCGGGCGCAGGCAGCGACGCGGGCGCGACAGCCTCGGGCACAGACACGGGTGCGGCGCCCTCGGGCACGGACACGGGTGCGGGCGCGACGGCCTCGGGCACGGACACGCGCGCGGCGCCCTCGGGCACGGACGGCGGCGCGGGCGCGACGGCCTCGGGGGCGACCACGGCCCCGGGCACCTCGGCCGGGACGGGCGCGGCGGCGGTCTTCGCGTCACGCCGGTCGAGCCAGGCGCGCAGGAGGGGCCGTACGGCCTCGCCGACGACGAGGGCCAGGACCACGTACAGGAGCAGCGCGAGCCACAGGAACCCCGGCCAGGCGACGACCTGCTGGAACCAGAAGGGCGCGCCGGCCCGCGAGGAGCTCAGGGCCGCGAGCGAGAGCAGCGGCAGGGCGACGACGACGGCCGTACCCACCCGCCGCGGCACCCCGCCGGGCGCCGTCACGTCACGGACGAGCCGCCGCCACACGTACCAGTGCACCCCGCCGAGCACGGCGAGGACCACGACCAGCACCACCAGAAAGCCGACCACGCCCCGAACCCCTCTTCCTCGCTTGCGCCCCGGAACCCGACGGATCTAGGAGCTGTGACCGGTATCGCTGCGCGCGGCACGCACACCACGCAACCCGAGCACGCCGATCACCGTCCCCAGGACAAAGGACGTGACGGCGAGCAGCAGGTGAACCCAGAAGTAGGCCGTCGGGTCGCCCGCGTCGTCGAAGGCGAGGCCGCTCCCGTCGTTCCAGAGGTTCTTGACGAAAGTGATCCATACGCAGCTAACCGTTAGCGTACAGACCCCGGCCACCATGGCAGAGGGCACGGACCGGATACTGGCAGGACCGACCCGCCTACCCCCGGAAGGGCATCCCGTGAAGCTCAGCCGTCGCACGTCCTGGTTCCTTCTCGCGTTCGGTGCCTGGTCTTGGATGATCTGGATCACCTTTGCTCGGAACCTCTACAAGGACGCGAGCGGACTTGCCTTCGACGACGCGGGTGACCCGACCGCCTACTTCTGGGTGCATCTCACCCTCGCCGTGACGTCGTTCATCCTAGGGACGGCCGTCGGCGTGATCGGCCTGAGGGGCGTACGCGTGAAGGCGAGCAAGTAGAAAGCCCCGCCCACGCGCTACGGGGGAGCGCACGGACGGGGCCGTTAGGGCGTGGCACCACTCGGTGATCGCGCCGCCGGACCGGATGACGAGAGGCGGCGCCGCGCGACCACCGCAGTTCCCGACAGGCGAGCAGCGAGTGCCCGAAGAACGCCCTGCGCCGCCTCGCTGCCCGCCCCGGCCGCCTGCCCTTCCTGTGGCGAAGCGTCCGGGGCGGAGCCTGTCCTCCCACCCCTGTCGTCTCGCACCGCCGCGATCACGGAAGGGGTGGGAAATCCGGGTGTGCGGCGCGCGGACCGGGAACCGCACCCGCTCTATTCCGCGCGGCTCACCCGGGCGTGGTCGGTGAAGACGCGCCGGAAAAGGTCGTGCCCGGGGTTCAGGCCGGTGTGCCTCAGAGCCCAGTCCTGCGCCGCTTCCTGCCCCGACTGCGGGGCGGATTCCTCCTCGCAGTCGGGGGCGATGCAGAACAGTTCGTACGTCACCCCGCCCGACGGCTCATGGCGAATGGAGTGCTCGACGTACCTGTAGACAGCGCGACTCACCGGTCACGCCTGTACGGCTCGGCGCACAGGGGGTGCCGGTACACGACGACGGGCGGCCCGGACTGCCGTTCCACAGTGCCCCGCCGGCACACCTCCAGAGACCCGAACGGCTCCTCGCACTCGGGGCACGTTTCACGGGCAGGGGCATAGGTCGCGTACTCGTCCGTCCGGGCATCCGTGTCGCTGGGCATCTTCGCCATGGCAGAGCTGCGAGAGAGCGGGCACTCGGTCCGCCGGAGTCCCCCTCGGGGTGGGTGCGCGGTAGTCCCGCTCTCTCTGGCCCCAGTAGTAGGGACCAAAGGTGTCCCGAGGGTGCCGAGCGGTGTCGGTGGTGACGACAGAGACCCCGGTTCCTCTTTCTCTGTATTTTTTCTATGCGTTCTAAAAAGTGTCGAAAGTCGTCACTCTCAACACCTCCTCGCCCCGCTGTGGGGCAGCCTCGCCCGAGGAGTCGGCCAGGGCGGCCACGCATCCCGGGGGCGGTATCCGCACCTCCTCACCGAGCCGTGAGGATCAGCAGATTCCCGGCACCCGCCGTGCGGCGTGCTCGGTGATTCCGTGCGGTCCCTCACTGTGTTGTGGGGGCCACCGAATTCCCGAGGGCCGAGCATGACGGGATGGTGTTTCGACGGACGGTTTGGTCTTCTCCTTATTTTTTCTTGTGCATATGAAGAAGCACTCTGAACCGTCATACCGTCATGGCTCCGCCCGCTGGTCGGCCCCGCTGCGGACACAGCAAAGCCCCGGCGGTCCGTGAGGGACTACCGGGGCTGTCTGGCTGTCAGAGGGCGGCTAGCGTCTCTTCGTCCTCCTCCTGGGGCTCCGTCTCAAGCTGCCGCCAGTGGAGCGTCAAGCGGTCCTCGATCGCGATGTACTTCCGGGTCTCCGGGTCCCGGCCAGGGCCGACCGAGATTCCGGAGAGGAAGAGGTCGAGGAACTCTCGGCGCTTGAAAACGTCCCAGGCCGCCCAGGGTGAACCGGGGCCCAAGGGGTCCTCGCCCGGTTCGAACCAGTCGGTCGGCACCTGGATCGCTGCCGTGGTCTGCTCGTTCAGCTCCTCCAGCCTGGCGGTGCACTGGTCTTCGAACGCCCGGTACTGCGTCATCGTCGCCCGCCACATGGCCAGTTCGTCGCGGCCCCGATAGAGGCCCGCCTTGCGGTCGGCCTGAAGTTCGGCAATGGAGTTCCGGACGTGCTCAAGGTGCGCTCCCGTCTCGCGCCTTTCTTCCTGGACTCCGGACAGATCCCGCTGCATCGCGAAGCGGAGAGCCGCCTCGGCCACCCATTCCCTGTCCTTGTCGTCGTCCATGTCCGCGCCGGCGAGACGTGCCCACACCCGTCCGGCGACGTAGTCGTCGGCGTCCTTGCGCTTGATGCTCAGCCCGCCGTGTCCCTTGGGGTTGGAGCACATGTAGTAGTCCTGTCCGCCGTTGTTCTTGCTCTGCCCCATGGATCCCGTGCAGATTCCGCAGGTGGTGAAGCGCCACCCGCTCAGGAGCGTGGGTGTGGCCTCTCCGCCGAGCTGCCTGTCGGTCCTGGCACACTTGCTCCGCTTCTCCTGGAGCTCCAGCCACCGGGCTCCTGGGACCACTCCCCGGTGAGGTGTCAGCGGTGTCCCCGCCTCGTTCCGGGCGACCACGTTCACGTACGCCTTGCCCCGCTTCACGCGTTCGCTTGCGAAGCCGCCGATGGCGGGATGGGAGAGGATCCAGCGGACTGTCTGCGCACGCCACCGGATGGGGCTGTCGTCCGTCGCCACGCGTCGCTTCTTGATGGACTCCATCCGCTTCTCGGTGGCGCGTCGTGCGGCCTCGCCCGGCGCGGGCACGTCCTCCGAGTCCAGCGTCGTCGCGATCTTGTTGTCGGAGACTCCGGCGAACGACATCTCCACCATGCGCTCGACGATCGCGATGTGGTCCGGATTGTCCTCGTCCGGCTCAAGGACGGAGACGACCAGGTTGCCGATCTTCTCGCGCACCGCCCTCATGCCGTACGGCGCGGAGCTGGAGTGCCGGCCGCCGACCGCCCTGATCTCGTCCTTGGCCCCGCGCAGCCGCTCAGCCTTGATGTCGCTGTCCTGCTTCGCGAGGGCTGCGATGAGCGCGAAGATCGCGACTCCGATCGCGTTCGACGTGTCGAGGAACGGTTCAAGGACCGAGACGAAGCGGACCCCGTACTTCTTGAACTCGCTGTCGATCTCCAGGGCGTCGTGTGCGCCCTCACGGGTCAGCCGGGACAGCTCGTTGACCACCACCACGTCGACCTCACCCGCGCGCACGGCGGACAGGAGGTCTTCGAAATCCGGACGCACGGCGTTGGGATCCCAACCGGACCTACCGACGTCTTTGAACGTGTGAACGACCTCCCAACCCCGGCTCGCCGCCAGCGCCTCACCGGCAGCGACCTGCGCCTCCGGAGACGCCTCGGACGAGTCGGGGCGCGCCTTGGACTGTCGGGCATAGACGGCCACCCGCACGATGTCCAGCCGCTCGGCTCCCACGGGCGAAACGAAAGGGGTCAAGGCTCTCACCTGATCTTCTCTGTCATTGAGTCTCTACAGGTTAGCTACATACGGAAAGTGATCCAGATGAACCAGCTCCACACCCCGAACGCGAGCAGGAACCAGGAGACGCGACGGCTGAGCTTCATGGCCCCAGTATCACCGTCCGCCTCCCGCGGACCGCGTCCGGGTGGACGAGCTGGGGCGAACCGCCGGGTGGGGTTCGGATCTCTGTTCCGGGCCTGTACGTTCTCGACCGTGTCTGCTTCGAAGAGGACCGCTTGGGCGGTCGCTGCTGCCGTGCTCCTGCCGCTCGCCATCGCCGCGCCCGCGGCCCACGCGGACGAGGGGAAGGACGCGAAGGACAAGCAGCCCAAACCGCCCGCCACCATGTCCGCGGTCGGCGGCGCGCTGCTCGGGAAGCCCGGTACGCAGGTCCAGCTGGGGGCCGGGGCGCCCGTGCTGCCCAAGGAGCTGTCCGCGCGGTCCTGGATCGTCGCGGACGCGGAGAGCGGTCAGGTCCTCGCCGCGCACAACTCGCACTGGCGGCTCGCCCCGGCGTCCACGCTCAAGATGCTCTTCGCGGACACCGTGCTGCCGAAGTTCGAGAAGACGAAGAACCACCTGGTGACCACCCAGGACCTGGCCGGGATGGGCGCCGGCTCCAGCCTGGTCGGTATCAAGGAGAAGCAGACCTACAGCGTCCACGACCTGTGGCTCGGTGTCTTCCTCCGCTCCGGCAACGACGCCGTCCACGTCCTGTCGGCCATGAACGGCGGCATCCCGCAGACCGTCAAGGACATGAACGAGCACGCGGCCGAGCTCCAGGCACTCGACACCCACGTGGTCTCCCCGGACGGCTACGACGCCCCGGGCCAGGTCTCGTCCGCGTACGACCTCACGCTCATCGCCCGCAACGGCATGCAGAAGCCGGACTTCCGGGAGTACGCCGCCACGTCCCGCGCCGCCTTCCCCGGCGAGCTGAAGCCGGGCAAGAAGCGCGAGACCTTCGAGATCCAGAACACCAACCGGCTCCTCACCGGCGACTTCGGCGTCGCCCCCTACCAGGGGATCGCCGGCGTGAAGAACGGCAACACCACCCACGCGGGATCCACCTTCACCGGTGTCGCGGAGCGCAACGGGAAGGTGCTGCTCGTCACCGTCATGAACCCGTCCTCGAAGGAACAGCACGCGGTCTACAAGGAGACCGCCCGGCTGCTCGACTGGGGCTTCGCCGCGGCCGGGAAGGTGACCCCGGTGGGTGAGCTGGTGCCGCCCGCGTCGGCCCGTACGGGGACGGAGACGGGGGCCGGGTCGGCGGGCGGTACCGGGCCCGCGCCCGGCAAGGAGGCGCCCGGCGCCTCGGCCACCGGCACCGCCGCCGCGCAGGAGAAGTCCGGCGGGGTCGGGATCGCGCTGAGCGTCGCGGGCGGGGTGCTCGTCCTGCTCGCCGGCGCCGTCTTCCTCGTCAACCGTCGCTGGCCGCTGGCCGGTTCGGGCTCCCGTCGGCAGCGCTCGCGGGACTCGGCTGCCACGCCGGATCCGGACGTGAACCCGTAGCCGTCCAGGCCGCGCAGAACAGCAGGAGCTTCGCGGTGAAGTTGATCCACAGCATCAGGGCGATCGGCGTGCCGAACGCCCCGTACATCGACTTCCCCGCGACCTCCCTCATATAGCCGCCGAGCAGCAGTTTGAGCAGCTCGAAGCCGACCGCGCCGATGAGCGCCGCCACCACGAGGCGGCGTCGCGGCGGCGTGACGCCGGGCAGCAGCGTCAGCAGGTAGAGCAGCATCAGGAAGTCGGCGACGACCGCGACGAGGACGGCGGCGGCCTGGAGCAGGTAGCCGCCCGCGCCCTCGCCGGAGATGCCGACCCGGTCGGCGGTCCAGCCGACGGCGGTGGAGCCGAGCCAGGACGCGGCGAGCGAGCAGACCGCGACGGCGCCGAGGCCGAGGAGCACGAGCGCGTCCTTGCCCTTGCGGGCGACCGGGTTGCCCTCGTCGACGTCGTCGAGCCCCCAGACGGCGCGCAGGCACTCCCGCATGGAGCCGATCCAGCTGATGCCGGTGAGGAGCAGCAGGGCGCCGGCGATGAGCCCGACGGTGCCGGCGTTGGCGACGAGTCCCTCGATGTTCAGCTGCTCGGAGATGCCGGGCACCTGGTCGGCGATCTTCTCCTCGATCGTGTCGAGCTGCTTCTGCGAGAGGAGCGCGGCGCCGATCGCGGCGGCGACGGTGATCAGCGGGAAGAGGGCGAGGAAGGAGAGGAAGGTGATCGCGGCGGCGAGCCGGCTCCAGTGGACCGCGTCGAGGGTCTCGTACGAGCGCCAGGCGTGGGTCCGCATGAGGCGGGTGGCCAGGGGGCCGATGACGGGGAGCTTGGTCAGCCAGTCCATGTCGTACGTGTGCCCCTTGATCCGTCGGTCAATTGGTACGGGAGGGGTCTCTTCCGGGGAGTGCCGGTGGTGCCGGTCCGGGAGAGTCCTGTGCTCCGGTTACGAGAATCCCCCGGCGGAGCGTGCGCGCCGGTGACCGACATCCCGGAGGCGGGGCGGCAATAGCGGCATAAGCGACAGGTCCGGCGATACGGTCACCCTGATGGCTGTCGAGACCCACCGCCCTCTGAGGAGTACCCCACGATGAAGGACGCCTTCGGCACCCCGCAGTCCCTGCTCGTCCTCGGCGGCACCTCCGCGATCGGGCTCGCCACCGCGCGCCGGATGATCGCCCGCGGCGTCCGTACGGTCTGGCTGGCCGGCCGCCCCTCCCCCGCGCTCACCGCCGCCGCGGACTCGCTGCGCGCACTCGGCACGGACGTACGCACCGTCCCCTTCGACGCGCTCGACACCGCGTCGCACGAGGAGCGGCTCGGCAAGATCTTCACCGAGGGGCCCGTGGACGTGGTGCTGCTCGCCTTCGGGGTCCTCGGCGACCAGGCGCACGACGAGGCCGACCCCGTCGCCGCGGTGCGCGTCGCGCAGACCAACTACACCGGCGCCGTCTCGGCCGGGCTGGTGTGCGCGGGCGCGCTGCAGGGGCAGGGGCACGGTTCGCTGGTGGTGCTGTCCTCGGTGGCGGGCGAGCGGGCGCGGCGCGCCGACTTCATCTACGGGTCGTCGAAGGCGGGGCTCGACGTCTTCGCCCAGGGCCTCGGGGACGCGCTGTACGGCACGGGGGTGCACGTCATGGTCGTCCGTCCCGGGGCCGTGCGTCCCGGGGCCGTGCGGGCCGGGGCCGTCCCTGGCCGGTCCGGGGCGGTTCCTGGCCGGTCCGGGGCGTCCGGCTTCGTGACCACTCCCGAGGCGGTCGCGACGGCGATCGAGCTGGGGCTGCGGCGCCGCTCGGAGACGGTGTGGGTGCCGGGGGCGCTGCGGATGGTGATGACGGCGGTACGACACCTGCCGAGGCCGCTGTTCCGTCTGCTGCCCGTGTGAGGAGCGGGGAGCGGGGGCGGGACCCGGGCCGGGGGCCGGAACCGGGGTACGGGACCGGATGGGATCGGGTCGGGGCCGAGGCCCCGATCGGGGCCTGGACCCCGGTGGGTCAGGCGGCGGGGGTGGCGGTCGGCGTGTCCACCGGGCTGCCGCCCTGCGCCGGGACGGCGGAGATCGGACGGCCGCTGCCGAACTCGTAGTCGTACAGCTTCCGCCACACGCCGTCCGCGCCCTGCTCGTACAGCGCGAACGAGCGGCACGTCCAGGCCGCCTCGTACCCGGCGAGCTCCTCGAACGCCCGGTCCATCCCCTCCTCGGAGATGGCGTGCGCCACGGTGACGTGCGGGTGGTACGGGAACTGGAGCTCGCGCGCGAGCGGTCCCGCCTCGTCGCGGATCTGGTGCTGGAGCCGGTTGCAGAGGGGGACGCCCTCCGCCAGCTTCACGAAGACGACCGGGGAGAGCGGGCGGAAGGTCCCGGTGCCGCTGAGGCGCAGCGGGAACGGCTGGTACTCGGCGGCGACCCCGGCGAGGTGCGCCTCGATCTCCGGGAGCCGCTCCTCCGCGACCTCGGTCGGCGGGACGAGGGTGACGTGCGTGGGGATGCCGTGCGCGGCGGGATCCCCGAAGCCCGCGCGCCGCTCCTGGAGCAGGCTGCCGTAGGGCTCCGGGACCGCGATCGAAACGCCGAGCGTTACGGTCCCCACGTCGTTCTCCTCCGTCGTCCGTCGAGTCGTGTGATCGTCTGCTGTGGTCGTGCGCTGTGGGTGGTACAGCCGCCAGTGTGCGTCCTGCACCACCCTCGTGGCCAGGGTCCCAGGACTCAGTGCTTGGCGGGCAGGAAGCCCATGCGGTCGTAGGTCTGCGCCAGCGTCTCCGCCGCGACCGCGCGGGCCTTCTCCGCTCCCTTGGCCAGGATCGAGTCCAGCGTCTCCGGGTCGTCCAGGTATTCCTGGGTGCGGGCCCGGAACGGAGTGACGAAGTCCACCATGACCTCGGCCAGGTCCGTCTTCAGCGCGCCGTACATCTTGCCCTCGTAGCTTTTCTCCAGGTCGGCGATGCTCGTCCCGGAGAGGGTGGACAGGATGGTGAGGAGGTTGGAGACGCCGGCCTTGTTCTCCGGGTCGAAGCGGATCACGGTGTCCGTGTCGGTGACCGCGCTCTTGACCTTCTTCGCGGTGACCTTCGGGTCGTCCAGGAGGTTGATCAGGCCCTTCGGCGTGGACGCCGACTTGCTCATCTTGATCGTCGGGTCCTGGAGGTCGTAGATCTTCCCGGTCTCCTTGACGATGTACGGCTTGGGGACGGTGAAGGTGTCGCCGAAGCGGCCGTTGAAGCGCTCCGCGAGGTCGCGGGTCAGCTCGATGTGCTGGCGCTGGTCCTCGCCGACCGGGACCTCGTTGGCCTGGTAGAGCAGGATGTCCGCGACCTGGAGGATCGGGTACGTGAAGAGGCCGACGGTGGCGCGGTCGGCGCCCTGCTTCGCCGACTTGTCCTTGAACTGCGTCATACGGGAGGCCTCGCCGAAGCCGGTGAGGCAGTTCATGACCCAGCCGAGCTGCGCGTGCTCGGGGACGTGGCTCTGGACGAAGAGGGTGCAGCGGTCCGGGTCGAGCCCGGCGGCGAGCAGCTGCGCGGCGGCGAGGCGGGTGTTCGCCCGCAGCTCGGCGGGGTCCTGCGGAACCGTGATGGCGTGCAGGTCGACGACCATGTAGAAGGCGTCGTGGGACTCCTGCAGTGCGACGTACTGACGGACCGCACCGAGGTAGTTGCCGAGGTGGAAAGAGCCCGCCGTGGGCTGGATTCCGGAGAGCGCGCGAGGACGATCAGAGGCCATGCACATCATTCTCTCAGGTGTGGGAACCGATCCCCGACTGCCGGTGTATCAAGAGTGTGGGGACGCGGGAGGGGGGCCTGGTCGAGGACGAGGCCGTGGTGATCGCACGGGTGCGCGCCGGAGAGCCGGAGGCGTACGCGGAGCTGGTCCGCGCGCACACGGCGGTGGCGCTGAGGGCGGCCGTGGCGTGCGGCGCCGGGCCGGAGGCCGAGGACGTGGTGCAGCAGGCGTTCTTCAAGGCGTACCGCTCGCTGGGGCGGTTCAAGGAGGGCGCGGCGTTCCGGCCGTGGCTGCTGCGGATCGTCGTCAATGAGACCAGGAACACAGTGCGCTCGGCGGGTCGGCAGCGGGCCGTCGCGGACCGGGAGGCGGACCTGCTCGGCGGCGAGCCGCGGATACCGGAGTCGGCGGACCCGGCGGTCACCGCGGAGGAGCGAGAGCGGAGCCGGCGGCTCCTCGACGCGCTGGACGGTCTCTCCGAGGACCATCGGCAGGTGGTGATCCACCGCTATCTGCTGGAGCTGGACGAGGCGGAGACGGCGGCGGCGCTGGGCTGGCCGAGGGGGACGGTGAAGTCCCGGCTGAGCCGGGCGCTGAAGAAGCTGGGACTGGCGCTGGAGGGAGGTGAGGAGCGTGGCTGAGGAGCGGTGGCCGCGGAGGGAAGGGGGGCCCGGGGAAGGCGTGCCCGGGGACGGGGTGCCCGGGGACGGGGTGTCGGGGGACGGCGTGCCCGGGGACGGGGTGCCCGAGGAAGGCGTGGCCCGGGACGGGGTGGCCCGGGACGGGGTGGCCCGGGACGGGGTGGCCCGGGACGGGGTGGCCCGGGACGGGGTGGCCCGGGACGGGGTGGCCGGGGAAGGGGTGGCCGGGGAAGGCATGGCCCGGGAGCGGCTGCCCGAGGAGTTGCGGGAGCTGGGGCGGCGGCTTCGGGTGCCCGAGGTGGACGGCGGGTCCATGGCCGAGCGGGTGCTCGCACAGCTCCTCGCCGAGCAGGCGCCGACACCGGTGGCGGAGCCGGAGCCGGCCGGGCCGTGGCGGCGGCGGTGGGCGGGGGTGCGGGCGTGGCTTCGGGAGCGGTGGCGGGCGCTGGTGGCCGGCCTGACCGGGGTGCTGATCGTGCTGGTGCTCACCCCGCCCGTGCGGGCGGCGGTGGCGGAGTGGTTCGGCTTTGGTGGCGTGACCGTGCGGTACGCCCCGGAGGGCCGCACCGCGCCGCCGGGCGGGGCGGTGCCGGGCTGCCCGGACCCGGTGCCCCTGGCGGAGGCCGGGCGCAGGGCGGGCTTCGAGCCGGTGGTGCCGGGCGCGCTCGGTCCGCCGGACGCCGTCGCGGTGACGGGCTCGGCCGAGCGGGGGCGGGCGGTGATCAGCCTGTGCTGGCGGGACGGGGAGCGGACGGTGCGGCTGGACGAGTTCCCGGCCCGGCTGGACATCGGCTTCGCCAAGGAAGTCAGGACGCAGCCGGAGTGGGTGGATCTGCCGGACGGAGCGCAGGGCTACTGGTTCGCGGCTCCGCATCTGCTGACGGTCCCGATGACGGACGGGACGGGCGGGGTCTGGACCCATGAGGTCCGGACGGCGGGCCCCACGCTGCTCTGGACGCGGGGCGGGGGCGCGCTGACCTTCCGGCTGGAGGGCATACCGGACCGGGAGGAGGCGCGTGTGACGGCGGAGTCGGCGGGCTGAGGGCGGCGGCGGGCGAGGGGCTCGCGGAGTGGGGGGCGCGCCGTCGCCGAGGTTTCCGCGTCCGGTGCGCGAGCGACGATAAGAAGGGGAGCCACAACCCCTGAGCTCCCGGGCCGCAGGACGAACGGAGACCCCGTGTCGAGGACGCAAGACGCGATCGCTTCCGCGGAGGCGCACAGCGCTCACAACTACCACCCCCTTCCGGTCGTCGTCGCCTCGGCGGACGGCGCCTGGATGACCGACGTCGAGGGGCGCCGCTATCTCGACATGCTCGCCGGGTACTCGGCGCTGAACTTCGGGCACGGCAACCGTCGGCTGATCGAGGCCGCGCAGGCGCAGCTGGAGCGGGTGACGCTGACCTCGCGCGCCTTCCACCACGACCGCTTCGCCGAGTTCTGCGCGCAGCTCGCGGCCCTGTGCGGCAAGGAGGCGGTGCTGCCGATGAACACGGGGGCGGAGGCGGTCGAGACGGCCGTGAAGACCGCCCGGAAGTGGGGGTACGAGGTGAAGGGCGTGCCGGACGGGCACGCGAAGATCGTGGTCGCGGCGAACAACTTCCACGGCCGGACCACGACGATCGTCAGCTTCTCCACGGACCACGAGGCGCGGGACCACTTCGGTCCGTACACGCCGGGGTTCGAGATCGTCCCGTACGGGGACCTGACCGCCCTGGAGGCGGCGGTCACCGAGAACACGGTGGCGGTGCTGCTCGAACCGATCCAGGGCGAGGCGGGGGTCCTCGTCCCGCCGGCCGGCTATCTGCCGGGGGTGCGGGAGCTGACGCGCCGGCGGAACGTGCTGTTCATGGCGGACGAGATCCAGTCGGGTCTGGGCCGGACGGGGAAGACGTTCGCGTGTGAGCACGAGGGCGTCGTGCCGGACGTGTACATCCTCGGGAAGGCGCTGGGCGGCGGTGTCGTGCCGGTGTCGGCGGTGGTCGCCGACCGTTCGGTGCTGGGGGTGTTCCGGCCGGGTGAGCACGGGTCGACGTTCGGCGGGAACCCGCTGGCCTGCGCGGTGGCCCTGGAGGTGATCGCGATGCTGCGGACGGGCGAGTACCAGGAGCGGGCGACGGAGCTGGGCGAGCACCTCCACGCCGAGCTGGGGCTGCTCGCCGGCGGCGGCGCGGTGGAGGCGGTGCGCGGGCGCGGCCTGTGGGCGGGCGTGGACATCGCACCGTCCCGGGGCACGGGCCGGGAGATCTCGGAGAAGCTGATGGAGCGGGGCGTCCTGGTGAAGGACACCCACGGCTCGACGATCCGGATCGCACCGCCCCTGGTCATCTCGAAGGAGGACCTGGACTGGGGCCTCCAGCAGCTGCGGGAGGTGCTGACGGACTGACCGGGGCGGCCGGGCTGACGGACTGACCGGGCCGCCTCCGCGGGGCGGCCGGTCGGGTCGGGCGCGCAGCGGACGGGAGCGCGGACCGGTGACCCCACCGGCGAGGAGAAGTGATCACCGCGTGCCGCGCTCAGCCGTAGACGCCGCCCCGGGCGATGCCGGTTCCGCGTGTCGAAGCGGAGGGCCGACCTCGACACAGCGGGGCAACTCGGGCCATTGACACGAGAGTTGGTCTAGGCCAATGATGCCGCCATGCCGAGACTCCGTCTGCGTCACGCCGTGCGTGCCGCGCTCGCCGCCCTCGTCCCGGTCGCGCTCCTCGGCGCGTCCGCGGGACCCGTGCACTCCGCCCCCGGGGCGGCCTGGCCCGAGCCCGTCCCGGTGGTGTCGCACGTCGAGACCACCGACCCGGTCGTCTTCATCACCATCGACGACGGCTGGTACCACGACCCCGCGGCGGCGAAACTGCTGCTCGACCGCCGGGTGCCCGCCTCGCTCTTCCTCCTGCCGGGCGCCTACTCGTACGACTCCGGCTACTTCCAGAACCTGCTGAACCAGGGCCGCTCCCGCGTCGAGAACCACTCCGTCAACCACCCGGACCTCACCGCGCTCGACGCCGCCGGGCAGCGGGCGGAGATCTGCGGGGCCCGCGACCAGCACCTCGCCCGGTTCGGCGACGGCCCGCGGCTGCTGCGCCCGCCGTACGGCACGTACGACGCGACGACCCGGACCGCCGCGCGCGCCTGCGGGGCGAAGGCCGTCGTGACCTGGACGCACGACCTCACGACCTGGGGCTCGTGGACGCCGCCGGACCCGGAGCTCAAGGCCGGCGACATCATCCTGCTGCACTTCAACGAGACGGTGACGCAGGACCTGGAGCGGGCCCTGGACCTGGCCGAGGAGGCCGGCCTGACGCCCGCGCCGCTCAGGGAGTACGTCCCCGAGTAGGGCGCGGGGCACCCGCCGGGCTCAGAGGATCACGTGCGGGAGGAAGCGGGCGTACTCGTCGGTGACGAGGCCCGCCGACTCCCGGATCCCGAGCCCGGCCGCCTCGTTCTCGACGACCCACGCGCCGAGCACCACCCGGTTGCCGTCGAAGTCGGCCAGCGGGGCCAGCTCCTGGTAGCAGCAGGCCTCCCCGTCCCGCACGAACGGATCCGTACCGGCCTCGTGCAGGGTGACGCCCGCGCCCTCGCGGCCGAGCAGCGGCTTGGCGACCCAGCCCGTGGTCGAGGCGAGCTCGCGCGGACCGTCGAGGTAGGCGGGGAGCAGGTTCGGGTGACCGGGGTTCAGCTCCCACAGGATCGCGAGCAGCGCCTTGTTGGAGAGGAGCATCTTCCAGGCGGGCTCGATCCAGCACGTGGTGCCGGTGCCGCCGCCGTTGTCGAGGGTGTCGAGGACGTGCTTCCCGAAGCGGTCGGTGGTCAGCCACTCCCAGGGGTAGAGCTTGAAGCAGGACCGGATGAAGCGGAGCCGGTCGTCGACGAAGCGGCGCGAGAGCCGGTCCCAGCCGATCCGCTCGACCGAGAGCGCCTCCGTGTCGAGCCCGGCCTGCTGGGCGGTCTCGCGCAGGTACGCGACCGTCATCAGGTCCTCGCCGAGCTCGTCGCCGTCCGAGTGGACGAAGTGGACGGGGCCCGGCGGCAGCAGCGGCGCCTGGCGCTTCCAGGCGTCGACCAGGCGCTCGTGGAGCGAGTTCCACTGGTCGGCGCCGGGGAACCGCTCCTCCATCCAGAACCACTGCGGGCTCGCGGCCTCCACCAGCGAGGTGGGGGTGTCGGCGTTGTACTCCAGCATCTTGGCCGGGCCCGTACCGTCGTAGCGCAGGTCGAACCGCCCGTACAGGGAGGGCAGTTCGGCACGTCGCCGCCAGGACTCGGCGACCATGGACGCGAGCTTCGGATCGGTGATCCCGAGCTCGGCGAACCGGTCCTGCTCGACGATGTGCTCGGCAGCCGCCAGGCACATTGCGTGCAGCTCCTCGACGACCTCCTCCAGCGCCTCGACCTCGGGCAGGGTGAAGGAGTAGTAGGCGCTCTCGTCCCAGTACGGGCGCAGCGAACCGTCCGGGTAGCGGGTCAGGGGGTAGACGACCCCCTGCTCCTCGACGATCCGCTGCCAGTCGGGGCGGGGCTCGATGGTGTGCCGCTTCATGTGCCGGGGCCTCCTCAGCCGCCGCCGGAGCCCGAGCAGCCGAAACCGCCGGTGTCGACGGCCGCCTTGCTGAAGCTGCCGCCGCTCACCCTGCCGTCCCGGACGGAGCCGCCGTAGTAGTACGAGCCCCGGGTCGTGGTGCCGTTGCTGTCGTCGTCATCGTCATAGCCGCCGCTCTCGCACCGGTAGCTGGGCAGCTCCTCGCGGGTCAGCGGGTCCACGCACCGCTGGTCCGGTTCCGAACCGCACGCGGTGATCGTCGCCGCGAGCACACCCATCCCGCCGAGCACCACCGTGCTCGACCTCAGCCTCCGCATGTCCGCCGCCTCCCCTTCACGGTCGTAACCGTCGTGGGCACGACAGTCGCGACCGCACAGTGTAGGCCGGTGATTTCCGGCCTCAACGCCTAGAGTCGTTTCGTGCTTCTCGGGATGATTTGTGCGCTTGCTTCGGCCTTCTGCTTCGGCGCGGCCTCTGTCCTCCAGGCGATGGCGGCCCGTGCCGCGGAGCCGGGGACGGGCGGGGGCGTCGACGTCGCCCTGATGTGGCGGGCACTGCGGCAGTGGCGCTACATCGCCGGTCTGGGGATGGACACGCTGGGCTTCGGCCTCCAGATCGTGGCGCTGCGGACGCTGCCGATCTACGTGGTGGGCGCGGCGCTCGCCGCGAGCCTGGCGGTCACGGCGGTCATCGCCTCCCGGCTGCTGCACGTGCGGCTGAGCCGGGTCGAGTGGACGGCCGTGGCGGTGGTGTGCGCGGGGCTCGCGATGCTGGCGCTCGCCGCGGGGCGGGAGGGGCACGGGGACGGCTCGGAGGCGCTGAGGTGGGCGCTGCTCGGTGTCTCCTTCGGGGTGCTGCTGCTCGGCGTGGTCGGGGGCCGGCTGCCGGACAAGCCGCGCGCCCTCGTGCTCGGCCTCGGGGCGGGCTTCGGTTTCGGGGTGGTGGAGGTGGCGGTCCGGCTGATCGACGGCATCGACTTCGCCGACCCGGTCTGGTACGCGCTCCTCGTCGGCGGCGGGGCGGCGTTCCTGCTGCTGACCTCGGCGCTCCAGCGGGGCGCGGTGACGACGGCGACGGCGGGCGCGGTGCTCGGCGAGACGATCGGTCCGGCGGTGGTCGGGGTGGTCTGGCTCGGGGACAGTACGAGGGAGGGGCTGGGGTGGCTGGCGGTCCTCGGCTTCGTGGTGGCGGTGGCGGGCTCCCTGACCCTGGCCCGCTTCGGCGAACCCCCGGCACCGGACGAACCGTCGGGCCCCGCACGCCTTGAGGGCCGGGCCTCCCGCGCCTCCTGACGGCCGCGCCCCTCGCACCCTGACAGCCGAGTGGGTCCGGCCCCCGTCCGCCCCCGCCCGGCCCCACCGTCCGCCCCCGCCCGGCCCGCCCGCCCCGTCCGGTCCCGTCCAGTGGCACCTGCCCGGTCCCGTCAGGGCAGGATCCTGCACAGCGCCCTGAGGGCGTTCTGCCAGCCGCTGTCCGGGGGTGTGGCGTACCCGACCACCAGGCCGTCCAGCGTCGGGGCGACGCCGGGGCGGCGGAACCGGTTCAGTCCCAGCACCGAGATCCCGTGCCAGGCGGCGGCCCGCAGGACCTCCTGCTCGGTGCCGGGCGGCAGCGCGAGGACCGCGTGGAGGCCGGCCGCGATACCGCTCACCCGGGTCGCCGGCGAGTGCGCGGCCACCGCCTCCACCAGCTGGTCCCGGCGCCGCCGGTAGCGCAGCCGCATGGCCCGTACGTGCCGGTCGTACGCCCCCGAGCCGAGGAACTCGGCGAACGCCAGCTGCTCCGGCGCGCTCGACGCCCAGTCGGCGACCCCCTTCGCGGCGACCACCTCCCCCACCAACCCCTCCGGCACCACCATCCACCCCAGCCGCAGCGCGGGCGCGAGGGACTTGCTCGCGGTCCCCAGGTAGACGACCCGCTCGGGGTCCAGGCCCTGGAGCGCGCCCACCGGCTGCCTGTCGTAGCGGAACTCGCCGTCGTAGTCGTCCTCCAGGACGAGGCCTCCCGAGGCCCGGGCCCAGTCGACGACGGCCGCCCGCCGGTCCGGCGGGAGCGCGCCGCCCAGCGGGAACTGGTGGGCCGGCGTCAGGAGGACGGCCCCCGCGTCCGTCAGCTCCTCGACGCGCGTGCCGCGTTCGTCGACGGGCAGCACCGGGGTCCCCAGGCCGGCCTCGGTGAGGAGACCGGCGTGGATGTCGAGCCCGTACGACTCGACCGCCACGTCCCGCACTCCCCGGCCGCGCAGCACCTGGCCGATGAGCGTCAGGCCGTGCACGAACCCCGCGCAGGTCACGATCCGTTCGGGCCGGACGTGCACGCCCCGCGCCCGGGCGAGGTACTCGGCGAGCGCGGTGCGCAGTTCGGTCCGGCCGCGCGGATCGCCGTAGCCGAAGGCCTCGTTCGGGGCGGCGGTGAGCGCCCGCCGGTAGGCCTTGAGCCAGTCGGCGCGGGGGAAGGAGGCGAGGTCGGGGGTGCCGGCCTTCAGGTCGTGCGCCGGGGCGGCGGGCGGACCGGGCCGGGCGGGCACGGAGGGCCGGGGGCGGCCGGAGGAGGGTGCGGCCGGGCGCGGCGCGGCCCTGCGGGCGACGTGCGTGCCCGAGCCCTGCCGGGCCGTCAGCCAGCCCTCGGCGACGAGCTCGGCGTAGGCGTCGGCGACGGTGTTGCGGGCCATGCCCAGGTCGGCGGCGAGCGTCCGGGAGGACGGCAGCCTCGTGCCCGCCTCCAGGCGCCCGCTGCGGACCGCCTCCCGGAGCGCGTCCATGAGCCCGGCGCGCAGCCGCGGACCGCGTAGCTCCAGATGGAGGTCGGCACCGAAAGTGGCCCACTCGTCAGCCATGGAAATGGACCATACTCCTGCGCCATCCCGCTCGTACGGTGAGAAGCATGACCACCACGACAGCGACAGCGGACACGACGGCGGACCGGAACACCCGGGAGCACGCGCACGAGCACGCGCCCCGCCTCGCCCTCGCCGAGCGGGTCCCCGAGTTCTACCGGGCGATGATCCGCCTGGAGACCGCGGCCGCGAAGGACGTCGACCCGACCCTGTACCACCTGATCAAGATCCGGGCCTCGCAGGTCAACCGGTGCGCGTTCTGCCTCGACATGCACACCAAGGACGCGCTGGCCGAGGGCGAGACCGTCGAGCGGATCGTGCAGCTCACCGCCTGGGAGGAGTCCCGGCACTTCTACACCGAGCGGGAGCTCGCGGCCCTCGCCCTGACCGAGGCCGTCACCGTCCTCACCGACGGCTTCGTCCCCGACGAGGTGTACGCGCGGGCCGCGGCCCACTTCGACGAGACCGAGCTCGCCCGGGTCATCGCCGCGATCGTCACCATCAACGCCTGGAACCGGATCGGCGTGACGACCCGGATGACGCCCGGCCACTACACCCCGCGCTCCTCGTAAGGAGCGGGGGCGGCGGCCGTCAGTGCGCGCCCGGACGGAAGAACCGCAGGGCCTCGCGCAGCACCTCGCGTTGCTCGGGCCAGGCGCTCTCCGGGCCCGCGGCCAGGATGGCGTAGTGGTTGCCGTCCGCCGCGGTGAAGGCCCGGTCGACGACCTTGCGGCGGCCGTCCTCCCGGGAGTACGCGTACACCAGCTCGACGGCGTCGGCCGGGGCGGCCGGGTCTCCGGTGACCCGGCCGAGGCTGATCTCGACGTACCCCGGCTTGTTGGCCCTGCCGTCCTCGGAGGCGCCGCGCAGGGCCTCGTACGGCGTCATGCCGGGCTCGGTGACGACGTACACCTGGAGGAGGCTCTTCCGGTCCGGCGCGTTGTAGAAGACGCCCTGGTCGGACTCGGTGCGGTCCCAGCCCTCGGGGACGGCGACCGTGAAGCCCTTGAGGTCCTTCTGCACCCGGTAGCCGGGCCGCGGGGCACCGCCCGTGGAGCCGCCGGCGGAGCCGGAGGGCGTGGGCGCGCCCGTCGGGGAGCCCGTGGGCGAGTCCGTCGCCGGGCTCGTCGGCGAGTCCGTCCCGTACGAGGGCTCGGTGTCGGTCGGACCGTCCGTCGGGTACTCCGAGGACGTCGTGTCCAGCGTGCCCGGGACCGAGACGGAGACCGCCGGGCCGCCGGCCGCGCCGTTCCCGTCCTCGCCCCTGCCCCAGAGCAGCCATGTGCCCACGGAACCCGCCGCCAGGACGGCGACGGCCACCCCGGCCGCGACCGCGCCGCGGCCCCGCCCCGGCTTCGGGGCCGACGCGGTGGGGTACCGCCACTCCCCCGTCTCCGCCACGTACTCCGGGGCGTACGCGGGTGGTGGCGGGACCGGGGACGGGGACGGAGCCGGGGAAACCAGATCCGGGGGCGGCGGCGAAACCGGAGCCGGGGACGGGGACGGGGACGGGGACGGGGACGGCGGCAGAACCGGAGGCGGGGACGGGGACGGGGCTCCGCCGACCGGCACCCAGCTCTGTGTCTCGTCGTTCCAGCGGGCGTTCACCTCACCCTCCGAGGAGGGTGCCGACGGCCTGCCCGACCGCCACGCCCGAGGCGAGGATCCCGGTCACCGCGCCCGCGTCCAGGAGCGCCTGACGGAGCCGGGTGAGGCGGGGCGTACCGGCGCGCCCCAGGCCCTCGATCTCGTCCTCGGCGTCGGAGAGTTCGGCGTCGAGGGCGGTCGTCTGCTCGGAGGCGACGACGCCGCCGAGGTCGGCGCGGAGCTTGCGGATGGCCTGGAGGAGCTCCTCCTGCTGCGGGTCGCGGGCCGGCTGCGGGCCGTTCACGGTGCTGGTGACGGTGTTGCTGTCGCCGATGGTGACGTTGCCGCCGGTGTTGGTGACGTGAATGCCGCCGCGCTCACGGGAGTTGTCGTTGTCAGCCACGGTCGCCTCCGGTCGTGGAAGTGGTGAAGGTCTTGCTGGTGACGGTGTTGTGGTTGCCGAGGGTGACGTTGCCCTTGGTGTTCTCGATGAACGTGCCGCCCTCGGCGACGTGGACGATCTTCTGCTCGAACTCGGCGGTCTCGTAACCGGCTTCGCGGAGCGCGACGGTCACCCCGTTCGCCACGCGGTCCTGGACGCTCTTCAGGTAACGGCTGAGGTCCATCTCCTGGAAGAGCGACGCGTCGTCGTCGGAGCCGAGCTCGCGGACCGAGACCGCGGGCCCCTCGGGCAGCGCGTGCGCGTGTCCGGCCGTGAGCAGCCGCCAGCCGTGGCCGAGCGCCCGCCAGAGCGTGGCGGCGGCCTGGCCGGCGGAGCGCGGGGTCTGGCCGAGCGCCCAGACCGCCTTGCCGAAGTGGTGGTTGTGCCGGTAGCGGTGGGCGATCCGGTCGGCGTACCGGTAGAGCGGCTTCACCGGGCGCAGGACGTGCGGGGCGACCTCCAGCATCAGCATGCCGCCCTGCGTGTGGACGCGGACGAAGACGGTGGCGACGATCTCCTCGCCCCAGCCGCCGACCCGGACGCGGAGGAAGTGCCGACGGGTCTCGCCGCCCTCCTCGACGGAGCCCGAGCGGTGCAGCTCGAAACCCTCCGGGGTGTACGGGGCGGCGGTGCGGGCCGGCAGCCCGTCGACGGGCAGGAAGACGACCTCGTCGATCTCCAGCTCCCGCAGCCGGTCCCGTACGGCGGCCTGCCGCTGCGGCGAACCGTGCGGGGAGGGCACCCGGAGCGCCTCCACGAGCGGGACGACGTGCCGCATGATCGCGCTGTTGTCGAGCGGCTCGGGCGCCTTGGCGTCGAGGTTCTTGCGGGGGCGCAGCTCGATGGAGAGCGACCAGGGCTCGTACGGGGCTCCGGCGCCGCAGAACGGGTCGTCGGAGCCGTACATGACGAGGCGGGCGTGCTGCTCGACGCGGATCCGGTCGCGCAGCCGGCGGAAGCGGGCGCCCTCGGCCTGCTCGGCGGGGTCGGAGCGGAGGTCCGCGAAGCGGTCCTTGGAGAGCTCCTGGGTGAGCGCGCGGGCGAACTGGCCGCGCTGGGTCGCCACCGCCCAGGCCACGAGCAGCGGCACGGCGACGGTGATCCACACCTCCAGCGGGCCGATGCCGAAGACCCCCTCGGCGGCGAGGCCGACCGCGGGTCCGGCGAACTCGCCCGCCTCGGAGACCTCGCCGAGGAACTCGTAGCCGGACTCGTCGTCGCCGAAGCCGAGCAGGAGCAGCAGCAGCGCCGACTGGACGAGGAAGATCCGCCCGTACCAGCGCAGGAGGAAGGCGGGGACGGTGCGCCAGAGGGGCGCGGCGGCGGACCGGCCGCGGACCCAGCGGGCGAGGCCGAGCACGAGGAAGGGCAGGAGCAGGAGGAGGATCAGGCCCTTGGTGAGCGGGAACGCGATGATCCAGAGGGCGAGGATGCCGGCGGCCCAGGCGAGTTCGACACGGCGGGCGCGCAGCGCGTGCGCGAGGACGCGGCCCGCGTCGAAGCCGAGGGAGGGGGCGGCGAAGCGCTCCTCGTGGATGTACAGCTGGTCGATGACGGCGTCCCGGAAGCCGTCGTCGAGGTAGGTGCCGGCGCAGAGCAGGCGGGTCGACTCGCTCGCGGAAGGTAAGCGGCGCGGATCGACGGCGGACGGCGCGGCGGGCGGCGTACCGGGCGGTGTGCCCGGCGGTGTACTCGGTGGCTGTCCTGGCTGCTGCGGTACGAACGACTGCGTCAAAACTCCCCCGATATGCGGAACTGTCCGTGTTCTCGGCCCACTTGGCGTGGAACCGGTGGGACAGCATAGGGGAGGCGGGGCCGGCTGTCGGCGGGAGATGACGGCGCCCCCGGGCCGTACGGTCGGTCGTACGGCCCGGGGGCGCCGGGTATGCGAGGTGCCGTCAGGCGGTCAGGCCCTGTGGCGGCGAGCGGTGGCTCAGATGAGGCCGAGCTCGCGGACGGTGTCGCGCTCCTCGGACAGCTCCTTGACGGAGGCGTCGATGCGGGCGCGGGAGAAGTCGTTGATCTCCAGGCCCTGGACGATCTCGTACGCGCCGTCCTTGCAGGTGACGGGGAAGGAGGAGATCAGGCCCTCCGGGACGCCGTAGGAGCCGTCCGACGGAACGCCCATGGAGGTCCAGTCGCCCTCGGCGGTGCCGTTGACCCAGGTGTACACGTGGTCGATGGCGGCGTTCGCGGCGGAGGCGGCGGAGGACGCGCCACGGGCGTCGATGATCGCGGCGCCGCGCTTGGCGACGGTCGGGATGAAGGTGTCGGCCAGCCACGCCTCGTCGTTGACGACGTCGGCGGCGTTCTTGCCGGCGATCTCCGCGTGGAAGATGTCCGGGTACTGGGTCGCGGAGTGGTTGCCCCAGATGGTGAGGCGCTTGATGTCCGTCACCGAGGAGCCGGTCTTCTGGGCCAGCTGCGTCAGCGCGCGGTTGTGGTCCAGGCGGGTCATCGCGGTGAAGCGCTCGGCCGGGACGCCCTTGGCGGCGGACTGGGCGATCAGGGCGTTGGTGTTGGCCGGGTTGCCGACGACGAGGACCTTGATGTCGTCCGCGGCGTGCGCGGCGATGGCCTCACCCTGCGGCTTGAAGATGCCGCCGTTGGCGGCGAGCAGGTCGCCGCGCTCCATGCCCGGGCCACGCGGGCGGGCGCCCACGAGCAGGCCGATGTTGGAGCCCTCGAAGCCCTTGTTCGGGTCGTCGAAGATGTCGATGCCCTTGAGCAGCGGGAACGCGCAGTCGTCGAGCTCCATGGCGGTGCCCTCGGCGGCCTTCACGCCCTGCGGGATCTCGAGGAGGCGCAGCTTGACCGGCACGTCCGCGCCGAGCAGGTGGCCCGAGGCGATGCGGAAGAGCAGCGCGTAGCCGATCTGGCCGGCCGCGCCGGTGACGGTGACATTCACGGGAGTGCGGGTCATGGCGATCTCCGTAAGACAGCTGGCGGTGGGGGTCCCTGCCCCGGGTTCCGGACGTCCCTTCGTGATCGACGATCGACGATCGATCGGTCTGTGATCGATCGGTGTCTCGACATGAAGAGAATTCCAGCGGTCAGGCTATCCGACCCGGGGGCCCGTGAACCCCCACCCCCTTGTGGTCCGGCTCACTGCCACCCGTCCGCGCCCGTTCGCGCCCCCTGGTGGTACGTCAGTTCGCGGTGCAGGTCTCGGTCCCGTCGGCGAGCGTGGCGCAGGCCGTCGCGTCCGCGGCGGCCGTGACGGCAAGCATCGGGGTGTACGCGTCGGTGTCGGCGGGCGCGGGGACGGAGGCACGCCGGGTGGCCCCGGCGACCTTCACCGTGACGGTCTCCCCCGGTGCGGCTCCGCTGATCCGGGCCCAGGCCGCCGCGCAGGTCTCGCTGTGCCGGACCTCGACCAGGACGGTGCCGGAGCGGGCGCGGGCGACGGTGGTCGCGAGGGGGCCGCCGCAGCCCATGGCCTCCGGGTCGCGACCGGTGCAGCCGGCGCCCGAGCACTTCACCCCGGCGGGGAGGTCGGTGCTCGGGGCGGCGGTCGGGGCGGTCGGCGAGGGCGGGGCCGTGGCCCGGTCGTCGGTGCCGTCGCCCGTACCGCCGAGGTCGACGAGGAGGACGGCTGCGGTGACGACGAGCAGGGCACCGAGGCCGGCGGTGACGTAGAGGAGCAGGGTCCGGCGAGGTCGGGAAGGGGGTGCGGAGTCGGAGGTCGGGGTGGGGGAGGGGGAGGGGGAGGGGGAGGGGGAGGGGGAGGGGGACGGGGTCGGCGCCGGTTCGAGGCGCCGGATCTGCATGGTCCGGTCGTCCCGGGGCCCGTCGGCCGCATCACCCCCTTCCACCCCAGCGGCCCCACCGGCCGCACTGGCCCCATCCGACCCACCGGACTCATCGGACTCATCGGACTCATCGGACCCACCGGCCGCACTGGCCGCACTGGCCCCACCGGACCCACCGGACGCGCTGGACCCATCGGACCCATCGGACCCATCGGACCCACCGGCCGCACTGGCCCCACCGGACCCACCGGCCCCACCTGCTCTGCCCGAGTCCCGCGCCTCGTCCGGGTGGCGGTTGCGCGCCCACGCCCGTTCGGCGCGTTCCCAGTCCGCCGCGAGGTCCCCGGCGTCGGTCCCGGTCACCTCGGCGAGCCCCGCGAGGGCGGTCCTGGGGACGGGGCGACGCCCGTCGAGGCAGGCGTCCCACAGGCTCCGGTCGTGTCCGGTGCGCTCGGCGACGGCGGTGACGCCGAGGCCGCTGCGGTCGATCAGCCGCCGGAGCCGCTCGGCGAACGCACGGACGTCCGGGTCGAGTTCGTCCGACAGCGCCTTCCAGCCAGGCATGTACGCCCCCCTTGTCCGCGGCCTCCCCTGCGCCCTCGAAGGATGGCAGCTCCGGGGGCGATCCGCGCCCCGGATGCGGAGGGGAGGTGGCGGAATGGTCACTTCCGTGACACAGCGAGCGGCCGGAACTTGAACGGCATTGGCGCGTACATGACCCTTGATCACAGCGGCGCCCGCCCTCCCACGGGGGAGAGGGCGGGCGCCGTACAGCCATGTCGTCCTCGCGGCTCCTACGTCACCGTGAGATGGAGGACGTCCTCCAGGAACGGGATCCGCATCCAGGGGCCCGGCTGCACCATGAGGGCGAGCAGCACGATCAGGGTGCCCATGACCCCGTACGTGATCATGTCCGTGAAGCGGGACCGGACGGCGAGCATGCCCACGGACGGCACCACCCGGCGCATCACGGCGCCGACGAGCAGCGCGGCGCCGACGAGCATCGTGCCCACCCGGTACGAATGCGGGAAGGGCTCCACACCCACCACGAGGAGACCGAGGCCGGCCAGGACGAGCACCGTGAGCAGGGGCCACTGACGCGCGGGCGCCGAGGCGTCACCGGGCGCCGCCCGGCCGCCGCCCTCGGGCGGCGCGGTGTCGGTGGTGAGGCCGAAACGCCGCTTCCGGGCCTTCACCGCGGCGGCCTCGCCGGCGGTGGCCTCGCCCACGACGGCCTCGCCACCCGGGACGGCCTCACCGGCGACGGCCTCGCCGCGGGCGGCCGCGCCCTCGACGCCCCCGCCCGCGGAGGCCCCGCCCTCGGCGGTCATGCTCAGAGCGCCGCGGCCGCGCGCTCGGCGGCCTCGACGACGTTCACGAGGAGCTGCGCGCGGGTCATCGGGCCGACGCCGCCCGGGTTCGGGGAGATCCAGCCGGCCACCTCGGCGACGCCGGGGTCCACGTCGCCGAGGATCTTGCCCTCGCCGTTGCGCGAGACGCCGACGTCGAGGACGGCCGCGCCCGGCTTCACGTCCTCCGGCTTGATCAGGTGCGGCACACCGGCCGCCGCCACGATGATGTCGGCGTTGCGCAGGTGCGCCGAGAGGTCGCGGGTGCCGGTGTGGCACTGGGTCACGGTCGCGTTCTCGGAGCGGCGGGTGAGGATGAGCGGCATCGGGCGGCCGATGGTGACACCGCGGCCGACGACCACGACCTCCGCGCCGTTGATCTCCACGCCGTGCGCGCGGAGCAGCGTGATGACGCCGTTCGGCGTGCAGGGCAGCGGGGCGGGCTCGTTGAGCACGAGACGGCCGAGGTTGGTCGGGTGCAGGCCGTCCGCGTCCTTGGTCGGGTCCATCAGTTCCAGGATGCGGTTCTCGTCGATGCCCTTCGGCAGCGGGAGCTGGACGATGTAACCGGTGCAGGTCGGGTCCTCGTTGAGCTCCCGTACGACCGCCTCGATCTCCTCCTGCGTGGCGGTGGCCGGGAGGTGGCGCTGGATGGAGGCGATGCCGACCTGGGCGCAGTCGCGGTGCTTGCCCGCCACGTACTTCTGGCTGGCCGGGTCGTCGCCGACGAGGACGGTGCCCAGGCCGGGCGTGACGCCCTGGTCCTTGAGGGCCGCCACACGGGCGGTCAGTTCGGTCTTGATCGCGGCTGCGGTGGCCTTGCCATCGAGAATCTGGGCGCTCATGAAGACATCCTCCCGGATGACCCCCGCCTTGTTCCAATTCGCTCTCGCCGGACGGCTCGTCAGGCGGAGCAACAGATTGCACTTGCACAACTCCGTGCGGTATCGACTGGACAAAAACTCGGCCGTGCGACGACGATGACCGCGAAGTACCGCGGAAAGTGCCGGGGGGAAATCCGCTCAAATGCCGTGAAAGTCCTCCGCGCGGGCCGCGTCGTCCCCGCACAGAGATCTTCACGGAGGAACCCCCCGATGAGCTTCGGCGACTCGAACAACCCCTACGGCCAGCCCCAGGGCCAGCCGCAGCAGCCCGGCTACGGCTACCCGCAGCAGGCCCCCCAGGGCGTGCCGCCGCAGCAGGGCTACGGCTACCCGGCGGCCCCGGCGTACGGCGGCGGTTACCCGGGTGCGGTGATGACGATGCCGGGCGGCGTGAAGGCCGCGCGCGTGATGCTCTGGATCCTCGCCGTCTGCCAGGTCCTCGCCGGCATCGTCACGGCCGTCGCCGGCAGCTGGGTCGCCGACCAGATCGCCAGCCGCTCGACCGAGCTCAACAACACGGACGATGCCGCCGCCGCGGTCACCGGCGTCTTCGTTCTCCTCGGCATCCTCATTCTCGCCTTCGGCGTCTGGGGGATCATCATGGCCGTCAAGACCGCCTCCGGCGGCAACGGCGTCCGCATCACCTCGATCGTCTACGCCTCGCTCGTGACCGTCGTCAGCCTCATCAGCCTGCTGGGCACGAACGTCTTCGCCCTGATCAGCCTCGTCCTCGGCATCCTGATCATCGTCTTCTACGCGAAGTCGGACGGCGCCGCCTGGTTCAACCGCAACAAGCAGCAGTACTGAGCCTGAACGCCGAGGGCCGGATTCCGCAGGGAATCCGGCCCTCGGCGTTTTCTCTTCCGTCACACCTTCTTCAGCACCGCGAACCCGTCCGAGCGGTGCGTGATCTCGTACCGCGCCTCCGGGTGCAGTTGCGAAGCCAGCTGCACCGGGTCCGAGATCTGCTGCGACCATCCGCGCAGGTCGAAGGCGAGGTAGTCCGGGGTCGCGCCCTTCGAGGTGCCGACCCAGTAGACCCGGTGGTCCGCCGTGAGGTGGGCGAGGAGCGAGACGTCCGCCTCCACGCTCGCGCCCTCCGGCACCGCGTCGACCGCCGCCCGCGCCTGCTCGGCCCGGGTGTCCGTGCGGTACGTCTCCGACTTCAGCAGCTCCCGCAGCGGCAGGTTCATGGCGAGCACGAGCGCGACCGCCGTCGCGACGGGGACGACGACCTTCGCGTACGCCGCGAGCCAGGCGCGCGGCGAGGTGCGCACGGAGCGGGCCGCGTCCACGAGGGCCAGGAAGACCACCGGCATGAGGATGGCGCTGTAGTGCCAGTGCATGCCCCAGTGGTTGGCGTCCTGGGAGAGGAAGCGCCAGCCCAGGGTCGGCAGGACGAGCAGGATCAGCGGGGATCGCAGGGCGAGGAAGCCGACGATCGCGAGCAGGAAGAAGACCATCTCCCAGCGTTCGCCGGAGACGAGGGCGTCTCCGATGACCTGCCCGAAGGAGGTCTCGGCACCCTCGCCCGTCTTCTCGATCTTGGCCCAGTAGTCGTACTGGCCGAGCCGGCTCGCCGCCGGGATCAGGACGAGGACCGTGAGGGCGAAGGCCGCCACGCCGAACCCGGCCAGGGCCGCGCCGAGCCGCTTCCGGCCCAGGACGAAGAGGACCACGCCGACCATGGAGACGGTCAGCCCCATGTCCTCCTTGACCAGGACGAGCGGCGCGGACCAGGCGACGGCCGCCGTCCAGCGCTTGAGGATCAGCGCCCGGCAGGTGAGGGCGAGCATCGGGACGGCGAAGGCGATCTCGTGGAAGTCAGACTTGACGGCCTCCTGGAGCCCCCAGGACAGCCCGTACGCGATCGTGAGCCCGATCCCGGCGGCCCGGCTGCCGAGGACCTGCTGGGTGGTGCGGCCGACGACGACGGCGGACGCGGCGAAGAGCGCGGCCTGCCCGAAGAGCAGGGCGGCCGGCGAGGGCCAGATCCAGTACAGGGGCGCGAGCAGCGCCGTGACCGGGCTGAAGTGGTCCCCGAGTATGTGGAAGCCGGGGCCCTTGATGTCGACGACCGGCGCCCGGAACTCGGCGTACGCCCTGACGGACTGCCCGAAGATCCCGAGGTCCCAGGAGGGGGTGCGGAAGTGCGTGTACTGCACCCAGGAGTAGAGGAAGTACAGACCGCAGAGGACGACCGCGATGACCACATAGGGCCTGAGCGGCGCCGGGGAGAGACCGTCCGACGCGTCCGCGTCGGTGGTTTCCGCAGCGGGCCTGTTCAGTACGTCCAACACCACGTCCCCCACTACCGGCGGCCGACAAAAGAGCAACCCATTAGACCAGAGACCACCCGTTCGGCGGATCTGCCGCCGAGGGCCGGGCCCCCGCAGGGCGTCCGACCCTCCCCGTAATCGGCGGGTGACGTTCTGCGTTCGTTTATCGCCGCTTCCTAGCCTGACCCGCACGCAGACCTCGGGGAAAGGAAGCGTCATGTTCAGCATCATCGTGGTGCCCCCGCACACCGCGGATCCCGGGAGCCAGCTCAGGCTGGCGCCCGGCGAGCGGCTCCACTTCGGCCGCGCCGCCCCGCGGACCGCCGACGCACCGCGCCATCTGGACATCCCCCACCCGGGGGTGTCCCGCACGGCCGGCGAGATCCGCGCGACGGGCGGCTACTGGACGCTCAGCAACTTCAGCGCGGCGTCGACGTACGTCGTCGAGAACCCGGAGGGCGCCGGGGAGCACATCAAGATCGCACCGGGCCGGGTCGACGCCCCCGTGCCGTTCGAGTTCTCCCGGGTCGTCCTGCCCGCGGGCGGCGACCTGCTCGACTTCTGTGTCTGGGCGCCCCGCCACGACTACGTGGAGCGCGCCCACTCCCCCTCGGGAGAGGAGGGCGAGCCGACCGCGCTCGCCTTCCCCCTCGACCGCTCCAAGCGGTACTTCCTCGTCCTCGTCGCGCTCTGCGAGTCCCGGCTGCGCGGCGAACCGCACGCGCCACTGCCGACGGCCGACCGGATCGTGGAGCGGCTGCGCCCGCTGTGGCCCGCGGTGAACCGTGCCTCGGTCCAGTGGAACATCGACTACCTCGCCGTGAAGTTACGGCTCAAACCCGGCCCGGACACGGCCGACGCGGGCCCGCGCGTCAACGGAAAGAAGGAGTCCCTGGTCTCGCTCGCGCTCCGCTTCGACCTGGTCCGCGAGGACGACCTGACGACACTGACGGACGCGGGCCGGCCGCCCCTGACGGAGGCGCGGTGAACACCTTCCCGCTGACCGTGCCGACGGGGTACGAGGTCGGCGGCTGGACCGTCGAGCGGCCGCTGGGCGCGGGCGCCTTCGGCAGCGTCTACGCGGCTCGCCGCACATGCGCAGGTGCGGGCGCAGGCACCGGTGCGGGCGCAGGCGCAGACACCGGCGCGGGCGCAGGCGCAGACACCGGCGCGGGTACAGACACCGGTGCGGGCGCAGACACCGGTGCGGGCGCAGACACCAACCCCGGCACCGGCACCGGCACCGGTCGGGAAGAGCTCCCCCGCCGGGCCGCGCTCAAGTTCCTGCCCACCGGCACCCACACCCCGCGTCAGCTGCGCCACCTGCGCGACCTCGCCGACCGCGAGGTCGACCTGCTGAGGCGACTGCGGTCACCGCGGCTGATCCGGCTGTACGAGACGCTCACGGTCGACGACCCCGCGCACCCGGAGCTGGACGGCGCCACCGTCCTCGTACTGGAGGAAGCGGCGCGTCCGCTCCAGTCCCTGCTCTCGGGCACCACCGCGCCGCAGGACGGCCCCGCGCTGCTCGTCCAGATCTGCGAGGGCCTGCACCAGCTGCACACGGCGGGCTGGGTGCACGGCGACCTCAAGCCCGGCAACGTCCTGCTGATGCGGGACGGCAGCGTCCGGCTCGGCGACTTCAGCACCGCGAGCGAACTGAACGGCACCCACGCCTACGCGCCCGGCTTCGCCACGCCCGACTACACGCCCCCCGAACTCCTCTGGTCGGAGGTCGGCGACCGCGGCACGCGCATCCGCCCCAGCGCCGACGTCTGGGCCTTCGGCGTCCTGGCCCACACCGTCCTGACCGGCGGATCCCCGTTCCCCGGCGGCACGCCGACGGCCCGCCGGGACGGCGCCCTCCGCTACGCGCGGGGCGAGGAGGAGCTCCGCCTCTCCCCCGGGCTCCCCGAGGTGTGGCGGGAGATCGTCACCGACTGCCTGAGCCGCACCCACGAGGAGCGGGCCGTCCACGACGCGACGTCCGTCCTGCGCCGGGTCCGGGAGGCGGCGGCCGGTCGGATGCCGCGCCGCCGGCGCCACGGCCGACGGCTCGTACCGCTCGTCGCCGCCGCCGTGGCGGGGCTGACGGCGGTGGGCCTCGGGGTGAACGCCCTGCTCGGCCGGCAGGACGGACAGAACGTCGCCGCCGGGTACGAGCGGTGCGCGCCGGGGTACGTCTGCTTCTTCTCCGAGAAGGACGGTCAGGGCCGGATGTGCGACTGGGAGAACGACGACAAGGAGTGGTTCGACGGCGACACGGTCTGCGAGTGGGCGCGGACGGAGGTCCCGCGCTCGGTGTTCAACAACGGCCTCCCCGACCCGGAGGGCTTCGTCCATGTCGCGCTGTTCGCCGAGAAGGACCTGAAGAGCGGCCTGGGCTGCGTACGGCAGGGAACACGCCGGGACGTCCTCCTGACCCGGCCCGTCGCCTCGCACACGTGGGCGGCCGGATGCGAGCCGTCGGAGGTCCTCTGATGTCCGCGCCCCGCGACCCTCGGAGTTCCGAGGTACCGGGCCGCCCGGCCCCTCGGGAGAGTGGAGCCACGCCACCACGGGGGTTGGCGTCACGAGGCTCCGAAGGAGCAGAAGATGCTGCGTAGTTCCACCGCCGGCCGCCGTACGGTCCCGGCACTCGTCACCGCCGCGGCCCTCCTCGCCGTGGCGGGGGCGACGGCCCCGGCCAGCGTCGCGAGCGAGGCGCCGCCCGGGCCCGGGGAGGTCGCGACCACTCCGTACTTCCACCTGCCGTTCAAGTGCGGCACCCGGTGGCAGCTCAACACCTGGGCGCACAGCCCGGCCCTCGACATCGTGGTGAAGGGGAACACCGGGTCGGACGCCAAGCCGGTGCTGTCCTCCGCCAAGGGCACGGTCGCCGCCACGTACAAGGACCGCGGATCCGGCAACACGATCCAGATCAACCACGGCAACGGCTGGTTCACCGTCTACTACCACCTGAAGGACGACCCCGCGAAGTACGTCAAGCGGGGCCAGAAGATCCCGCGCGGCAAGCAGATCGGCCGGATCGGCACGTCGGGCAAGGCGGGCGGCTGGGCCCACCTGCACTACGAGCAGCGCTACAAGAAGGGCGTGAACCACACCTACGAGAGCCACCGCAAGCCGGTGAAGTTCGACGGGCGGACGTACACCGGGGCGAACAAGCAGTGGAAGTCGGTGACGAGCCGCAACTGCTGACCGGCGGACGGGCCGGCGGACGGGCCGGCGGACGGGCCGGCGGACGGGCCGGCGGACGGGCCGGCGGACGGCGGACATGACGGTGGGGGCGTACGGACGACTCGGTCCGTACGCCCCCACCGCGCCGTATCAGTGGAAGAAGTGGCGCGTGCCGGTGAAGTACATCGTCACGCCCGCCTTCTTCGCGGCCTCGACGACGAGCTCGTCGCGCATCGAGCCGCCCGGCTGCACGACCGCCTTCACGCCGGCGGTGGTGAGGATCTCCAGGCCGTCGGGGAAGGGGAAGAAGGCGTCGGAGGCGGCGTACGCGCCGCGCGCCCGCTCCTCGCCCGCCCGCTCGACGGCCAGCTTCGCGGAGTCGACCCGGTTGACCTGGCCCATGCCGACGCCGACCGAGGCGCCGTCCTTGGAGAGCAGGATCGCGTTCGACTTGACCGCGCGGCAGGCCTTCCAGGCGAAGGACAGCTCGGCGAGCTCCTCGGCGGAGAGGGCCTCGCCGGTCGCCAGGGTCCAGTTCGCCGGGTCGTCGCCCTCGGCCTGGAGGCGGTCGGTGACCTGGAGCAGCGCGCCGCCGTCGATCGGCTTGACCTCGACCGGGTTGGCCGGGGCGCCCTCGGCGCGGAGCACGCGGATGTTCTTCTTCTTGGCCAGGACCTCGACGGCGCCGTCCTCGTAACCCGGGGCCACGATGACCTCGGTGAAGATCTCGGCGACCTGCTCGGCCATCGCGACGGAGACCGGGCGGTTGACGGCGATGACGCCGCCGAAGGCGGAGAGCGGGTCGCAGGCGTGCGCCTTGCGGTGGGCCTCGGCGACGTCGGCGCCGATCGCGATGCCGCACGGGTTGGCGTGCTTGATGATCGCGACGCAGGGCTCGGAGTGGTCGTACGCGGCCCGGCGCGCGGCGTCGGTGTCCGTGTAGTTGTTGTACGACATCTCCTTGCCGTGCAGCTGCTCGGCCTCGGCGAGGCCGCCCGTGCCGTCGACGTAGAGCGCGGCGCCCTGGTGCGGGTTCTCGCCGTAGCGCAGCACGTTGCCGCGCTCGTACGTGTGGCCCAGGAAGTCGGGGAAGCCGCTGTCGTCGGAGGCGGCGTAGTCGTCGGCGAACCACGAGGCGACGGCCACGTCGTACGCGGCGGTGTGCTGGAAGGCCTGGGCGGCGAACCGCTTGCGCAGGCCCAGCGTGCTGCCGCCCTCCTTGACCGCCAGGAGGACCGCGTCGTACGCGCCCGGGTCGGTGACGACCAGGACGGACGGGTGGTTCTTGGCGGCGGCGCGGACCATCGACGGGCCGCCGATGTCGATCTGCTCGACGCACTCGTCGGGCGTCGCGCCGGAGGCGACGGTCTCCTTGAACGGGTACAGGTTCACGACGACCAGGTCGAAGGGCTCGACACCCAGCTCGGCGAGCTGGTTGCGGTGGTCCTCCAGGCGCAGGTCGGCGAGGATGCCGGCGTGCACGCGCGGGTGCAGCGTCTTGACGCGGCCGTCGAGGCACTCGGGGAAGCCGGTGAGCTCCTCGACCTTGGTGACCGGGATGCCGGCGGCGGCGATCTTCGCGGCGGTGGAGCCGGTGGAGACGAGGGCGACACCCGCCTCGTGCAGGCCGCGGGCCAGCTTCTCCAGGCCGGTCTTGTCGTAGACGCTGACGAGTGCGCGGCGGATGGGGCGCGTCGTACCTTCGGCGGTCACGGGATTGTTACCTTTCGTCCCTCAATGCGGTAGCCGTGCCGGGCCAGACGCCCCACGACCTCGACGAGCAGCGAGCGCTCGACTTCCTTGATGCGCTCATGGAGCGCGCTTTCATCGTCCTCGTCCCGGACCTCGACCACGCCCTGCGCGATGATCGGGCCGGTGTCGACGCCGTCGTCGACGAAGTGGACGGTGCACCCGGTGACCTTCGCGCCGTAGGCGAGGGCGTCACGCACCCCGTGGGCACCGGGAAAACTGGGCAGCAGCGCCGGGTGGGTGTTGACGACCCGGCCGCCGAAGCGGGCGAGGAACTCCTTGCCGACGATCTTCATGAACCCGGCCGAGACGACGAGGTCCGGCTCGTACGCGGCGGTCGCCTCGGTCAGGGCGCGGTCCCACTCCTCGCGGGTCGCGTGGTCCTTGACGCGGCAGACGTAGGTGGGCAGCCCGGCGCGCTCGGCGCGCTCCAGACCGACGATGCCGTCGCGGTCCGCGCCGACGGCGACGATCTCCGCCCCGAAGCCCTCGGGGTCGGCGGCGATGGCGTCGAGGAGGGCCTGCAGATTGGTACCGGACCCGGAGACCAGGACGACGAGGCGGGCGGCAGCCACTGGAGTCACTCTTTCCGTGGTGTTTGTGCGGTCATACGAACGAATCGTGTCGCTCGATACGGGGAACCCTACGAATGGCTCGACCGTCAGCAACGATACCGGCACACCGGACGGCCCCCACGGGACGGGGGCGGAGCAGGGCGGTAGCGTCAGGGTCCGACGCCGGAAGAGATCCCGGAAGAGATCCCGGAAAGACGCCGGAACAAGGCACGCAGAAGAGAAGCAGCGGAGACCGCGGGTGCGGCCGCGGTCGCGACGACAGAGGGAAGACGTCCAGCACATGCCGGAGCGCCAGTCCACGAACGACAACAACCCGTTCGCGCCGCCGCCCGAGGGCCGGCCGGATCAGCCGTGGCAGCCCCGGCGGCCGGAGGGTTCGGGCGACGACGCGTCCGGCTCCTCGGGGTCGCCGGACGGTTCGGGAACGGAGCCGGGCGGGTCGTCCGGGGCGTCCGACGGGCGCTGGAGCCCGCGCCAGCCGGGCCGTTCGACGGACGGGTTCGGCCGCGGTCCCGAGCGCCGGGGCGGCCCGGAGGGCGGCCCCGGGCAGGGCGGGCCCGGGCGCGAGAAGGGGATGCGCTGGGACCCGACGGACCCCGCGCAGCGGCGGGCGCGCTACGCGATCCTCGCGGGCATGTGGGGCTTCTTCTTCGCCATCTTCGAGATCCCGGAGCTGGCGCTGCTGCTCGGCGCCCTCGGGCTCTACTGGGGCATCAGCTCCCTGCGGTCGAAGCCGAAGGAGCCGGCGGCGCAGCAGGACGACGCCTCGGGGGCCTCGCCGGCCCCGGCCGGCCCGTCCGCCGTGTCCGGCGCGCCCGGCCCGGCTCCGGAGGGTTCCGTCCCCGCGGCCGTCCCCGTCCGCTCGATGCGGACGGCGGCGATCAGCGGTCTGGTGGCGTCGACCGTGGCCCTGATGATCGTCGCGGTCGGCTTCACGATGCAGGTCGTCTACCAGGACTTCTACGAGTGCCGTGACGACGCCCTGACCCACGCGGGCCAGCTCGCCTGCAACGACCTCCTGCCGAAGCCGCTGCGCGCGGGCTTCGGGGTGCGGGAGTAGCTCAGACCTCGGGGTCCGGCGGCGGGGAGGACTCCCACGCCGCCGGGAGGTAGTCGTACGGCTCGTAGCCCGGGTCGTCGTCCAGGCCGAGGCCCAGCGCCGGAGGCGGCGCCGGGCCGGCGGCCTTCGCGGGGACGGCGGGGGCGCCGGATTCCGGCTTCCCGGCCGGCTTCGCCGTCCGGCCGCCGCCGTCGGGCGCGGGCCCGGGGGTGGTGCCGGGAGGAGCGCCGGCCGTGGCGTCCGGGGCGGTCTCCGGCTGCGCCTCCCGGTCGAAGGGCTCCCCGGCTCCCGTCCCCGCGGACTCGGCCACCGCCGGCGGGGCCGTCGCCCCGGAGGCCTGCGCGTTCGCGTGCACCGGTGCCGGTACGGGCAGCGGCAGCGGCCTGGGCCGCAGCGCCCGCCGGCCCCAGGCCCGTACGGCCAGGGCCACCGGCAGCCCGACGCAGGCGCCCCACAGCACCGTCGCCGCGCCGGCCTGCCACCACACCGGACCGAACGCGGACAGCCGTCCGGAGCCCAGCGGGCCGCCGGCGGCGGCCGCGAGGACCGCCACGACCGCCCCGCACCCCCAGGCCGCCGCGAGCGCCGTCAGGGCCGTGTCCCGGGCGGGCCACCCCCGGGCGGCGCGGCCCACGAGCCGGCCCTGCACCAGGGCCGCCACCAGCGGGACCGCCGCGGCCGACCAGTGCGTCCATGTGCCGCGCCCCTCGTCGGGCAGCGCGGCCAGCAGCGGGAACGGCGGCACGGCCGGGTCGCCGACGAGCCCCAGCGGGGTCGCGAGCGCGCCCGTGCCGAGCGTGAAACCGGGGCCGAGCCCGTACGCAGCTCCCCACACGGCAGCGTTCGGCAGCAGCGCCAGGACGAGGAGCAGGATCGCCGCCCGCCCCGACCACTCCCCCGCGAGGTCCGTGAGGGCGGTCTGCGCCTCGCCCGCGTGCCAGGCCAGCGAGACCGCGGCGAGCACCGCACCGCCGCCGCCCAGCGTCACGAGCCCGAGCCCCGCGGCGCGCAGGCCGGCCGCCGCCTGCCGCTGCCCCGGCAGCGGGCGGCCGAGCGCCGTCCAGACGCCCGCCCCCGCCGCGCCGAAGACGACGGCGGGCAGCCAGAGGCCGGCGCCGATCAGCTCGGCGGGCAGCGGTCCGCTCTCGCTGTAGACCACCACGACCGCCGCGACCAGCAGGTATCCCCCGGCCACCGCCGCCACCGCGCCGCTCGGGGAGGGGCGCGGCCGGTCGTTGTCCTCGCCCGGGTCGAGGGTGTCGCGGGCCGCCCGGTGGACGAGCCAGACGGGCAGGACGGCGACGAGCATCGGCACGACGCCGAGGGGTGCGGGCACCCCGGACAGCGTGTCCGTGCGGACCAGGTCCACGCCGTGGGCGAGGAGCCAGAGGCCCGCGGCCACGTGCAGCGCGCCGCCGGGCCCGCTGTCGGGGAACGGGGAGCTGATCCAGGCGGCGGTCACCAGGACGGAGAGCGCTCCGAGACCGAGCCCGGCGGCGACGCCGCCACGGACGCAGGCGGTGGCCAGGGCGGCGGAACGGCCGCCCTGGACCAGGGAGAGCTCGGTCGAATGGGTCACGGGGCCATGCTGCCAACGACACGCGCTCAAGCCGCGTAACAGGCAAACCTCCGCTGTGTCGCTCAAGATACGTTTATGTACTTTTCCGCCCATAGCAGCTCTGCGGGAGGTCGACGCCGATGAGCCGGAGCACCACCGATTCCGCATCCTCCGTCACCCTGCCGACACCGAAGGAGCGGCGCAGGTTGCGTGAGGCCCTCGCCCTGAGCGAGGAGCAGGTCGCCGATGCCATGGGTGTCACGAAGGCCACCGTCAAGGCCTGGGAGACCGGGCGCTCGGCGCCACGGGGCCGCAAGCGCGAGCTGTACGCGAAGCTCCTCGCCGCGGCCGAGGACGCCGACGTACGGGAGGCGGAGCCGGCGGCCGGCGGACCGGCCCAGCCCGAGGCCGGTGGACCGACCCAGCCCGCGGCCGGAGAACCGGTGGAGCCCTCTTCCGTCACCCGGACGGCCGCATCCCCCGCGTCCGCCCCCACCCCCACCCCCACCCCCGCGTCCACTCCTGCCGGCACGTCCGCCCCCGTGTCCGCCGCGGCCAACGTGCGGCCCAAGGCCGCCGTCAAGCGGGCCGCCAAGCCGCCGAAGGCCCCCGCGCCCGCCCCGGCCATCGCCTCCGGGCCCGCCCGCAAGGGCGCCCCGAAGCCTCCGGAGCGCCTGAAACCGGCTGCCGCCGAGGCGGCGGAGGCCACGGAACCGTCATGGAAGCGGGGAACGTGGGAGCAGGAGACATGGGAGCAGGAGCCGTGGGAGCAGGCGGCGCCGGAGCCCGCCCGGGCGCGGGCCGCGCCGGGCCTCACCCCCGAGGAGGCCTTCGACGCGCTGTACGCGTACGCCGCGCCCGGCCTCGTCCACCAGACCTATCTGCTCACGGGGCGCCGCCGGCTCTCCCGTGAGGCCGTCGAGTACGCGTTCCACCATGCCTGGGACCACTGGCCCGAGGTCGCCGTGGACCCCGACCCGGCGGGCTGGGTGCGGGCGGCGGCGCACGAGTACGCCCTCTCCCCCTGGCACCGGTTCCGGCGCGCCCACAAGCACCCCGACTCCCCGCCGGCCGAGGCGGGCCGGCGGGCGCTGCTCGGCGCGCTCCTCGACCTGCCGCCGGCCCACCGCCGTACCGTCCTGCTCTACGACGGACTCGGCCTGGACCTGCCGGAGACGGCCGCCGAGACGGAGGCGAGCACCCCCGCCGCCGCCAACCGGCTGCTGCACGCCCGCACGGTCCTCGGGAGGCGGATCCCCGAGCTCGCCGAGCCGGAGGACCTGCACCGGCGGCTGAGCGGGCTGGTCGCGGAGGCGCCGGCGGCCACCCTCCCGGCGGCCCGCGCGATCCGGTCGGGGAGCGAGAGGCGGAGCCGCACCTGGACCCGGGCGGTGCTCGGGGTGACGGCGGTCCTCATCGGCCTCACCGGCTTCACGGCGGCGACCGCACCGACCCGCTACGTCCCGGTCAACGCCCCCGGCGAGACCGTCAACGGGGTGCCGGTGCGCGGCGGCCCGCAGAAGCTCCGCCCGGAGGACCTGGATCTCCGCGACAAGCTGCGCTCCGAGCCCAACCCGGGCCCCGAGCGCCTGATCCCGACGGCGGAGTAGCCGCCGCCGTACAGGTGCGGACGCGAGAGGGCCCCGCCCTCGCCCGGGTGACCGGGCAGGGGGCGGGGCCCTCTCGTACAGCTACCGCTGGTGTCGGCCCGCGAGGCTGTGCTAGCCGGCCAGAATGGCGCGCGCCAGCTTGGCCGTCTCGGTCGGCGTCTTGCCGACCTTGACGCCCGCGGCCTCAAGGGCCTCCTTCTTCGCCTGGGCGGTGCCGGAGGAGCCGGAGACGATGGCGCCGGCGTGGCCCATGGTCTTGCCCTCGGGCGCGGTGAAGCCCGCGACGTAGCCGACGACCGGCTTGGTGACGTTGGCCTTGATGAAGTCGGCCGCACGCTCCTCGGCGTCGCCGCCGATCTCACCGATCATGACGATCAGGTCGGTGTCCGGGTCGGCCTCGAAGGCCGCCAGGGCGTCGATGTGCGTGGTGCCGATGACCGGGTCGCCACCGATGCCGACGGCGGACGAGAAGCCGATGTCACGGAGCTCGTACATCATCTGGTACGTCAGCGTGCCGGACTTCGAGACCAGGCCGATGCGGCCCGGCTTCGTGATGTCGCCCGGGATGATGCCGGCGTTGGACTGGCCCGGGGTGATGAGACCGGGGCAGTTCGGGCCGATGATGCGGGTCTTGTTGCCCTTCGCCTGCGCGTACGCCCAGAAGGCGGCGGAGTCGTGGACGGCGATGCCCTCGGTGATGACGACGGCGAGGGGGATCTCGGCGTCGATCGCCTCGACGACGGCGGCCTTCGCGAAGGCCGGCGGCACGAAGAGGACCGAGACGTTGGCGCCGGTCTCCTTCATCGCCTCGGCGACGGAGCCGAAGACCGGGACCTCGGTGCCGTCGAAGTCGACGGACGTGCCGGCCTTGCGCGGGTTCACGCCGCCGACGATGTTGGTGCCGTCACCCAGCATGAGCTTGGTGTGCTTCATGCCCGTGGCACCGGTCATGCCCTGGACGATGACCTTGCTGTCCTTGTTGAGGAAGATAGCCATGGCTCTGGTTCCCTCGTCCCTTACTTCGCAGCCGCGAGCTCGGCGGCCTTGTCGGCCGCTCCGTCCATGGTGTCCACGCGCTGCACCAGCGGGTGGTTGGCGTCCGACAGGATCTTGCGACCCAGCTCCGCGTTGTTGCCGTCGAGGCGCACGACCAGCGGCTTGGTGACCTCTTCGCCCTTGGAGGCGAGGAGCTCCAGGGCCTGGACGATGCCGTTGGCGACCTCGTCACAGGCGGTGATGCCACCGAAGACGTTGACGAACACGGACTTGACGTCCGAGTCGCCCAGGATGATCTCCAGGCCGTTCGCCATGACCTCGGCGGAGGCGCCGCCACCGATGTCGAGGAAGTTGGCCGGCTTCACGCCGCCGTGGTTCTCACCGGCGTACGCGACGACGTCCAGGGTCGACATGACCAGGCCGGCGCCGTTGCCGATGATGCCGACCTCGCCGTCGAGCTTGACGTAGTTGAGGCCCTTGGCCTTGGCGGCAGCCTCGAGCGGGTTGGCTGCGGCCTTGTCCTCGAGCGCCTCGTGCTCGGGCTGACGGAAGTCGGCGTTCTCGTCGAGGGACACCTTGCCGTCGAGGGCCAGGATGCGGCCGTCCTTGGTCTTGACCAGCGGGTTGACCTCGACGAGGAGCGCGTCCTCGGCGACGAAGGTGTCCCACAGGGTCACGAGGACCTCGGCGACGCCCTCGGCGACCTCGGCCGGGAACTTCGCCTGGGCGACGATCTCGCGGGCCTTCTCCAGCGTGACGCCGTCGTTGGCGTTGACGGGGACCTTCGCGAGGGCCTCGGGGGTCTTCTCCGCGACCTCCTCGATGTCCATGCCGCCCTGCACCGAGGCCATGGCCAGGAAGGTGCGGTTGGTGCGGTCGAGGAGGTACGAGACGTAGTACTCCGCCTCGATCTCCGGGGACAGCTCGGCGATCATCACCTTGTGGACCGTGTGGCCCTTGATGTCCATCCCGAGGATGTCCGTCGCGCGGGCGACGGCCTCGTCCGCGTCGCCGGCCAGCTTGACGCCGCCGGCCTTGCCGCGGCCACCGACCTTCACCTGGGCCTTGACGACGGACTTGCCGCCGAGGCGCTCGGTCGCGGCGCGCGCGGCCTCAGGCGTGTCGATGACTTCACCGGCCAGCACCGGTACTCCGTGCTTGGCGAAGAGGTCCCTCGCCTGGTACTCGAACAGGTCCACGCGCGTCCGTCCCTTTTCTGATGATCGCGGTTCGTTGTCTGCGTGGGCGTGCCGCGAAGTGCAACGTGACTGCGCTGTCACAAGGGAGGCGTACACGGTGACCGTGGACGCGGCATGTCCGTCTCGCAGGTTATCCCCGAGGGACGTGGGTCCCTAAATCGCAGATCACACCAGAGCGGTGATACGGGTCACAGAATGTAGGGGCCACGGGGCGGTCCGTAGGGGTTGCGGAGCGGGGGTCCGTGCCTGTCACAGCAGGCGGGGACTGGGCTCCGGGCCCCTCACGACGCGCCCGGCAGCGAGGTGAGGGGCATTCGGGAGGTGGTGTGATATGAGCCTCAGTGACCCCCGGAGCACCCGTGCGGGTGGTCCCGGAGCTGCGGATTCCGTACCCCTGCTTCGGTCGGCGGGGCCCGGTCGGCGGGCCCGGTCGGCGGGCTTGGCCGATGGGCTCGGGCCCGTGGGGCCCGGTCGCCGGGCTTGGCCGATGGGCTCGGGTCCACGGGGGTCGGTCGGTGGGATCGGTCGGTGGCCACCGACGGTGGGCTCGGTCCGTGGGCTCCGTCGGCCGGCTCGGTGGGCCGGCTCGGGTCCGTGGGGCTCCGTCGGCCGGCTCGGGTCCGTGAGGCTCCGTCGGCGGGATCAGTCGGCGGCGGGTATCGGCAGCGGGCGCTTCTCCAGCGCGGCGGCCATGATCTCCGGGAACAGGTCGGGCGTGCAGGCGAAGGCGGGGACGCCGAGCGGGGCGAGCGCCGCCGCGTGGTCGCGGTCGTACGCGGGGGCGCCCTCGTCGGAGAGCGCGAGCAGCGCGACGAACTGGACGCCGGAGGCCTTCATCGCCGCAACCCGCTTCAGCATCTCGTCCCGGATGCCCCCCTCGTACAGGTCGCTGAGGAGGACGACCACGGTGTCGGCGGGCCGGGTGATCCTCGTCTGGCAGTAAGCGAGGGCGCGGTTGATGTCGGTGCCGCCGCCCAGCCGCGTGCCGAAGAGGACGTCGACCGGGTCGTCGAGCCGGTCGGTGAGGTCGACGACGGCCGTGTCGAAGACGACGAGCCGGGTGGCGATCGACCGCAGGGAGGCCAGCACCGCGCCGAAGACGGAGGCGTAGACGACGGAGGCAGCCATGGAGCCGGACTGGTCGACGCAGAGCACGACCTCCTTGCGCACCGCCCGGGACGAGCGCCCGTGGCCGACGAGCCGCTCCGGGACGACCGTGCCGTGCTCGGGCAGGTAGTTCTTGAGGTTCGCGCGGATCGTGCGGTCCCAGTCGATGTCCCGGTGCCGGGGGCGGCTGATCCGGGCCGAGCGGTCGAGGGCGCCGGTGAGCGTGGCCCGGGTGCGGGTGGCGAGACGCTTCTCCAGGTCGTCGACGACCTTCCGCACGACGGCCCGCGCGGTCTCCCTGGTGGTCTCCGGCATGACCTTGTCGAGGGAGAGCAGCGTGGCGACGAGGTGGACGTCGGGCTCGACGGCCTCCAGCATCTCCGGCTCCAGGAGAAGGGCGGCGAGGCCGAGGCGGTCGATCGCGTCGCGCTGCATGACCTGGACGACGGAGCCGGGGAAGTACGTGCGGATGTCGCCGAGCCAGCGGGCGACGGAGGGCGCGGAGGCGCCGAGCCCGCCCGAGCGGTCCCGGCCCTGTCCGTCGGCCCGCCGGGGCTCGCGGCCGTAGAGCTCGGCGAGGGCGCGGTCCATGGCGGCGTCGGTCCCGCTGAGCGAACGGCCGGTGCCGTCGGCGTCCCCGCCGCCGAGGACCAGCCGCCAGCGGCGCAGCCGCTCGTCGCCGGGGCACCCGGCGGTGCCGGCCTTGCCGGCGGTGCCACCCGCGGCGACCGTGCTGCCTGTGCCACCCCCGCCGGGGGTGCCGGCGGTGTCGGCCGCGCCAGTGATGCCGGCGGTGTCGCCCGTTCCGCCGGTGCCACCCCCGCCGACCGCGCCGCCGGTGCCGGCCGCGCCGGCCGCGCCTGAGCCTGGAGGCGCGTCGGCTCCGCCCGAGCCTGTGCGTACGCCTGTGCTCGTGCCTGCCTGCGCGGCGGTACTCGTGCCGGTACTCGTGCTCATGCGGCGGGCTCCGTTCCGAGGATGAGGTGGAGGACGGGGAGGACGCCGTCCGCGCGCTCCCGGTCGAGGGCGGAGGCGAAGCCGGGTACGCCGCCGGGCGCCGCGCGGCCCGCCCCCTCGGCTCTCGGGCCGCGCGCGACGAGCTCGCCGAGGGTGCGGCGGACGCCCGGCTCGTACCCGGAGAACGTGCGCCGCAGCAGCGGCAGGACGTCGGTGAACGCCGCCGCCGGTACGGAGGTGAGCCAGGCGTCGACGAGCCCGAGGAGCCGCTCGTCGTGGACGAGGAGCAGTCCGCCGCCGGAGGCGGCGCCGGCGAAGCCCTCGATCCAGCCGGCGGCGTCCTGTGGCGGGGCGCCGGCCGAGAGGGCGCGGCTCATGAGCGGCGCGGCCTCGGCCTCGTCGATCCGGCCCTCGTCGAGGAGGAGCCGGATGGCCCGGCCGCGCAGGACGCCGGGCACCCGGTCGTGACCGGCGAGGCGGTGCAGGACGCCCGTCCAGCGGTCGGCGGGGCGCGCGGGGTCCGGCAGCAGGGCGAGGGCCCGGTGGACCTCGTCGATCCGGTCGCGCATGGCGGTGGCAGCGTCGGCGTCTAGTCCGGCGCAGGCGGGCGGGAGGCCGACGCAGATCCGCTCGGCGAGCCCGGCGGCGACCTCGGCGAGGGCGGCCGTGCCGGTGCCGCGGACGTCTCCGTAGCGCAGGGAGCGGGCCAGCGCCGGGAGGGCCTGGGCGAGGTGGGTGACGTCGGTGTCGAGGGCGGCCCGGTCGGCGAGGGCCCGCATGACGACGGGCAGGGCGTCGGTGAGCCCGGCGAGGAGGCACTGCTCGGCGAGGGCGGTGATGTCGGCGAGCGCGGTCGTGGTCGCGGCCTTGGAGCCGGCCTTGGCGGTGGCGGCGGCCTCGACGGTGGTGCCCCAGACCCCGGCCTCGGCCACCTGGACGTGCAGCTCGGGCTCCCAGCCCAGCCGCCAGGTCTCCCGGAAGGTGCCGGTGCCGGACCGCCCCTGGGCCGGGGTGCCCCAGTCGACGCCGAGCAGCCGCAGCCGGTGCAGCAGCCGGCTGCGGGCGCCGTCCATGTCCTTGCGGAGGTCGAGGTCGAGCTCGCGCTGCTGCGCCTCGGGCTTGAGCCGCAGGGAGCGCTGGAGCCGGCTCAGGTCGCGCTGGAGGGGGACGGCGGGGGCGCCGGCCGGGACCTCGCCGAGGACGTCGCCGACGACGAGGCGGTCGCGGACGAGGCCGAGCGGCACGTCGGAGCCCTCGCACAGGACGGCGCGGACGGCGTCCGTCGTCTCGTCGAGTCCGGGCAGCGGGCGGCCGCGCAGCGCGGCGAGGGTCTCGGCGAGCCGGACGGCCTCGATGACGTGGGCGGTGGAGACGTGGTGGTCCTCGGCCCTGAGGAGTCCGGCGACCTTGGCCATCCAGCGCTCGACGGGCCGGTCGGGGGCGGTGAAGAGGTGTCCGTACCAGCCGGGCGCCTCGATGCCCGCGCCGTAGCCGGAGCGGCGGGCGAGCCTGCGGTGGGTCCAGGGGACCCAGGTGAGCTCGGTCTTCACCTTGGGCAGGCCCCTGAGGAGGGCGCGGTCGGCGGCGACGGTGGTCTTCCGGGCGAGGGCGGGAACGTGCCAGGCGCCGCAGACGACGGCGACCTCGTCGCCGAACTCCTTGCGGGCGGCGCGCAGCTGGAGCCGCATGTACGCCTCGCGGACGAGGTCGCGGGGGTGGCCGCCGTGTCCGTATGCCTCGCGCAGGGCTCCCATGGCCTCGGCGAGGGCCTCGAACGGGGCGGTCGGGTCGTCGTCGCCGCGCAGTTCGACGACGTCCTCCCACCACTGCTCGGCGTCCTCGTACCCGGCGGCCCTGGCGAGTTCGGCGAGGGGATCGATCCGGAGGCTCAGCCCGTCGGCGCCCCACCCGCCGCCCCCGCCTTCCCTGCCCCTCCCTCTGTCGCCGCCCCGGCCGCCCTCGCCGTCCCCGCTGCTCTCGACGTCCCCGCTGCCCTGGGCCTCCCGGCCGCCCTCCACGTCCCCGCCGCGGTCGAACTCCTCGCTGTCGTCCCAGGTGGGGTCGGCGGCGGCGAGGGTGTGGGCGGCGGGCAGGTCGACGAAGCGGACGGCGGCGCCCCGGTCGAGGGCCCAGCGGATCGCGACCCACTCGGGCGAGAACTCGGCCATCGGCCAGAACGCGGCCCGCCCGGGGTCGTCCACGGCGTGGGCCAGCAGGGCGACGGGGGGCCGCATGGACTCGTCGGCGGCGAGGGCGACGAGGGCGTCGGCCTCGGCGGGTCCCTCCACCAGGACGACGGCCGGCTTCTCCGCCTCCAGCGCGGCCCGCACGGCGCGGGCGGAGCCGGGTCCGTGGTGCCGGACCCCGAGGAGCAGGGGCCGTCCGCGCCGTCCGCCGCCGGCCGGGACCGCGCTCCGGCCGGTCCCGGGGAGGCCCGTTCCGGAGAGGCCGGGCGCCGGGGCCGTGGCGGCGGAGGTCATGCGCTCACCTCGCGGCAGGCGCGGTAGAAGTCCTTCCAGCCGTCTCTCTCCCGGACCACGGTCTCCAGGTACTCCTGCCAGACGACCCGGTCGGCCGCCGGGTCCCGGACGACGGCGCCGAGGATGCCGGCGGCGATGTCCCCGGGGCGCAGGACTCCGTCGCCGAAGTGGGCGGCGAGCGCGAGGCCGCCGGTGACGACGGAGATGGCCTCGGCCGTGGAGAGCGTCCCCGAGGGGGACTTGACCTTCGTCCGCCCGTCGGTGGTGACGCCGTCCCGCAGCTCACGGAAGACGGTGACGACACGGCGGATCTCGGCGGCCCCGGCCGGCACGGCGGGCAGGTCGAGGGAGCGTCCGATCTGGTCGACGCGCCGGGCGACGATCTCGACCTCGGCGTCGGGCGTCGCGGGAAGCGGCAGGACGACGGTGTTGAAGCGGCGGCGCAGCGCGCTGGAGAGTTCGTTGACGCCCCGGTCGCGGTCGTTGGCCGTGGCGATGAGGTTGAAGCCGGGGACGGCCTGCACCTCCTCGCCGAGCTCCGGGACGGGCAGGGTCTTCTCGGACAGGATCGTGATGAGGCTGTCCTGCACGTCGGCGGGGATGCGGGTGAGCTCCTCGACCCGGGCGGTCGCGCCCCGCGACATCGCCCGCATCACCGGGCTCGGCACGAGCGCGTCGCGGCTGGGGCCGTCGGCGAGGAGACGGGCGTAGTTCCAGCCGTACCGCACGGCCTCCTCGGGCGTGCCCGCGGTGCCCTGGACGAGCAGGGTGGAGTCGCCGCTGACGGCGGCGGCCAGGTGCTCGGAGACCCAGGTCTTCGCGGTGCCGGGCACGCCGAGCAGCAGGAGCGCCCGGTCGGTGGCGAGCGTGGTGACGGCGACCTCGACGATGCGGCGCGGTCCGACGTACTTGGGTGTGATCACCGTCCCGTCGGGGAGCGTGCCGCCGAGGAGATAGGTGGCGACGGCCCAGGGCGAGAGACGCCAGCGGGCGGGGCGCGGCCGGTCGTCGGCGGCGGCGAGTGCGGTGAGTTCGTCGGCGAAGGCGTGCTCGGCGTGCGGCCTCAGGGCCTCGGCGGTGGCTGGAGCGGCGGTCTCCGCGGTGGCCGCGGTGGTGACCTCGGCGGCCTCGGGCAGGCCCGGTCCGGTGTCCGTCTCGACACCGGAACCGGGCTGCGCGACAGTTTCGGGCACGGTCATGGATCCCCCTCCAGATCGCTCGACCTGTTGTGCGATCCACCGTGCACCATCCCACTGACAATCGGCTTCCACCGCTGGTCAGGGGCGTTGTGAGGGGCGGGAGGTGAGGGTGGGTCAGCCCACGGCGGGGGAGACGGCGACGCAGCCGCCGGCCATCGCCTGCTCGGCCTCGGCCTCCTTGATGACCTTGCCCTGGTAGATGACCTTGCAGGTGAGGCCGGCCGGGTCGAGCGCCACCGGCATGACGGCCGGCGGCATGATGCCGTGCAGCTTCACGGTCTTCTTCCACGGCAGGGTCGGCTTCTTCACCGACTCGACCTTCGGCGCCATCGCGGTGCCGTCGCCGGCGTGGTACTCGATCGACTCGACACCCTTGCCGCTGACCTCGTAGGTGACCTCGTAGGGCTCGGTGACGTTCTTGTCGACCTGGTCGACGGCCTTCTCGGCCGCCTCCGAGCAGGCGCCGAGGCCGAGGGCGAGCCCTGCGACGACGAGGGCCGAGACGGCGGTACGGGTGGTGCGCTTCATGACGGGGGTCCCCCTGGACGGGTGGTGCTGTGCTGGTCTTTCGGTCCCGCGCAGAGAACCTTAAAGGGAGGGTAAAGTCAAATCGCGTTTCCCGAGGTCGGAGGCGTTGTCAGTGGCGGCGGTTACGGTCGACGACATGAATGCCATGGGGGTGCGCAGGACGGCTGGACAGGTGCTGGCACTGGCTCCTGACGAGGCCTCACGCAGAGCGGGGAGCGCGCTGGGCACGGCCGGATCGTGGTCGGGCACGGGCAGCGGCGAGGGGATCGCCTGGGGGCTGTGCGGCGGCAGCGGCGGCAGCGGCGGCAGCGGCGGCAGCGGCGGCAGCGGCGGCAGCGGCGGCAGCGGCGGCCGGGTGTACGAGACGGCCGTCGACCTCACGGGGCCCGCGTACCGGTGCGGTTGCCCCAGCCGGAAGCTCCCCTGCAAGCACGCGCTGGGACTGCTGCTGCTCCAGGCGTCCGACGCCTCGGCGCTCGCGGACGGCACCCCGCCCGAGTGGGTGACGCGTTGGCTCGACGAGCGGCGCGCGGGAGACTCCGGAAGCACGGCCCGGCCGGCCGACACCGACGCCTCCGGGGCCGGTGGCTCCGGCACCGAAGGCTCCGGGACCGGCCCTTCCGAGGCCCACAGCTCAGCGGCCGGTACCTCGAAGACCGTGACCGATCCCGAGGCCGCGCGCCGCAGGGCCGAGCGCAGGGCGGCCCGGATCACCGCGGGAGCGCAGGAGTTGGAGCAGCGGCTCGCCGACCTGCTCCGCGGCGGCCTGGCCTCGGCGGAGCGGAGCGGGTACGGCCTCTGGGAGGAGACCGCGGCCCGCATGGTCGACGCCCAGGCGCCGGGGCTCGCGGGCCGGGTCCGGGAGCTGGGCGCCATACCGGGCTCGGGTCCCGGCTGGCCCGTGCGCCTCCTGGAGGAGTGCGCGCTGACCCATCTCCTCGACCGCGCCTGGCTCGCCGCGGACCGGCTGCCCGCCGAGTTCGCCACGACCGTGCGCGCCCGGGTCGGCCTCACGATCCCCGCCGACGGCGTCCCGGTGCGCGACCACTGGCTCGTCCTCGCGCAGTACGACACGGCCGACGCCCGGCTGACGACCCGGCGCGTCTGGCTGCACGGGGCCACGACCGGACGGACGGCGTTCCTCCTCTCCTTCGGCGCGGCCGGCCGGGCCCCCGGCCTCGCCCTCCCCGTGGGCGCGCTGCTCGACGGTGAGCTGACGCCGCACACGGGCGCCGCCCGGCTGCGCGCGGAGCCGGGCGAGCACTTCGTCCCGGTCGACGCCCCCGTCTCCCCGCCGCCGGGCGGGCCGGTGGGCGCGGCCCTCGACGCGTACGGGCGGGCGCTGAGCGAGGACCCGTGGCTGGAGTCCTGGCCCGTGACGCTGCGCCAGGTCGTCCCGACGCGTGCGGAGTACGGCTGGCAGCTCGCCGACGCGGACGGCCGCGAGGCCCTGCCGCTGACACCCGCCGCGCAGAACCGGCCCGGTCTCTGGCGCCTCGTCGCCCTCTCGGGGGGCGCTCCCCTGACGGTCTTCGGCGAGTGCGGCCACCGGGGCTTCACCCCGCTCGCGGCCTGGTCGGCGGAGGCCCCGGCCGAGACGGTCCCCCTCATATGACGGCCCGCCACCTCGCCCGACCGCACGGAGGACCCCGATGAACACGCGCGAGATCCCCCCTGCCCCGCACTCCCCGTACTCCCCCGCGTCCGACAGCGGCACCGACGACAGCGCGCGGGTCTGGGAGGAGCTCGTCACCTCCGCACTCCTCGGCACGGACCGACGGCCGCCGACCGTCCTCACGAGCACGACGGCCGCGGGCACGAGCCGCCCGAGCACGGGCGGCGCGAGCACGACAGGCGCGGGCACAGGCGCGAGCGGCGGGGGGACTGCGGGGGCGGCGGGGGCGCTGCTCGACGCCGCCGCGCTGCACACCGTGCGGCGCAGGGCGGGGCTGCGCCCCGGGCCCGCCGCCCCGCCCCTCGCACCCTCGCCGGAGGACCCGCGCCGGCCGCTGCCCGAGGCGGCCCGGAGCCGGCTCGACCAGCTCCTCGCAGGGCGGGCCGCGCCGTCGCCCGCCGCCGGGAGGCGGGGATCCGCCCCCGACCTCGCCGAGCTGCTGCCCCAGTGGCTGACCCTCGCCAACGAGCGCGGGTACAAGGCGCCGCCCGCCGCCCTGCCCGCCCTGCTCGACGCGGCAAGGGCCCGCACCGACCTGCGGCCCCAGGCCCTCCGGCTCGCCGGGCCGCGCGGCCTGTGGCTGGCCGGCCTGAACCCCGAGTGGCGGTTCGCCCTGCGGGGCAGGGGCGCGGCCGGCCGGCTCCCGTCGCCGGGGGACACCGAGGGCGTCAGGGCCCTGTGGGACGAGGGCCTGTTCGCCGAGCGGGTCGCGCTGCTCGCCGCCGTACGGGCCGAGGACGCGGCGGCCGGTCTGGCCCTCCTGGCGGCCACGTGGGCCACCGAGCGGGCCGAGGACCGGCTGATGTTCCTGGACTCGCTGCGGACCGGGCTCTCCGACGCGGACGAGGAGTTCCTGGAGGCCGCCCTCGCCGACCGCAGCCGCAACGTCCGCGCGACCGCCGCCGAACTCCTCGCCGCCCTGCCCGCCTCGGCGTTCGCGGGACGCATGGCCGGCCGGGCCGCCACCTGCGTCGGCCTCGACCGGACGGCGGAGTCACCCGTGATCGTCGTCGAGGCCCCGCACGAGTGCGACGCGGCGATGGAACGGGACGGCGTCGTGGCGACCCCGCCGGCGGGGCGGGGCGCGCGTTCCTGGTGGCTGGGCCAGCTCGTCGAGGCCGCTCCCCTCGCCTGCTGGGTCACCCGGTTCGGCGGACGGACCCCGGAGGAGATCGTGGCGTTGCCGGTCGCCGACGACTGGCAGGCCGAACTGCACGCCGCCTGGTGCCGGGCGGCCGTGCGGCAGCGGGACGCGTCCTGGTCGCGCGCACTGCTCGGCGCCCCCGCCGTACCGCCCGCGACGGGCCCCGGGACCTCCTCGCTGGCCGAGCGGGCGCAGCTCCTGGCGACGCTCCCGGCGGACGAGCGCGCGCACTGGGTCGCCGCCTTCGTCGCCGCCCACGGCCTGTCGGAGGCCTTCCAGCTGCTCGGCGTCTGCGCCGTGCCCTGGGCCGCGCCGCTGGGCGCCGCCGTGATCGACGCGCTCGACATCGCCCGGGACGCGGGCAGCTACCCGTGGAGCTTCAGCGGGGTGATGGGCCTCGCCGAGCGCTGCCTCGCCCCGGAGGCGGCCCGGCACCTGGACTCCCTGACCGCCCTGCCCGAGGAGGAGGACGACGACATCACGCCCGGCGCGGGCGGCTACTGGTCCGAGGCCTTCCAGCGCCTGGTCGCCACCCTCCGGCTGCGCGCGGCGATACGCGCCGAACTCGACGACGCTCCCCCGCCCGCCGAGGCCTCCGCCTGACGGAGCGGCGCACGGCGAAGGGCCCTCCCACGCACGGTTTCCCGCGAAGGGCACGCACGGCGAAGGGCCCTCCCGACACGGCGAAGGGCCCTCCCGAAAGGAAGGGCCCCGGCGAGCGAGGCACCCGAAGGTGCACGTACGTACGAGGGGTCAGGCCGCCACGCGGACGTTCGCGTTCACCCATTCGACGATGGACGCGGTCGTCGCGCCCGGCGTGAAGATCGCCGCCACGCCCTTCTCCTTGAGCGGCGCGATGTCCGCGTCCGGGATGATGCCGCCGCCGAAGACCTTGATGTCCTCCGCGTCGCGGTCCTTCAGGAGCTCCAGGACCTTCACGAACAGCGTGTTGTGCGCGCCCGAGAGGATCGAGAGGCCGATCGCGTCGGCGTCCTCCTGGATCGCGGTGTCGACGATCTGCTCGGGCGTCTGGTGCAGACCGGTGTAGATGACCTCCATACCGGCGTCGCGCAGGGCCCGCGCGATCACCTTGGCCCCTCGGTCATGGCCGTCGAGGCCCGGCTTGGCGACCACCACGCGGATCGGACCGGTCACACCCATCACTGCCTCCACATGCGACCCCCGCGCTTCATTGCCGGGGCGGTGAACGAACGTTATCTCCAGCATCCCGCAAGCGGCCGTTTCGCGGTGGCGAGGGAGGGGGAAATCACACGTGGGACATGTTCGCTCTGCGCCGTTCCCCGCTTAGGGCCCTCCTCACGGGCCCACCAGCCGCAAGCGGGGCCCGGTCGCAAGGGAGCCGCGAGGAGGTCGCCGTACCTCCGTGCCGCCGTCCGTGCGGCGCGGGGGTACGGCGTCGCTCCGTACCGTCCGGCCCCGCATGCCGCACGGGAGGTCGGCGATGGAGCTCTCCAAGGTCACCGCCCTCATGAAGGCCACCGCCCTGGAGCTCGCGATCCTCACCGGACATCTCGTCCTGTACCCCTCCGGGATCGCCGCCGAGCGCCTCTCCCCCGCTCCCACCGCCACCGGCCCCGACGCCACGATCGCCCCGGGCGCGCGCCCGGTCGTCCTGCTGCACGGCTTCGTCGACAACCGCTCGGTCTTCGTCCTGCTGCGCCGCGCCCTCGCCCGGCACGGCCGTGACTGTGTCGAGTCGCTCAACTACTCCCCGCTCACCTGCGATCTGCGCGGGGCCGCCGAGCTGCTCGGGCGGCGGGTGGAGGAGATCCGCGCCCGCACGGGACACGCCGAGGTCGACATCGTCGGGCACAGCTTGGGCGGACTCGTCGCCCGTTACTACGTACAGCGCCTGGGCGGCGACACGCGGGTGCGCACGCTGGTCATGCTCGGCACCCCGCACTCCGGCACCACCGTGGCGGCCAGGCTCGCTGACGCGCATCCGCTGGTCCGGCAGATGCGGCCCGGTTCGGAGGTCCTGCGGGAGCTGGCGGGCCCGGCCCCCGGCTGCCGTACGCGGTTCGTGAGCTTCTGGAGCGACCTGGACCAGGTGATGGTGCCGGTCGAGACCGCGCGCCTCGACCACCCCGACCTGCTCGTGCACAACGTACGGGTCAGCGGCATCGGCCATCTCGCGCTGCCCGTCCACCCGACGGTGGCCGCCGGGGTGCTCGGCGCCCTGGACGCCGGCGGACCGGTGGCCCGGGGCGCTCACGAAGGGGAGCCGGGGGCCGCCTCCGTCGCCTGACGTCCACTCGCCACGCCGTGTTCTTCGAACGTTCCTCGAACACAAGGCCAAAGCTCTCCCCGCGAGCTGGCGAAACACGGCCGATTGCCCGTTTCCTGCGGGGCCGAACCCCTCCGAAGATTGTCGGTTGCGCATACCGCCGGGTACAGTCGCGCCACTGCTTCCCCCGGGACACCCCTCATCGGGACCGGCCCCGGGATGGTCCTGCTGCCGAGGCGAGAGAGACGTTGGTGAACGACCAGCACCCCCACGCCGGGTACGTCGGAGACGACGCCCTCACCACAGGCAGCTTCGCCGTCGACCCGCTGTTCGGCGCCTATCCCGCGGGTCAGACCGACCACAGCGGACAGTGGGATTTCGGCCAGTACGGGATGACCGGTCAGTACGACACCACCGGACAGCAGCAGCAGTACGACACGACGGGCCAGTACGACACCACCGGCCAGTGGGACACCACGGGTCAGTGGGACACGACGGGCCAGTGGCAGGCCACCGACCAGTACGGCAGCGCCGCCACGCACACCTCCTACGACACGGCCGGGCAGCAGTACGACGCCACCGGCCAGTGGGACGCCTCCGCCTGGACCGACGCCCAGCAGACCGGCCAGTACGAGACCGTCCACGCCGCGTACGCCGCCCAGGGCGCCGGGGGCACCTCCCACGGCGCGGGCTACGGCGGCTACGAGGCGTACGACGCCACCGGCCAGTGGGCCGCCCCCGCCTTCGCGACCGAGACCGGCGCCTACGACGCGACCGCCTGGAACCAGGTGGCCGCCGAGGCCGAGCCGGTCGTCCCCCAGCAGTACACCCCGCAGCCGGAGCACACCGCCGAGTTCGCCTTCGACTACGCCGCCGAGCACGGGGCGGAGGCGGCCACCGAGTACGCCTACACCGACGGCCTCGTGGACGTCCTCGACGACACCGCCGACACGACCGACGCCGCGGCCGAGCCCCTGGACGAGTTCGCCACCGTACTCTCGGACGAATTCACCGCCCCCGCGGACGAGTTCACCGACGAGCCCGCCGACGACGGGCCGGCCCCCGAGCCCTACGTCGAGCTCCGCACGGAGACCACGCCCGCGGGCCGCCCCGTGCGCCGCGGCTCCGGCAGCAGCCGAGGCCGCCGCCGTACGCCCGCGAAACGGTCCGCCCTGCTGACCGTCGCCGTCCCCTCCGCCTGCGTCATGGGTGTCGCCGGCATCGCCGCCGCCTCCGTCAGCGGGCTCACCAACCCCACCGACGAGGGCGCCAAGAAGGACACCACCGCCCTCGCCGCGGCCGACCCCGCCTCCGTCAAGCAGGTCGCCGCCAACAGCGCGCTGGACACCCAGCTCGCCGCGCTCAGCGAGGACGCCCGCGACTTCGGCGACCGCGCGAGCCGCACCCAGGAGCGCATCGACCTCCGCATCCGTCAGGAAGCCGAGAAGAAGAAGCGCGAGGAGGAAGCGGCCCGCAAGGAGGCCCTGCGCCCCAAGTACATGCTGCCGGTGGAGCTCCACCGGCTCAGCGCACGCTTCGGCCAGTCCGGCGTCAACTGGATGTCCGTGCACACCGGCATCGACTTCCCCGTGCAGACCGGCACCCCCGTGATGGCCGCGACGGACGGCACCGTCCGCACCCAGATCAACAGCGCCTACGGCAACATGGTGATCGTGACCGCCCCGGACGGCACCGAGACCTGGTACTGCCACCTCAGCAGCGCCAAGATCCGCTACGGCTCGGTCAAGGCCGGCGACGTCATCGCGTACTCCGGCGACACCGGCAACTCCACCGGCCCCCACCTCCACTTCGAGGTCCGGCCCGGCGGCGGCTACGCCATCGACCCGCTGGCCTGGCTGCGCAGCCACGGGCTCGACCCGACCAGCTGACGCACACCACACCCCACGCACCTGTGCGAGAGGGCCCCGGCCGAAGCCGGGGCCCTCTCGCGTGCGCGGGCGCCGGGCGCCCCTACAGCTTCTCGACCGGCGCGTACCGCAGGAGCAGCCGCTTCGGCTTCTCGTCGCCGAAGTCGATCGTCGCCTGGGCGTCCGCGCCGACCCCGGTCACCGCGGTGACCGTGCCCAGACCGAACTGGTCGTGCGTGACGCGGTCGCCGATCCGGAGCGTGATCACCGGCTTCTCGCCGGCGCGCCGGGTGGCGAAGCCCGAGGGGCCGGACCGCGAGCGGGAGGAGGAGAGCGAGGAGGTGATGCCCGAGGTCGGCCCGGCGGGCTTCGCCATCGGACCGGTCCGCTTCCACTCCAGGTACGTGGGCGGGATCTCCTCCAGGAACCGCGAGGCCGGGTTGTACGAGGGCTGGCCCCAGGCGCTGCGCATCGACGAGCGCGTGAGGTAGAGCCGCTCGCGGGCGCGCGTGATGCCGACGTACGCGAGGCGCCGCTCCTCCTCCAGCTCCTTCGCCTGGCCGAGGGCGCGCATGTGCGGGAACACGCCGTCCTCCATGCCGGTGAGGAACACGACGGGGAATTCGAGGCCCTTGGCGGTGTGCAGCGTCATCAGCGTGATCACGCCCCGGCCCTCCTCGTCCTCGTCCGGGATCTGGTCGGAGTCGGCGACGAGGGCGACCTTCTCCAGGAACTCGGCGAGGGTCGCGGGCTCCTCGCCGCGCTCCTGCTCGAACTCGAGGGCGACGGCCGCGAGTTCCTGGAGATTCTCGATGCGGGTCTCGTCCTGCGGGTCGGTCGAGGCCTGGAGCTCGGCCAGGTAGCCCGTGCGCTCCAGGACGGCCTCCAGGACGACGGCGGGGCCGGCGCCGGACTCGACGACGGTGCGCAGCTCGTCCATCAGCGCGTTGAACCGCTTCACCGCGTTCGCGGAGCGCGCGGCCATGCCGTACGCCTCGTCGACCCGCTTGAGGGCCTGCGGGAAGGTGATCCGCTCGCGCAGGGAGAGGGCGTCGATCATCGCCTCGGCGCGCTCGCCGATGCCCCGCTTCGGGACGTTGAGGATGCGGCGCAGCGGGACGTTGTCCTCGGGGTTGGCGAGGACCCGGAGGTACGCGAGGACGTCCCGGACCTCCTTGCGCTCGTAGAAGCGGACGCCGCCGACGACCTTGTAGGGCAGTCCGACGCGGATGAAGATCTCTTCGAAGACACGGGACTGGGCGTTGGTCCGGTAGAAGACGGCGACGTCGCCCGCCTTGACCTCGCCGGTGTCGTTGAGCCGGTCGATCTCGTCGGCGACGAACTGGGCCTCGTCGTGCTCGGTGTCCGCGACGTACCCGGTGATCTGCGCGCCCGCGCCCGCGTTGGTCCAGAGGTTCTTGGGGCGGCGGGACTCGTTGCGCTCGATGACGGCGTTGGCGGCGGAGAGGATCGTCTGCGTGGAGCGGTAGTTCTGCTCCAGGAGGATCGTCGTCGCGTCCGGGTAGTCCTCCTCGAACTGGAGGATGTTGCGGATGGTCGCGCCGCGGAAGGCGTAGATCGACTGGTCGGCGTCGCCGACGACGCAGAGCTCGGCGGGGCCGAGGTCCTCGTAGCCGGTGCCGACGAGCTCCCGTACGAGGGTGTACTGGGCGTGGTTGGTGTCCTGGTACTCGTCGACGAGGACGTGCCGGAAGCGGCGACGGTAGTGCTCGGCGACGTCGGGGAACGCCTGGAGCAGGTGGACCGTCGTCATGATGATGTCGTCGAAGTCCAGGGCGTTGGCCTCGCGCAGCCGCGCCTGGTACATCCGGTAGGCCTCGGCGAGCGTCTTCTCGAAGCCGTCGGCCGCCTGGTCGGCGAAGGACTCCTCGTCGATCAGCTCGTTCTTGAGGTTCGAGATCTTGGCGCTGAAGGACTTCGGCGGGAACTTCTTGGGGTCGAGGTCCAGGTCGCGGCAGACCAGGGACATCAGGCGCTTGGAGTCGGCGGCGTCGTAGATCGAGAAGGAGGAGGTGAAGCCGAGCCTCTTCGACTCGCGGCGCAGGATGCGCACGCACGCGCTGTGGAAGGTCATGACCCACATGGCGTTGGCGCGCGGGCCGACGAGCTGCTCGACGCGCTCCTTCATCTCGCCGGCGGCCTTGTTGGTGAAGGTGATCGCCAGTATCTGGCCGGGGTGGACGTGCCGCGTGCCCAGGAGGTGGGCGATGCGGTGGGTCAGCACCCGGGTCTTGCCGGAGCCGGCTCCGGCGACGATGAGCAGCGGGGTGTCGGTGTGGACGACGGCCGCGCGCTGCTGTTCGTTCAGCCCTTCCAGGAGCGCGGCGGGGTCGACGACGGGGCGCGCGGCGCCGTCGCGGTAGTACGCGTCCCTGGGCGGGGGCGCGTCGAAGTGCTCCCCGAAGAGGTCGTGCGGGACCTCCTCCGGGGCCGGGGCGCCGTGCTCGTGGTCCTCGGGCGGGGGCGGGGCCTCCCCCGAGGAGTGGTTCTGGAGGCCGGCCAGGAAGCTGTCGTCAAAGAGGCTGCTCATCGCCTCACGAGTCTAGGACGCCCCACCGACATCCGGGCCCGCCTTCGGGAGCCGCCTTCGTCACCCGGCTGCGGAACCGGTCACACCACGGGGTCCGGGGCCCTGGTCCTACGGGTCCGGGGCCTTGGTCCTACGGGTCCGGGGCCTTGGTCCTACGGGTCCGGGGCCTTGGTCCTCCTGGTCCGGGGCTCAGGTCCAGAGGGTGGCGATGAAGATGTTCGCGGTGGTCAGGGCGCCGACGGCGGCGAAGAGGCCCTTGTCGACCTTCTCCTCGTCGCGCTTGACGTAGACCAGGCCGAGGATGACGACCAGCACGGCCAGCTTGATTCCGATCTTGATGTTGTTCACGGTCTGGTCGTCGGCCTGGTTGAGGCCGACGAGCGCGACGCCCGTGATCAGCATGACCAGCGCGCCGTGCAGCATCGCGGGGGTGAAGCGGGCCGTACCGGCGCCCATCGCCTTCATCTGGGTGAGGAATCCGCCCAGCAGGGAGGCGATACCGATGATGTGCAGGGCGACGAAGACATTGATGAGTACGTCCATGGGCGGAGCCTAACCGGGGCCCTAGCACCGTCCTCCGGCCGGGTCCACTCCCTCCGGCGCTTCGGTCGGTCGTCTGCCGCAATGTCCCCCGACCCGTCACCCCGGACGAACGACTTCGGTCCGTGTCCGTCACCTCTCGCCAATAGCGGTCAACTCACTGCCCGGGCGTGACCGCGAGGTTTAGCGTCTTCCAGCAGGTGGCCGGCTCCCACCACCGCCGGTCGCCCGGCGGCTGCCGGTCATCCCCGCCAGGAAAACCCGGCGGCGGTCCGTCTCCCCTGTGCGGTCCGCCGTCGGCCCTGCGGGCACCGTCCCCCCGCAGGGAAGAGGATGTGACCCGCCCTCGTGGCATCGCACCGAAAACCCAGGCCGTCCCCGCTCGGTGGGCCGGCGGTCCGCACCGCCGCCACCCTCGCCCTCGCCTCCGCGGCGACCGCCACGCTCTTCGAGGGTTCCGGGCACGCGGACCCCCGGCTCACCACCGCCCAGGTCAAGGCGAAGGTCGACCGGCTCCACCAGGAGGCCGAGGTCGCGACGGAGAAGTACAACGGGGCGAAGGAGCGGGCCGACGCCTCCCGCGCGGCCTTCGACCGGCTGCGCGACGAGGCCGCCCGCAGGGCCGAGCGGCTCAACACCGCCCGGGACGGGCTCGGGTCCATGGCCACCGCGCAGTACCGCTCGGGCGGTCTCGACCCCGCCGTCCAGCTCGCCCTCACCTCCGAGCCCGACGAGTACCTGGAGCGGGCCGCGCTCGCGGAGAAGGCCGCGGACCGGCAGGCCGTGGCCGTCAGCGCCGTGCGCCGCGAGCTCGGCGCGCTCCGGCAGCTGCGCGCCGAGTCCGCGGGACGGCTGACCGAGCTGCGCGGGCACGAGGAGGAGCTGCGTCGGCAGAAGGCCGTCGTCCTCGACAAGCTGGGGGCGGCCAGGACCCTGCTGGCCCGGCTGACCGCGGAGGAGCGCGCCCGGTACGACGCCGCCGTCGCGGCCCGGGACGGCGCCCGCGCCCCGGGCGGCAGCGCCACGAGCGGCGGTGCGGGCACGACGGCCGGCACGGCCACGGCCTCCGGGGGAGACGCCGGCTCGGCCGCGACGCGCGCCGACCGCTCCTCGGGCGGCGTCCGCGGCCCCGTGACCGCCCCGAACACCCGGGCCGCCGAGGCCATCTCCTTCGCCCGCGCGCAGCTCGGCAAGCCCTACGTCTGGGGGGCGACGGGCCCGTCCGCGTACGACTGCTCGGGCCTCACCCAGGCCGCCTGGCGCGCCGCCGGTGTCTCCCTGCCCCGCACGACGTACACGCAGATCAACGCCGGACAGCGCGTCTCCCGCTCCCAGCTCGCCCCCGGTGACCTGGTCTTCTTCTACTCCGGGATCAGCCACGTCGGGCTCTACATCGGCGGTGGCCAGATGATCCACGCCCCCCGCCCCGGCGCCCCGGTGCGGGTCGCCCCGATCGACGAGATGCCCTTCGCCGGAGCGAGCCGGGTCGGCTGACCGAACGCCGACCCGACCGGACCCGACCCGAGTGAGCCCCTGGGGGCTCAGACCAGGCGGCGGGCGGTGGCCCAGCGGGTCAGCTCGTGGCGGTTGGAGAGCTGGAGCTTCCGCAGCACCGCCGAGACGTGCGACTCGACCGTCTTCACCGAGATGTAGAGCTGCTTGGCGATCTCCTTGTACGCGTATCCGCGGGCGATCAGCCGCAGCACCTCCCGCTCCCGCTGGGTCAGCCGGTCCATGTCCTCGTCCACCGGCGGCGCGTCCGTCGAGGCGAAGGCGTCCAGGACGAACCCGGCGAGCCGGGGGGAGAAGACGGCGTCGCCCTCCTGGACCCGGAAGATCGAGTCGACCAGGTCGGTACCGGTGATCGTCTTCGTGACGTAGCCCCGGGCACCGCCCCGGATGACCCCGATGACGTCCTCGGCCGCGTCCGACACGGACAGCGCCAGGAAGCGCACCGGGTCCTCGGCGGCCGCCATCAGGCTCGCGCAGCGGCGCAGCACCTCGACACCGCCGCCGCCCGGCAGGTGCACGTCGAGGAGGACGACCTCGGGCCGGGTCGCGGTGATGACCGTGACCGCCTGGTCGACGTCGGCGGCCTCGCCGACCACCTCGACCCCGGTGACCTCGGTCCGGCCGATCTCCGCCTGCACGCCCGTACGGAACATCCGGTGGTCGTCGACGAGCACGACCCGCACCCGGCGCTCCGTGCCCGGTGCCCCCGCCTCGGTTCCGGCCGCTGCCCCGGTCTCGTCGCTCATCCGTCCGCCCTCTCCATCTCAAGCTCCACTTCGGTGCCCCCGCCCGGCACGGACCTCAGCCGGGCCGAGCCGCCGTTGCGCTGCATACGACCGATGATCGATTCTCGTACGCCCATCCGGTCCTCGGGCACCGCGTCCAGGTCGAAGCCCGGACCGCGGTCCCGCACCGAGACGAAGACCATGCGGCCCTCCACCTCGGCGAAAACCTGCACCGCCCCACCCTCGCCACCGTACTTGGCGGCGTTCACCATCGCCTCGCGCGCGGCCTGCATCTGCGCGGTCAGTTTCTCGTCGAGCGGGCAGTCGCCGACGACGACCACCTCCAGCGGCACCCCGTGCTTGTCCTCGACCTCGGCCGCGGCCTTCTTCACCGCCTCCGCGAGGGTCGCGGGCTCCTCCTCGTCCCGGCCGGTGCCCTCGGGCTTGTAGAGCCAGTTCCGCAACTCCCGCTCCTGGGCGCGGGCGAGGCGGCGCACCTCCCCCGGCTCGTCGGCGTTGCGCTGGATCAGCGTGAGGGTGTGGAGCACCGAGTCGTGGACGTGGGCCGCGACCTCGGCGCGCTCCTGGGCGCGGATGCGCATGGTCCGCTCCTCCGTGAGGTCCTGCGACATCCGGACCAGCCAGGGGCCCGCCAGGAGCGCTATGCCGGTGAGCACCGCGACCGCGGCGGTGAGGGCCGTCCCCAACTGGGCTATCGAGCCGCGGACCACCAGGAAGACCGCGAGTCCCGCACCGACGAGGGCGACACCGACGAGCCCGCGGACGAGCTGGAGGGTGCGCCTGCGCCGACCGGACTCGGTCCAGCTGGCCCGGCGGGCGTTGTCCGCCTGCCGCCAGACGAGGACGACGCCGACCGCTATGAGCAGGAGCGGCCATATGTACCGCCCGGACTCGTTGTCGACGTTGACCTTCCCGATGAGGGCCGTGCCGCCGATCACGAGCGCGATCAGGGCGAAGACCTGGCCCCTGTCGGGCTTGCGCAGCCGGCGACGGCCGTCCGGGGTGACCTCGAAGACGGGACGGGGGGCGGCCCGGCCGCCCACGCCGAGCGGGACGACTATCCAGAAGACCGCGTAGAGGAGGACGCCGAGGCCCTCCGTGAAGAACAGCGCCACGAACAGCGCGCGCACCCAGACGACCGGCAGGCCGAGGTGGCCGGCGAGGCCGCGCGCGACACCGCCGAGCCACCGCCCGTCGGCGCTCCGGTAGAGCCTGCGCACGGGTGGTTCGTCGGTCTCGATGACACGAGCGGCTGCGGACATGCACCGATCGTCACACGTCCGGCCCGCCCGGGACATCAGGGTCGGCCCTGAGATCGCCCCTGGTACCGCCTCAGGGGCGGCACCCCTCCGAATATCAGGGTCGGGCCAGGGTCGGTCCCGGTGCCGCGAGGGGTCACGGGCCGTCACCATGGACGCATGACGAGTTCGAAGTCCCACGAGGCCCCGCCGCCGGCGGAGGCCGATGCCTCCCTGCCTCTGCAGCGCTCGCGGAGCGGCAAGGTCGTCGGCGGGGTCTGCGCCGGCCTCGGCCGGCACTTCGACCTCGACCCGGTGATCTTCCGGATCACGATCGGCGTGCTGTCGGTGACGGGTGGCGTCGGTCTGATCTTCTACGGCTTCGCATGGCTGCTCGTCCCGCTCGCGGGCGAGGACGAGCACGAGGGACGCAGGCTCCTGACCGGCCGGGTCAGCGGGGCCACCCTGGCCGCCATATTCATGGCGCTGACCGGCTGCGGGATCTTGCTGACGACGCTGCGCAGCGGTTCGATGCTGGGCTTCACGGTGCTGCTGTCGCTCGCGGTGTGCGGCGCGGCGGTCTGGTCGCGGCGCCGGACGGTCGGCGGCGAGAGGAAGACGGAAGGCCGGCCGGAGACCGGGACCGCGCACGTGGTCCCGGAGGCGCCGCCCGAGACCAAGGCCCCGCCCAGGATCGAGTACCACTCCTGGTGGAAGGACCCGATCGTGAAGGACGGCTCGACGGGCAGGGTGACCTTCCACTACCTCTGGGGACCGCACGGGATCGTCGACGCGGACGGCAAGGTCGACGGCGTCATACCGAAGCCCGGGAGCCAGTGGGGGCCCGACCCCTCCCGGCCGGCGCCCTCGGTCCGGCGGAGCCCGCTCTCCATCGCCGGCCTCATCCATCTGCTCGCGATTCTCGCGGCCGTCCTCGGCACCGCCCTCACCTGGGAGACCGAGTCGCTGGGCACGAGCCTGCAGACGGGTCTGGTCGCCGCCCTCGCCGTGTTCGGCCTGGGCCTCGTCGTCAGTTCCTTCCTCGGCCGCACCGGATTCGGAACGATCTTCAACACCGTGATCACGGCCTGTCTGCTCGCCGGGGCGGTCGCCCTGCCCGACCGAATCACCACGGACTGGGTCCGCGAGACGTGGAAGCCGGCCTCCGTCGCCGCGGTGCAGCCCTCGTACGAGCTGGGCACCGGCGTGGGTCTGCTCGACCTGTCGGCGCTCCCGCTCCCGGCGGGCGCGACCGTCACCACCCGCGCGGAGGTGGGTGCCGGACAGCTCAAGGTGGTCGTCCCCAAGGACGCCGTGGTGAAGGTCCACGCCGAGGTCGGGCTCGGCGATCTTCAGCTGCCCGGACAGGCCGCGGAGGACATCGACATCTCCCCGGACCAGGAGGAGACCCACACGATCGCCCCGCCGGCCGGGACCGCCCCGGCGGGCACGCTGGACCTCTCGCTGGAGGTCGGCATCGGACAGGTGGAGGTCACCCGTGCTGCTTCATGAGTTCCGCCCCGGCCGGCTGATCGTCGGCCTCGCCGCCCTCACCCTGGCCGCGGTCTACGCCGGCGACCTCGCCGGGGCCTGGACGACCCCGTGGTACGCGGTGGTCCCGGTGCTCTGCGCCGGTCTGGGCACAGCCGGCCTCGCGGGCTGGACGAGCTACGAGATACGTCGCCGCCGGTCGGCCAGGAACCGGTCCACCGAGAGCACGGACGCCCCGGCCAGCAGCAGCGGGAGCCAGGACATCAGATAGGCGAGGTCGTTGCCCAGGTAGTACGGGTTCACCTGCCAGCTCACGGTCAGCCAGAGGCTCAGGGAGATCAGCGCGCCGCCGAGCGCCGCCACGCGCGCGTAGAGGCCGAGCAGGGTCCCGATCCCGACGGCGAGCTCTCCGAACGCGATGGCGTACCCGAAGCCCGCGGGGTTCTTGAGGGCGAGGTCGACGAGGGCGGGGATCGCCGAGCTGTCCCGCACGGCGCGCATCGTCTCGCCGATGGAGCCGCTGCCGTCGGCGGCGAAGAAGGCGGAGTCGGTGAGCTTGTCGAAGGCCGCGTAGACGAACGTGATCCCGAGGAAGAGCCGCAGCGGGAGGAGGGCGTACCGGGAGGCGACGGCCTTCCACCGGTCGAAGGTGGCCTGCCATCGGGCGTAGCCGGCCCGTCGACCCGTCGTGTCGTTCGTCCGGTCCGCTCGTCCCGTCATCGCCGGTCACCTCTCCACGCCCCGTACGACTGTTCGCGGAACGATTCTCCCCGGACTCGCGCCGCGGGGATACGTGGAGGGGGCCGGACGCCAGGGCCTGTCTTTGGGATCATGCCGGGCTCGCGGGGCCCGGCACGCACGCTCGCCGCGTTGTCGTCGGTCGCCGACATCCCCCGCAGCCCTTCGGGCGCGGGGGTTCCCCCACCGCGTCGACTCCCTCCTCCGCCTTGCGATCGCACGCACCAGACGCCGTCGGGCCCGCCCTTCGGGCGGCCGGCGCTACTTTCGCAACACGCCCTAGTCGACGACGTCGATCGTGACCCGATTGGTCTCGACACCGGCGGCCGTCACGACCGAGACCTCCACCCGGCCCGGTTCCACGTCCGCGGGGAGGGGGACGGTCAGGCTCGCGTCCGTCGGGTTGGCGAAGCCGCCCGGGACCGGGACCAGGGGGACGTGGGCGTGTACGGGGCCGATGCGCACGACCAGCCGGGTCAGCGGGTCGGGGGCGGCGGCGCCCGGCGGGACGAAGCCGCAGCCCCGGATCTCGATGTCGTCGCCCGTGCGGATGGGGGCGTCGAGGTCGCCCGCCTCCCGGGAGCGGACGACGGAGTGGATCGTGGGCCGGACGCCCTCGGTGCACTTCGCGGCGAGGTGCCAGGCCGCCGAGACGGCGAGGAGCAGCACGAGCGACCAGGGCACCTCGGGGAGCCGGCCGGGGTCGCGGGCGAGGCCGACGGCCGTCAGGGCCAGGACGGCGCAGGAGACGAGGAGGTACTGGACGTCGGTGAGGCTGGCCCGGCCGCTGTCGTCGCAGAGCAGGTCGGCGGCGCGCGGACGGTCGGCGCGGACCTTCTGGAGGCGGCGGGACGCGATCCGGGCGGAGACGACGACGCGGGCGGTGACGGTGACCGCCGACACGAGGGTGAAGGCGGTGAGGAGGCCGGCGCCCCGGGACAGGACGAAGGCCGCCGGGCCCGGCGCGAGGAACGCCAGGAAGAGGAGGGTGTAGCCGAGGAGGAGGAGCCAGGCCGCGGCGACGGCACGGGTGGTGGAGAGCCGGTTGTCCTCGCCGATCAGGGGGGCGAGGAGGCCGCCGCGCGTCCGGTGCGTGTGCGCGGCGGCGCTGAGCAGGACGGCGAGGAGGAGGGCGGTGCACAGGCCGGCCGTGCGGGGAGCGGTCCAGCCGCTTCCGATCGCGGTGAGGGCCTGGCCGAGGAGGAGGGCGACCACGGCGCCCCAGACGGCGCCGATGCCCCCGCTGCGGACCCGGTCGAGCCAGGCCGTCCCGGCCTCGCGGTCGCGTACGGCGACGGCGCGGGCGGACTGCGCCAGTTCGTCGGAGACCCACTGGCGGGCGGCGACCGGCGAGTGGGCGACGGCCGCGGGGACGCCGTGCCCGGCGGCCAGCTCGTCCCGCCGGGCGAGGAAGGCGGCTACCGCGCGCCGGTGGCCGACCTTCCCGCAGTGGGCGCAGCCGGCGCAGGCCGTCGTGTGTCCGCCGTACTGTCTCGCCTCTTGAACCGCCACGGTGCTCACTTCCCGAGCTCACTTCACGACCTGTTCCGCTGTGTCCCGGTGCGCTCCGATGCGTGCCGAACAGTCAACCAGCCGTTGATTCCACGGAATTGTGTCGTATCGGCGGCTCCCGGAGCCGCCGTGCGCACCCCCCGAAAGAGTGATTGCCGCGCCATCGCATTGACGTACAGAAGGGTGAAGGGATGGTATTACGACAGGAGTTCGGGCTCCGCTCGGCTGATCCTGCGCCAGAGCGGCTGGTAGTTGATCCAGCCGACGAGGTCGCTGCCGAGCTGTTCGCGGGTGGTGACCGCCTCCCGGTGGTCGATCGGCACGGTCTTCCCGGCCGCCCGCGCGGTCAGCTGGACCTGGGCGCTGCGTTCCATGGCGATGAACCACCAGGCCGCCGCGTCGACGGAGGTGCCGACGGTGAGCAGGCCGTGGTTGCGCAGCACGATCGCCTTGAACGAGCCGAGGGCGAGCGCGATCCGGCGGCCTTCCTCGGCGTCGACGGTGACGCCGGTGTAGGCGTCGTAGAGGGCGTGGTCCTGGTAGAAGGCGCAGGCCTCCTGGGTGAGCGGGTCGAGGAGTTCGCCGAGCGCGGCGAGCGCCCGCCCGTACAGGGAGTGGGTGTGGGCGACGGCGACGACGTCGGGCCGGGCCCGGTGGACCTGGGCGTGGACGGTGAACGCCGCCTGGTTCACGTGCTGCCCGCCGTGGAGGACCTGTCCGTCGCCGTTGACGAGGACGAGGTCGCTCGCGGTGAGGTCCTCGAAGGGCGCGCCGAAGGGGTTCACCCAGTAGCAGTCGGGGAGTTCCGGGTCGCGGGCGCTGATGTGACCCGAGACGCCGTCCTCGTATCCGAGCCGTCCGAAGAGCCGCAGCGCGCCCGCGAGCCGCTGTCTGCGGTGGGTGCGTTCCTCCTCGGCCGTCGCGTGGACGGGCGGCATGGCGAAGTGGAGCCGGTCGACGGGGACGGGCTCGGGTATCACGCTCATGCGCCGGAAGGTAACGCCCGGCCGGGCAAGTCACCAGAGCCCGGACGCGAACACGACGAAGCCGCCGCCCCGGAAGGACCGGGACGACGGCTTCAGGCACGCACGGGAGCGACTACTCCCACTCGATGGTGCCCGGGGGCTTGCTCGTGACGTCGAGGACGACGCGGTTCACGTCGGCGACCTCGTTCGTGATGCGGGTCGAGATCTTGGCGAGCACCTCGTAGGGCAGGCGCGACCAGTCGGCCGTCATCGCGTCCTCGGAGGAGACGGGGCGCAGCACGATCGGGTGGCCGTAGGTGCGGCCGTCGCCCTGGACGCCCACGGAGCGGACGTCGGCGAGCAGGACGACCGGGCACTGCCAGATCTCGCGGTCGAGACCGGCCGCGGTGAGCTCCTCGCGGGCGATGGCGTCGGCCTCGCGCAGCAGGTCCAGGCGCTCCTTGGTGACCTCGCCGACGATGCGGATGCCGAGGCCGGGGCCGGGGAAGGGCTGGCGCTGGACGATCTCGTCGGGCAGGCCGAGCTCCTGGCCGACCATGCGGACCTCGTCCTTGAACAGCTGGCGCAGCGGCTCGACGAGCTCGAACTCGATGTCGTCGGGAAGCCCGCCGACGTTGTGGTGGGACTTGATGTTGGCGGTGCCGGTGCCGCCGCCGGACTCGACGATGTCCGGGTAGAGGGTGCCCTGGACGAGGAACGCGACCTCGGGACCCTCCTCCTGGAGGATCTCCAGCTGCGCCTGCTCGAAGACGCGGATGAACTCGCGGCCGATGATCTTCCGCTTGGTCTCCGGGTCGGAGACGCCGGCGAGCGCGTCGAGGAAGCGCTCCTGCGCGTCGACGACCACCAGGTTGGCGCCGGTGGCGGCCACGAAGTCCTTCTCGACCTGCTCGGTCTCGCCCTTGCGCATCAGACCGTGGTCGACGTACACGCAGGTGAGCTGCGAGCCGATGGCCTTCTGCACGAGCGCGGCGGCCACGGCGGAGTCGACGCCGCCGGAGAGGCCGCAGATGGCGCGCTTGTCGCCGACCTGGGCGCGGATGGCCGCGACCTGCTCCTCGATCACGTTGCCCGTGGTCCAGCTCGGCTCGATGCCGGCACCGCGGTAGAGGAAGTGCTCCAGGATCTGCTGGCCGTGCGTGGAGTGCAGCACCTCGGGGTGGTACTGGACGCCGTACAGCTTCTTCTCGTCGTTCTCGAAGGCGGCGACCGGCACGACGTCGGTGGACGCGGTGACGGTGAAGCCCTCGGGGGCGGCGGAGCAGGCGTCGCCGTGCGACATCCACACGGACTGCTCGGCCGGGGTGCCCTCGAAGAGGGTCGAGCCGGCCCTGGAGACGTGCAGCGGGGTGCGGCCGTACTCACGGGCGCCGGTGTTGTCGACGGTGCCACCGAGGGTCGTCGCCATCAGCTGGAAGCCGTAGCACATGCCGAAGACGGGGACACCCGCCTCGAAGATCGCGCGGTCCAGGCGGGGGGCGCCTTCCGCGTACACGGAGGACGGTCCGCCGGAGAGGATGATCGCCTTCGGGTTCTTGGCCAGCATCTCGGCCACCGGCATGGTGGACGGGACGATCTCGCTGTAGACCCGGGCCTCACGGACGCGGCGGGCGATGAGCTGGGCGTACTGGGCGCCGAAGTCGACAACGAGGACTACGTCCGGGTTGGAGACGTCGGGCGCGGCAGCGGGGGTCGCTGATGACACTACGGCGGCCTTCCGGCGGTAGGGAGGGTCCCCCGAAGGGGGTGCTATTTGTCGATTCTACCGGCGCGCCGCTCGCACTTTTCGTCTCACCATCCGAACCCGGGTTGGCCCCCGGTCCGCGGCGGGGTCCATACTGTCGCCATGCGCAAGCTCTCGACCTTCGTCTTTACCTATGGCACCGGCCCGTCCGGCTGCCATGGTCGTGCTGCTTGAGCAACTGACAAGCGACTTCCCAGGCGCCCCGGGCCGACAAGGCCCGGGGCGTTCTGTCGTTTCCGGGCCCTGCCGCCCCGGGGCTCCGCCCCCGACATCCCGAGGAGCCCCGTATGACCGCCATGACCCAGACCGAGAAGACCGGCGCCCGCACCGACGAGGCGGCGACGCTGATCGGCGACGCCCGCGAGCGCATCGACGCCCTCGACGACCGGATCATCGGTCTCATCCAGGAGCGGATGGCCGTCTCGGCCGTCATCCAGGAGGCCCGGATCTCCTCCGGCGGCCGCCGGGTGAACCTGGCCCGCGAGATGGAGGTCCTCGGTCACTACCGTGACGCGCTGGGCAAGCCCGGCACGGCCCTCGCGATGACGATGCTGGAGCTGTGCCGGGGCCGCATCTGAGTTCGAGCCCGGTCTCACCCGTACGGCGCGTGACCGGCCGCGGCCGGGCTTCGTTGGTCCGGGTGTCCGTGCCAGCCAGGGGCGGGCCCGTAGAAACCACGCGTGGCTTCGCTGGGGCGTGTGGCGTACCTCCGGTGCGCCGTGGGACCTCGCACCAGCGCGTGTGACCGGGCAGCAGGGGACAGCAGCCCGGTCACCAGAAAGAGCGGTCGGCCCCGGGGACGCCCGGGGCCGGTCGCAACCGGTCGACCTCCCCCGTACACCCGTCCCCCCGATCTCCTCCCCCGCGCGGCGCGATCCCCCGGCGCCGACGCCCAGGGCCCCGTACCGCGACCGGAATCGCGGCGCGGGGCCCTTTCTCACGCGCGATCCTCCGGCGTGACGCGCGTCACACGAAGATCCTGTGCAACCGCTACAACCAATGTCATCGGTCGCGGGTCATCTATGCAGCATCACCAAAAGCAGGAAAGGCGCTGCACTCGGAGGGGGGTGCAGCGCCTTTTCTCATGCCCGGCGACTCATGCCCGGCGTCTCATGCCTGGAGCGTCATGCCCGGCGACTCATGCCCGGCGTCTCATGCCTGGAGCGTCATGCCCGGCGTCTCATGCCTGGAGCGTCATGCCCGGCGGCTCGCGCCTGGAGCGTCCTGCCCGGCGACTCCAGCCCGGCGACTCACGCCGTGCGTGCCCGGCGTCTCATGCCTCGCCGTCCGGTGCCTTCTTCGGCGGGACCGTCGGGATTCCCAGGAACGGGAGCCGCAGGGCGCCGAAGGCCTCGGCCGGGACCGCCGGGGACTTCGGCTCGACCGCCGCCACCCGGACGTACGCCTCCCCCTGCCGCGGCCGCGGGTCCTCCTCGCCCTTGTTCGGCCAGAACGACATCGCCCGCTCCGCCTGCGCCGTGATCGTCAGGGACGGGTTGACGCCGAGGTTGGCGGAGACGGCCGCCCCGTCGACGACGGAGATCCCGGGGTGCCCGAAGAGCCGGTGGTACGGGTCGATGACGCCGGAATCGGCGTCGGCGCCGATCGGGCAGCCGCCCAGGAAGTGGGCGGTGAGCGGGGTGCCCATGAGCTCGCCGATGTTGGAGCCGGCGAAGCCGTTGATCTCCTCGGCGAGGAGGGTGGCGGCCCTGGTGGCCTCTGGGATCTGGACCGGGTTCGGCGCCCCGTGCCCCTGCCGGGCCGTGAGCAGGCCCTTCCCGATACCGCCGGGCTTGCGGTAGGTCGTCAGGGAGTTGTCCAGGGACTGCATGACCAGCCCGATGATGGTCCGCTCCGACCAGCGGTAGTTCGAGAGCGAGCGGGCGGCAAGCGTCGGGTGCTTCAGCACGTTGAGGAACCAGTTGCGCACCCGGTGGGCCCCGTAGGGCACCTGGAGGACGGTCATGCCGCCCATGGAGTTGGAGCCCTTGCCGTACCGGACCGGCTCGATGTGGGTGTTCTCGTCGGGGTGGACCGAGGAGGTGATGGCGACGCCGCGGGTGAAGTCGGCCTTCTCCTTGCCGTGCTTCTTCCGGTAGCGCCGGTCGGTGGTCTGCGCGCCGACCAGGCCCTCGGAGTTGGTACGGGTGAGCTCGCCGAGCCGCTGCGAGATCCGGGGCAGCAGGCCGCCGTCCTTCATCCGGTGCAGCAGGGTCTGCGTGCCGTACGTGCCGGCCGCGATCACCACACGGCGGGCGCGGAAGGTCCGCCCCTTGCCCTTCCTGCGGTTGTCGGTGGGCAGCGTCTGCACCGCGTAGCCGCCCCGCGAGTCCTCGGTGACGGTGACGACCGTGGTCATGGGGTGGACGGTGGCGCCCGCCTTCTCGGCGAGGTGGAGGTAGTTCTCGTTGAGCGTGTTCTTGGCGCCGTGGCGGCAGCCCGTCATGCACTCGCCGCACTCGGTGCAGGCGCGCCGGGCGGGGCCCGCGCCGCCGAAGTACGGGTCGGCGACCTGGCCGCCCGGCTTCGCCTTCGCGGTGCCGTCGGCGTCGGCCCCGTCGCCGAAGAAGACGCCGACGGGCGCCATGTGGAAGGTGTCGCCGATGCCCATCGCCTGCGCGGCCGCCTTGAGGTGCACGTCCGAGGGGGTCGTCGTCGGGTTGATCCGGACGCCGAGCATCCGCTGCGCCTGGTCGTAGTACGGCTTCAGCTCCTCCTGCCAGTCCGTGATGTCCTTCCACTGCGGGTCGTCGAAGAAGGGCTTCGGCGGTACGTAGAGGGTGTTGGCGTAGTTGAGGGAGCCGCCGCCCACCCCGGCGCCCGCGAGGACCATCACGTTGCCCAGCAGGTGGATGCGCTGGAGGCCGTAGAGGCCGAGGGCCGGGGCCCACAGGAAGTTCTTCAGGTCCCAGGAGTTCTTCGGCAGGGACGCGGGGGTGAAGCGCCGCCCGGCCTCCAGGACGCCGACCCGGTAGCCCTTCTCCGTGAGCCGGAGGGCGGTGACCGAACCGCCGAAGCCGGAGCCGACGACGAGGACGTCGTAGTCGTACGCGGCGTCCTCCGCCTGCTCCTGATTTTGGGTAGGGGGTACCGCGGTCATGGCTCTCCTCGTACGGAAAGGGGCGAAATCTGTCGGGACGGTCAGGGGCCGGTGCGCCCCGGCGTCAGCGCAGGCGCAGGGCCTTCATCGCCTTCAGGGACAGGCTCATCACCGCGGCGTACTTCTCGTCGTCCATGCCGAAGGACGGCGCGAGCGGCATCAGCCGCTGCTGGGCGACGGTCTGGGCCTCGGTGTACTTGAGGATGCCCTCCGAGCCGTGGCGGCGGCCGAGTCCGGAGTCCTTCATGCCGCCCATCGGGGACTGCACGCTGCCGTAGGCCGGCGCGTACCCCTCGTTGATGTTGACGGTGCCGGTGCGCAGCCGGGCCGCGACGGCGTGGCCGCGGCGCGAGTCCTTGGTCCACACGGAGGAGTTGAGGCCGTACGGCGTGCCGTTGGCCTGCTCGATCACCTCGTCCTCGTCCGTGAAGCGGTAGACGGAGACGACCGGGCCGAAGGTCTCCTCGGAGCAGACGGCCATCGGGGCCTCGACGCCGTCGAGGATCGTCGGCTCGTAGAAGAGGGGGCCGATGTCGGGGCGGGCGACGCCGCCGGCGACGAGCCTGGCGCCCTTGGCGACGGCCTCGTCGACGTGCTTCGTGACCGTCTCCAGCTGCCGGTCGCCGACGAGGGAGCCCATGTCCGCGCCGTACGCGAGGGAGCTGCCGAGCCGCATGGCCTTGGTGCGGGCGGCGAAGCGGTCGAGGAAGGCGTCGGCGATCGACTCGTGGACGTACAGCCGCTCGATGGAGATGCAGAGCTGTCCGGCGGAGGAGAAGCAGGCGCGGACGGCTCCGGCGGCGGCCTTCTCGATGTCGGCGTCCGCGAGGACGAGCATCGCGTTCTTGCCGCCGAGTTCGAGGGAGACGCCGACGAGCCGGGCGGCGGCGCCCTGGGCGACCTCGCGGCCGGTCCGGGTCGAGCCGGTGAACGAGACGTAGTCGGCGTGCTTGACGACCTCGGGGCCGACGACCGGGCCCTCGCCCAGGACGACCTGGAAGACCTCGGCGGGCAGTCCGGCCTCGATGAGGAGGTCGCGGGCCCAGAGCGCGGTGAGCGCGGTCTCGGTGTCGGGCTTCATGACGACGGCGTTGCCCGAGACGAAGGCGGGGAGCGCGTCGCCGACGGAGAGCTCCAGCGGGTAGTTCCACGGCGCGATCTGGCCGACGACCCCGCGCGGCTGGCGCAGCTCGGTGACCTTGGTGAGGGTCGGTACGACTCCGGTGTGGCGCTTGGCCCGCAGGTACGAGGCGGCCCTGCGGCCGTAGTGGCGGGCGGCGACGCACACCGCCTGGACCTCCTCGTGGGCGTGCAGGCGCGCCTTGCCCGTCTCCAGCTGGATGAGGTCGAGGACCTCGGTCTGCCGCTGGAGGACGAGGTCGTGGAAGCGGAGGAGGACGGCGGCGCGGGTCCTGACCGGGGTGGCGGCCCAGGCGGTCTGGGCGGCACGCGCGCGCGTGAAGGCCTCGGCGACGTCCTCGGGGGTGGACTCGGGCAGCTCCGCCAGCCTCTCCCCGGTGAACGGGGTGTGGTTGGCGGTCCGGCCGGAGCCGACGACACCGCGGGTGAGGCGGGCGACCACCTCGGGCGTCACGACGTCGGCGGCGGTCCGCGCGCCGGCGGGCGCGGGCGCGACCGGGTTGGTCGCGCCGGCGGGCGCGGCCGTGCCGCCCTGCGCGGCGGGGGCTTCGGGAACCGAGAGGGCGGTGGTGGCCTGCGAGTCCGTCATGAGGGCGAGCGTAGGCGGCGTTCCGCCCTTTGGGTACCCGTCGGTAATACGTTTTCACCGGGTACGCACATCATGCCAGTGATCACTGGCATATAAGCCCTGATCAGCGGCTTACGGCTGCCGAAGGCCGGGCGAGGAGATTTTCCCGGTTCACCCGCCGGGCGGCCGCCAGTGCTGGATCACCGTGTCGAACTGCTCGCGGGTGGTCTCCCAGCTCGACTCCGGCGAGGACATGTAGATGGCGTACTCCGTGCCGTCGTCCTCGTAGTACATGAGGTCGATCGCGTGCCGCGGCCCGGGGAAGTCCTTCCTCTCGGTCCAGCTGAACTCCCACTGGGCGGAGTGGACCTGGTCACGGTAGGTGACCTGGCCGAGCTTGATCCGCTTGTAGTCCATCCGCTTCTCCAGCACGCGCTCCAGGTCGAGGGCGTGCATGTACGGATTCTCGAAGTCGGGCTTCTCGTCGATGCTGATCCGGATGCGGTGGTTGCCGTTGTCGGGCGTGTAGTCGATCTGGTCGCCCTCCTTCTGGCGCTTCCAGCCGTCCGGGACGAGAAGGCTGAAGCCCGCCGGGTCGTCGACGCGGTGCCAGCCCTCCGGCACGACGGCCTCCTTGGCCTGGGTGGAGGGGGCGGTGGGCGTGGTCCGTCCGCCGGCGTGCGGATCGCCGTCCGAGTAGTTCATGGCCGCGAAGACCGCGCCGCCCGCGACGAGACCGGCGACCAGGGCCGCGAGGACGACCGTGCGCCAGCGGCCCCGCCCCGACGACGGGGACGAAGGGGCGAGGGTGGCCGTGGACGGCACCACGGTCGGCGGGGAGGCCGCCGGGTCGGACGAGCCGGAGCCCGATCCCTGGGACGGGTGGGGGAACCGGGCGGTACGGGCCGGTCCGGACGCGCGTGCGCCGTCCGCGGGACCCGCGGTCTCCTTCGTACCCGCGCCGCCGTCCTCCTCCTCGCTCAGCTCCACGAGGTCGAGTCCAAAACCGAGCACGCCGGCCGCCGGGTCCAGGTCCTCCCGCGCCACGCGCTGCGTCGGCACGTACGCCTGCGCCGTCTGCGGGGTCCGCCCCTCCATGGCGTCGAGCAGCATCCGCTCGGCCTCGTCCGCGCGCGGCCGGTGCTCCGGCTCCTTGCGCAGCAGCGCCACGATGACGGGCGCGAGCGGCCCCGCCTTCTCCGGGTACGGCGGCTCCTCCGTCACCACGGCCTGCATCGTGCTGATCGGGGAGGTCCGGCGGAACGGCGAGGTGCCCTCCACCGCCGTGTACAGCGTGGCCCCGAGGGACCAGAGGTCGGAGGCGGGACCGGGGTCGCCGCCCCGTACCCGCTCGGGCGCCAGGTAGTCGATGGAGCCGACGATCTCCCCGGTCCGCGTGATCGTCGAGTCGCCCTCGATCGCCGCGATCCCGAAGTCGGTGATGAGCACGCGCCCGTCCCGCGCCAGCAGGACGTTGCCCGGCTTGACGTCCCGGTGCAGCACCCCGGCCGCGTGCGCGGCCCGCAGCGCGCCGAGGACGTGCAGCCCGACCCTGGCCGCCTCGCGCGGCTCGATGGCCCCCGCCTCCTTGGCGGCGTCGGCGAGCGAGGGCCCGTCGACGTACTGCATGACGATCCACGGACGGCTGTCGTGCTCCAGGACGTCGTGGACGGTGACCACGCCGGGGTGGCTGATCCGCGCGGCGGCCCGCGCCTCCTTCTGCGTCCGCGCGTGCAGCACGAGCCGGTCGGCCTCCGCCACGAACCGGCCGGCCGTCAGCTCCTTCACCGCCACCACGCGGTGCAGGACCTCGTCGTGGGCGCGCCAGACCTTGCCCATGCCGCCGCGCCCGATGCACTCGCCGAGCCGGTAACGACCCGCGAGCAGCAGCCCCGTGCCTGTGCTCTGAGAATGTTCCACTTGCCCCCGCCCGTTCCTTCGGATGCCAGGTTACGGAGGGGGGCACGGGGTGCGGAACCTCGGGGCCGTCATAGGAACAGCACTGTGACCGGGGGACGGTGACGCCCCACCGGACCACCCGGCGCCCCCCTCGGCCCCGGCGCCCCGGGCGGCCCCGTGTCCCCCTCGGGTTCAGCGCCCCGGACGGAACGCCTTCGTCGCCTCGTCGTGGATCTCCGCGACCTTGTCGTGCTCGTCCTTCGGGCCGATGACCAGCACGACCCAGTACCGGCCGTCGTCGATCAGGGCGAGGTTCCGGACGGCGACCTGACGGCCCGAACCGTCCAGCCACCAGTAGCTGCCCGTGGCCGTCACGGTGGTGCCGACGACGACCTTGCGGGTCCACTCCGTGCCCGACCAGCTGGACACCCGCGAGGGCTCCAGCTCGCGCTCCTTGGAGTTCTGGTACTCCAGCGGGTCGGAGCCGTGCGCCGCGACCGTGTCCCGGCCGGGGACGACGATCATCGTGAAGTCGCCGTCGGTGTAGCGCACTTGCCCGGCGTCGTTGACGGAGCTGCGCCGCCAGCCGTCCGGGACCCCGATCCGGAAGCCCTCCGGGTCCTGGCGCAGGGTGTACCCGGCTGCCAGGGCGGGCGCCGACGGATCGGCCGCGGGCGGGGTGGTGGACGGCTTCCCCGACGGTGTGGCGGACGGCTTGGCGGACGGCTTCGCGGTCGCCCCGTCCGTCGGCTCGGCGGGCCGGTCCGTGGTCGCGGACGGGCCGTTGGCGGGTGCGGAGGTACGCGGGGACGCACCCGGCTCCTCGCCCTCGCCGGGCAGGAAGAGGACCGCGTACGCCACGGCCCCGCCGAGCAGGAGCAGCACGGCCAGCAGCAGCGTACGGCCGAGGGCGCGCGGCGAGCCCGCACCCCGGGCGGGGCCGCGGGGCGTGCGGGGGGCACGGGGCGCGCGCTGCGGGATCTCCTCCTGGAACTCCGCCCGTGTGTCGGCGTATCCGCCCTGGTGGGCGACCTCGGGGCCGGGTTCGTGGAAGGCCGTCGCGAGCGGCGCGGACGGCGCCGAAGGCTCGGGGCGGGGGTCCTTGCCGCGCTTGTGGCGGTGGCGGCCCGCCCCGGCGCCCGCGCCCTTGCGGCGCCGGCGCACCAGCTCGCCGCGGCGGCGCACGATCGGCAGCCGCGTCTCGTCGAAGGACGGCAGCGGTACGGCTCCGAGGCCGGCCTCGGGCTCCGGGGCCGACCGCACGAGGGAGCGCAGCCAGCCGCGCAGCTCCTCGAAGTCGGGGCGCTCGGTGGGGTCCTGGCGCAGCAGGGACTCCACGACCGGGCGCAGCGGCCCGCACTCCTCGGCGAAGGCGGGCGGTTCGGCGCAGACCAGTTGGACGAGCTCGGCGGCGCTCTCCTCGGGGTAGGGGGCGTGGCCCTGGACGGCCCGGTAGAGCAGCGCGCCGAGCGCCCACAGATCGGTCGCGGGGCCGATGGGCGGGGCGAGCCGCCAGTTCTCGTGCACGGGGCCGGCCTGCTCGGGCGCCCAGCGCTCGGTGACCGCGCCGACGACGGCGATCCGGGTCTGGCGGGCCCGCTCGGCGTCGAGGCGCGTGGTGGGTCCGCGGTGGACCTGGGCCGGTACGGCGGCCCGCTCGGGCGGTCCCGCGGCGCCGGCGGGGACCGGGAGGCGGGCCGGTTCGGGGGTCGCGGCCGTGTACCCGGCGGGCAGCGCCGGACGGCCCGAGCCGGGCAGCACGGGGCCGCGGCCGGGGCCCGAACCGCCGGCGGGGATCGGTCCGGAGCCGTCGCGCGCCGCATGGGGGCCGTCGCTCCAGTTGCCGGCGAGGTGCACGCGCGGCGGGGGGCCGGACCGCGGGCCGCCGTACGCCGAGCCGCCGGTCGCGTCGTCGTCGTCCTCGTCGTCCTCGTCGTCCTCGTCGTCCGCCGTCTGCGACCACCACTGCGGCTCGGGCGCGCCGGACGCGGGCACCGGGGCGGGCGGCGGCGCGGGTGCCGGGACCGGCGCCCGGGGCGGTGTCCCGTCCTGGCCCGGCGCCTCGTTCCGGGCCGTGGGCGGTTCGGTCGGGGCGGGGCGTTGGCCGGGGAGCGCCCCGGACTCGCCGAGCCGCGCCGCCGCACGCGCCCCCGCGCGGTACGCGGCGATGGCCCCGGCCCTGGCGGCCCGCACGTCGGCGGTGGGCGGCGGGGCGCCGGCCGGGGGCACGGCCCCGGTCCGGGGTCCGGGCGCGGACCTCGCCCCGGCGCCGTACGGGTCGGCCCCGTAGGGCTCCTGTCCGTACGCGTCGGTCCCTGCCCCGTCGGCGCCGTCGTCGAAACCCGGCGCGGAGTCGGCGGCGTGGGCGCCGGAGCCGTACCCCTCGGACCGGTGGGCGCCGGAGCCGTACTCCTCGGAGGCGTACACGCCCGATGCGTAGGCGCCGGAGCCGTACCCCTCGGAGCCGTGCTCGGCGGAGCCGTACCCCCCGGAGGCGGGGGCGTCGGCGGTGAACTCCCCGAGCGGGCCCTCGTCCGGGTCCGTCCCGTACGCGAGCTCCTCGGAGCCCTCCTCCGCCTCCTCGAACTCCTCCTCGTAGACGGCCGCGTAGCCGCCCTCGAAGCCCTCCCCGGGCTCCTCCGCGTCCCCGTCCTCGTCCTCGGTCTCCTCGTAGACCTCGGCCTCGTACAGGTCGGCGCTGTACACCTCGGTGAACTCGGGCTCCGGTGCGAGCGGGAAGTCGGGCTCGAACTCCCGGGACGCGAACCCGGAGCCCGTCCCCGAGCCCGTCCCGGCCCCGTACCTCGCCCCGAACTCCCGCTCGTCGTCGCCCGGCTCCGGCACCGGCGCGTACCCGCACAGGGCCTCTTCCGCGGCGCCCACGGCGAGGCCCGTGAGGACCACCCGCCCGTCGTCGCAGACGAGCACGGTCCGGGCGGTGATGTTCCGGTGGACCCAGCCGTGGGCGTGGAGCGCGCGCAGGGCGGTGAGGACGTCGGCGCCGATCTCGGCCGCCCGGTACGGGTTGAGGGGCTGCTCGGCGAGGAGCGCGGAGAGCGGCCTGGCCGCCACGACCTCGCTCACTATCCAGAGGGAGCCGGCCTCCGCGAAGACGTCGAAGACCTGGTCGAGCAGGGGATGGTCGGGAATCTGCGCGGCGGCCTGGGCCGCTTCGATCGCGCGGCGGACGACGGGCTCGGCCGGCCGTCGGGTCGCCCGCCCGGCGCTCCCGTAGGGCTGCGGGGAACCGCCCGCGCCGTCGAGCACCTCGGCGTCCACGAACTCCGGCAGGGGCACCTGCCGGACCAGGACCTCCTGCCCGCTGTACGTGTCGAAGGCGCGCGTCTCGGCGAAGTCGTACGCGTCCGGGCCCAGGCCCGCGTCCGTGCCGGTCGGCGGCAGCGGCAGGCGGTAGCGGTCCGCCAGCACCCTTCCCGCGTAGTCGTCCACGACGCCTCCCCACGCGCGCACGCTGTCCCCCGCGGACCCGCGGTTCCGTCGGATCGCGCGAGTCCGTCATTTCCGGTCCGGCACCGTGCAGTTAGCGGCAGTTGTCGACTGCGTACGGTCCACGAACTCTCACGATACGTGGCGCCGGTCAGTCCTTGGGGCTGAACGTGGCGAACGCCGTCTCCCGCAGGGTCCGGCACTCGGCGCCGTCCCACTCGTCCGCCTTGCAGGTGATCATGATGGAGTAGCCGTGCGTGTCGTCGACCTTGAAGCCGCGGTTGAGCACGCGGACGGTCATGCCCTTCTGGGTGCGCGTGAACTCCCAGTCGGCGACGGTCGGGTAGCCCTTGTAGGAGACCGACCTTATGCCGATGTGGTCGTAGTCCTGGCTGGTGACGGCGACTCCGGCCTTGGCCAGTTCCCAGGCGCTCTGCGCGTTGTCCTTCGGGCTGTCGTTGAAGTCGACCTGGACGCGCGGGAAACCGCCGCTCTCGTTGAAGATGACGCCGAGGGCGTATCCCGGTATCGAGCGGGGCTTGAAGGCGACGGGCATCGCCATGGAGAAGTGGAGCTTCGCGTTGGTGACGAGGGTGTAGCCGGCCGGGAGCTGCGCGCCCGCGCCACCGCTGGGCTTGCCGGACGGCTTGGTGCCGCCCTGCCCGGTCGTCGTGCCGACCGTGGTCCCGACCGTCGTGCCGGTGGTCGTCCCCGTCGTGCCCGTCGTGCCCGTGTCGCCCGTCGACCCGTTGGATCCGGCGCCTCCGGGCTGCGCTCCGCCCTGCTGGCCCGGGCCGCCCGGCGTCTGGCCGTCGCCGCCGGAGCCCTCGGACCCGCCGGACCCGTCGGCGCCGCCGGACGCGCCGGCCGAGGCCGTCGTGCCGCCGGTGCCCTGGCTCTGCTTCTCCTTCTCGTCGCCGCCGCCGAGGGAGACGGTCAGGATCGTGCCGAGCAGGGCGAGCACGGCGACCGCGGCGATGATCACCAGCGTCCGGCGCGGGACGACATCGGTCAGCGCCGCGCGGGCCGGAGCCTGTCGGCCGCCCCCCTGCAGGGGCTCCGCCGGCTTCGGCCTCCCCGGCCTCGCCTTCGGCTCGGCCTTCGCCGACGCCGCCGCGTTGCGCACGGACTTCAGCGCGCCCCGCACCCGGTCGGCGGCGACCGCCGCCTCGGGCGCCGCGGTCCGGGCGGCGGCCGGCTCCGCCGGGGCCCGGTCGGGGCGCGGCGGCAGCGGTATGACCGTGGTGACCTCGGGCGAGACCGCGGGCGGCGCCTCGGGCGCGTCGAGCACGGCCCGGAGCAGGACGCGCGCGCGGGCGTCGTCGAGGCGCTGGGCCGGGTCCTTGGCGAGCAGGCCGTAGATGACCTGCTCCAGCTCGGGGCCCGCGTTCTTCGGGGGGTCGACCGGCTCGGTCATCACCGCCGTGAGGGTGGCGATGGCGGAGCCCTTGTCGTAGGGCGGGCTGCCCTCGACGGCCGCGTAGATCAGTCCGCCCAGCGACCACAGGTCGGCGGCCGGTCCGGGCTTGTGGCCGCGGGCGCGCTCCGGCGAGATGTAGGAGGGCGCGCCGACGAGCATGCCGGTGGAGGTGATCGAGGGGTCGCCCTCGACCTGGGCGATGCCGAAGTCGGTGAGGACGACCCGGCCGTCGTCGGCGATCAGGACGTTCGACGGCTTCACGTCGCGGTGGAGGATGCCCTCGCGGTGCGCGGAGCGCAGGACGTCGAGGATGGCGAGGCCCACCTCGGCGGCGCGGCGGGGCGTGAGGGTGCCGTCCTCGCGCACGGCGTCGGCGAGCGACTTGCCCTCGATGAGCTCCATGACGATCCAGGGACGGTCGTCCTCGTCGACGACGTCGTAGACGGTCACGGCGCCGTTGTTGCGGATCCGGGCGATGGCCTTCGCCTCGCGCAGCGTCCGGGTGATGAGGCGTCGCTTCTCGTCGTCGTCGATGCTCGTGGGGAAGCGGAGCTCCTTGACGGCGACGGTGCGGCCCAGGGTCTCGTCGACCGCGCGCCACACGGTGCCCATGCCGCCGCGGCCGAGCACCACGCCGAGCCGGTAGCGGCCGGCGAGCAGCCTGCCCTCGGTCACCGGGTCCTTGCGCAGCCGGTCGCCTCCGAAGCCGCCGGTGGCCCTGCTGCTCCCGCGCGCGGCGCGGCCGCTCTCGCCGTCGCCGTCCCCGGCGCCGAAGCCGGCCCGGCCGGTCGAGGGCTCGGTGCCGCGCAGGCGGCCCGTCACTCCGGAGGGCTCGCCGACGGAGCTGTCGGAGGAACCACCGGAAGAGGAACCACCGGAAGAGGAACCACCGGAAGAGGAACCGGAGGAACCACCGGAAGAACCATCGCCGGAGCCGCCGGACGCCCCGCCCGGGACACCCCGAGGCGCGTCGGACACCGCGTCGGCCACGGCCTCGGACGCCGCGTCAGCCTTCGCGCCGTCGGTGCCGCCAGCGCTCGCGGCATCGCCGGAGCCCTCGGCCGAGGCTGCGTCAGCCGTGCCCTCCGTGCTGTCCGCGCGCGGCTCGCCGTCTGCGCGCTCCACGCCGTCCGGGCCCGCCGAAACGTCCGTGACCTGCGCGTCCTTCACGACTCGCGGGTCCCGCTCCGCCTCGCGTGCGGCCGGGACCGCCCCTCGGTCGCCGTCGGTCGCGGCCCCCGCGGCGGCGTCCCGCCGGGGGTCCCTCGCCGTGTTCCGCGACTGCTCCGCCTCCGACATGCGTCCCCTCTGCGATCCCTGATCTCCGCCGCGAATGCCGCTTCCCGCGCGATGCGGTAACCCGCCCTGGAAGAGAGGCCATTGTCCCTCACCTCAGGACGGGTGCCGCCCCCGGGTCCGTACTCCGGGATGACGACGCCCGTAGGCACCCCCCAGGTTCCCATCGGATTCCGGACGACACGGACGTCCCGCCGGAAACGTCCCGTCAGATCGGCACGATGTCCGGCGCCCCGAGCCGTGCGGCGTCCGCCGTCAGGTCGTCGGGCTGGCGCTGCGACTCCCGTTCGGCCTCGACCCGCTTCTCGTAGTGCTCGACCTCCTTGTCGATCTGGAGGGCGTCCCAGCCCAGGACGGGTGCCATCAGCTCCGCGCACTCGCGCGCGCTGCGCGTCCCCCGATCGAAGGTCTCGATGGAGATCCTGGTCCGCCGGGTGAGGACGTCGTCGAGATGGCGCGCGCCCTCGTGCGAGGCGGCGTAGACGATCTCGGCGCGCAGGTAGTCGTCGGCGGCGGCGAGCGGTTCCCCGAGGCCGGGGTCCGCGGCGATCAGGTCGAGGATCTGCTCCGTCAGGGAGCCGTACCGGTTGAGCAGATGCTCGACCCGGACGACGTGCAGCCCGGTCCTCGCGGCCGTTCTCGCGCGGGCGTTCCACAGGGCCCGGTAGCCCTCGGCGCCGAGGAGCGGGACGTCCTCGGTGACGCAGGCGGCCACCCGCTGGTCGAGGCCGTGGACCGCCTCGTCCACGGCGTCCTTGGCCATGACCCGGTACGTCGTGTACTTGCCGCCGGCCACCACGACGAGGCCGGGGACCGGGTGGGCGACGGTGTGCTCGCGCGAGAGCTTGCTCGTGGCGTCCGACTCGCCCGCGAGCAGGGGGCGCAGGCCCGCGTAGACGCCCTGGACGTCGTCCCGGGTGAGCGGGGTGGCGAGCACGGTGTTCACATGCTCCAGGAGGTAGTCGATGTCGGCGCTCGACGCGGCCGGGTGGGCCTTGTCGAGGTCCCAGTCGGTGTCGGTGGTGCCGACGATCCAGTGCCGTCCCCAGGGGATGACGAAGAGGACGGACTTCTCGGTGCGCAGGATGAGCCCGGTGGTCGAGTGGATGCGGTCCTTGGGCACGACCAGATGGATGCCCTTCGAGGCGCGGACGTGGAACTGGCCGCGCTCGCCGATGAGTGCCTGGGTGTCGTCCGTCCACACCCCGGTGGCGTTGACGATCTGCTTGGCCCGGATCTCGTACGAGCCGCCGGACTCGACGTCCTGGACGCGCGCGCCGACGACACGCTCGCCCTCGCGGAGGAAGCCGACGACCCGGGCCCGGCTGGCGGCCCTGGCGCCGTAGGCGGCGGCCGTGCGCACGAGGGTGGTGACGAAGCGGGCGTCGTCCATCTGGGCGTCGTAGTACTGGAGGGCGCCGACCAGGGCGTCCTTCTTGAGGCAGGGCGCGACCCGCAGGGCGTTCCGCCGGGAGAGGTGGCGGTGCACGGGCAGGCCCCGGCCGTGGCCGGAGGAGAGGGACATCGCGTCGTACAGCGCGACGCCCGAGCCCGCGTAGAACCGCTCCCAGCCCTTGTGCTGGAGCGGGTAGAGGAAGGGGACGGGCTTCACCAGGTGGGGGGCGAGCCGCTCCAGGAGCAGTCCGCGCTCCTTGAGCGCCTCCCGCACCAGCGCGAAGTCCAGCATCTCCAGGTAACGCAGGCCGCCGTGGATGAGCTTGCTGGACCGGCTCGACGTGCCGGAGGCCCAGTCGCGGGCCTCGACGATGCCGGTGGAGAGCCCTCTCGTGACCGCGTCGAGCGCGATGCCCGCGCCGACCACTCCGGCGCCGACGACCAGTACGTCCAACTCGCGCTCCGCCATGGCCGTGAGCGCCTCGGTGCGCTCGGCCGGTCCCAGTGTCGCTGTCCTCACCACTGCCGCCTCCCGTCGTCCCCGAGCCGTCCCGGTTTCGATTCTGGCCCGCTCCGGCGACTTCAGCCACCGCCTCGCCGCCACCCTGTGGATAACACTCGGCGACCTTCGGCTCCGCAATGCCACATATCGGTCATATTTACGCCTAGTCTGACATTGCGCTCTCCCCGTTCTGTCCACCGGGGTTGCGCCTCGCGTCCCCTCCGGCTACTGGGAAGGACGGCCCACCCCCCATGCCCGCTGATCTCGCCGTCATCGGCCTCGGCCACCACGGACTCCCCCTCGCCCAGGCCGCCACCGCCGCAGGCATCGCCACCGTCGGCTACGACACCGACCCCCGCCCCGTCGCCGAACTCGCCGCCGGCCGCCCCCCGGTCGACGGCTCGCTCACCACACCGGAGATCCGCCGGATGCTCGCGGGCGGCTTCCGCCCCACCACGAACACCGCCGAACTCGGCCGCGTCCGCACCGCCGTCCTCTGCGCGCCGACGCCCCTCGGCCCCGACCGCACCCTCGACCTCACCGCCGTCACCGACGCCGCGCGCGCCCTCGCCGCCCGGCTGCGCCCGCACACCACCGTCCTCCTGGAGTCCCCCGTCCCGCCCGGCACCACCGAGGGCCTCCTCCGCGAGGTCCTCGAAGCGGGCTCGGGGCTCCGCGCCGGCCGCGACTTCCACCTCGCCTACTCCCCCGGCCGCCTCGACCCCGGCAACCGCACCCACGGCTTCGCCGGCACCCCCAAGGTCATCGGCGGCCTCACCCCCGCCTGCACGGAGTCCGCCGCCGCCTTCTACGGCCGGCTCACCGACAAGGTCGTCCGCGCGCGTGGCCCGCGCGAGGCCGAGACGGTCAAGCTCCTGGAGACCAACTTCCGGCACGTCAACATCGCCCTCGTCAACGAGATGGCGGTCCTCTGCCACGAACTCGGCGTCGACCTCTGGGACGTCATCCGCTGCGCCGAGACCAAGCCCTTCGGCTTCCAGGCCTTCCGCCCGGGCCCCGGCGTCGGCGGCCACGGCGCCCCCGTCGACACGATCGGCGCCCACCGCCCGCTCCGCCTCGTCGAACTCGCCGGCCAGGTCAACGAACGCATGCCCCAGTACGTCGTCCAGCGCGCCGCCACCCTCCTCAACGAGCACGGCAAGTCGGCCCGCGGCGCCCGAATCCTGCTCCTCGGCGTCACCTACAAGCCCGATCTCCCGGACCGTCAGGGCTCCCCCGCCGACGAGATCGCCCGCCGCCTCATGGACCTGGGCGCGGCCGTCAGCTACCACGACCCGCACGTCCCTGACTGGAGCGTCCGCGAACTCCCCGTCCCGCGCGCGGACTCCCTCTACGAGGCCGCCGCCCACGCGGACCTGACGGTGCTGCTCCAGCACCACCGCACGTACGACCTCCAGGGCCTCTCGGTGAAGGCCCAGCTCCTCCTCGACACCCGCGGCGCCACCCCCGGCGGCGCGGCCCACCGCCTCTGACGAGGCCACCCGCAGCCCCGTGCAACACATGTTGCACGCTTGTGCAACACGGCGGTAGCCTCGTCACATGGCGACGACCATAGGGTTCCGACCCACCCAGGAAGACGACCGCATCATCAGGACCGCGATGCGCGAGGGCGAAGGCACCAGTGACGTGATCCGCCGCGCCCTGCGCCTGCTGGAGCGCGAGCAGTGGCTCACGCAGGCCCGTGCGGACGCGGAGCGCCTCGCGGACGAGGACCTGGCCTCCGAAGAGGACGCCTGGTGATCCGCGGCGCCGTCTACCGGGTCGACCTCGGGGACGCGAAGCGCGGGCACGAGCAGCGCGGCAAGCGGTACGGCCTCGTCCTGAGCCCCAGCGCCATGCCGTGGAGCGTGGCCACGATCATCCCCGCGTCCACGAGCGCCCAGCCGTCCGTCTTCCGCCCCGAGCTGGAGATCGCGGGGACGCCCACCCGGCTGCTCGTGGACCAGATCCGCACGATCGACGTCCGGTTCGTCCACGGCGATCCGGTGCACTTCCTCGACCACCACGAACTCGCCCTCGTGGAACAGGCCGTGAGCCAGTACCTCGGCCTGTGAGGCCACAGCGGCACCCGTACCCGTACGCGGAGGGGCCCCGCACCACCCGGTGCGGGGCCCCTCCCTGTGCGTACGGCGGGTCAGCGCTTGTGCTGCGCGTCCGCGACGGTGACCTCGACGCGCTGGAACTCCTTGAGCTCCGTGTAGCCCGTCGTGGCCATCGCCCGGCGCAGGGCGCCGAAGAAGTTCATCGAACCGTCCGGGATGTGCGACGGGCCCGCGAGGATCTCCTCGGTGGTGCCGACGATGCCCAGGTCGACCAGCTTGCCGCGCGGCACGTCCTCGTGGACGGCCTCCATGCCCCAGTGGTGGCCCTTGCCGGGCGCGTCCGTGGCGCGGGCCAGCGGGGAGCCCATCATGACGGCGTCGGCGCCGCAGGCGATCGCCTTCGGCAGGTCGCCGGACCAGCCGACGCCGCCGTCGGCGATGACGTGCACGTACCGGCCGCCGGACTCGTCCATGTAGTCGCGGCGGGCCGCGGCCACGTCGGCGACCGCGGTCGCCATCGGGACCTGGATGCCCAGCACGTTGCGCGTGGTGTGTGCCGCGCCGCCGCCGAAGCCGACGAGGACGCCCGCCGCGCCGGTGCGCATCAGGTGGAGGGCCGCGGTGTACGTGGCGCAGCCGCCGACGATGACCGGGACGTCCAGCTCGTAGATGAACTGCTTCAGGTTCAGCGGCTCGGACGCGCCCGAGACGTGCTCGGCGGAGACCGTCGTGCCGCGGATGACGAAGATGTCCACGCCGGCGTCGACGACGGCCTTGGAGAACTGTGCGGTGCGCTGCGGGGAGAGCGCGGCGGCGGTGACGACACCGGAGTCGCGCACCTCCTTGATGCGCTGCCCGATCAGCTCCTCCTTGATGGGGGCGGAGTAGATCTCCTGCAGACGGCGGGTCGCGGTGGCCTCGTCCAGCTCCGCGATCTCGTCGAGCAGCGGCTGCGGGTCCTCGTACCGGGTCCAGAGACCTTCGAGGTTCAGGACGCCGAGGCCGCCCAGCTCGCCGATGCGGATGGCGGTCTGCGGCGACACGACCGAGTCCATGGGAGCGGCCAGGAACGGCAGCTCGAAACGGTAGGCGTCGATCTGCCAGGCGATCGAGACCTCCTTCGGGTCCCGGGTGCGCCGGCTGGGGACGACGGCGATGTCGTCGAACGCGTACGCCCTGCGGCCGCGCTTGCCGCGCCCGATCTCGATCTCAGTCACGATGTGTGGCCTTTCCCTCTACGTCTGCGCCTACCAGTATCCCCGACACAAGCGTGGGGGGCGGCTCCGGCCACATGCCGGAACCGCCCCCACGCGTCGCGCTGTGTTACTTCCTGCTGTAGTTCGGCGCCTCGACCGTCATCTGGATGTCGTGCGGGTGGCTCTCCTTGAGGCCCGCGGACGTGATCCGGACGAAGCGGCCCTTCGTCTCCATCTCCTCGATGGTGGCGGCGCCCACGTAGCCCATGGTCTGGCGGAGACCGCCGACGAGCTGGTGCAGGACGTTGGCCAGGGGGCCGCGGTAGGGCACCTGGCCCTCGATGCCCTCGGGGACGAGCTTGTCGTCCGAGGCGACCTCGGCCTGGAAGTAGCGGTCCTTGGAGTAGGACCGGCCCTGGCCGCGGGACTGCATCGCGCCGAGCGAGCCCATGCCGCGGTACGACTTGAACTGCTTGCCGTTGATGAACTGCAGCTCGCCCGGGGACTCCTCGCACCCGGCGAGCAGGCTGCCCAGCATGACCGTGTCGGCGCCGGCGGCGAGCGCCTTGCCGATGTCGCCGGAGTACTGCAGGCCGCCGTCGCCGATGACCGGGACGCCGGCCGCGCGGGCGGCGAGGGCCGCCTCGTAGATCGCGGTGACCTGCGGGACGCCGATGCCGGCGACGACGCGGGTGGTGCAGATGGAGCCGGGGCCCACACCGACCTTGACGCCGTCGACACCAGCGTCGATCAGGGCCTGCGCGCCGTCACGCGTCGCGACGTTGCCGCCGATGACGTCGACGTCGACGCTGGACTTGATCTTCGCCATCCAGTTCAGGGCGTTGCTGTTGTGGCCGTGGGACGTGTCGACGATGAGGAAGTCGACGCCCGCGGCGGCCAGGCCCTGCGCGCGCTCCAGCGCCTCGGGGCTGGCACCGACGGCCGCGCCGACGAGCAGCCGGCCCTCGGAGTCCTTGGCCGCGTGCGGGTACTTCTCGGCCTTGACGAAGTCCTTGACCGTGATGAGGCCCTTGAGGATGCCGGACTCGTCGACGAGCGGCAGCTTCTCGATCTTGTGACGGCGCAGCAGCTCCATGGCGTCCAGGCCGGAGATGCCGACCTTGCCCGTGACCAGCGGCATCGGGGTCATGACCTCGCGCACCTGGCGGCTGCGGTCCGACTCGAAGGCCATGTCGCGGTTGGTGACGATGCCGAGCAGCTTGCCCGCCGGGTCGGTGACCGGGACGCCGCTGATGCGGAACTTGGCGCACAGCGCGTCGGCCTCGGCCAGCGTGGCGTCCGGGTGCACGGTGATCGGGTCGGTCACCATGCCGGACTCGGAGCGCTTCACCAGGTCGACCTGGTTGACCTGGTCCTCGATCGACAGGTTGCGGTGCAGGACGCCCACGCCACCCTGCCGCGCCATGGCGATGGCCATGCGGGACTCGGTGACCTTGTCCATCGCCGCCGAGAGCAGCGGGATGTTCACGCGGACGTTCCGGGAGATGCGGGACGAGGTGTCGACCGCGTTCGGGAGGACCTCGGACGCGCCCGGCAGCAGCAGCACGTCGTCGTAGGTCAGCCCGAGTGTCGCGAATTTCTCGGGCACTCCGTCGACGTTTGCAGTCATGACACCTTCCCCAAATGGCCTTGATCGGTGCGGACGTCCATGCTAACGGGCTGGAGCCGTGTCTCATTCCACGATCAAGATCAGGCGCAAGGTTTGGACGTTCGCACGTGTACGAAAGGGCCAACTGGCCCCATTGAGGCTTACTGCTCGGCCAGCGCCCGGAGCCGGCTGAGCGCGCGGTGCTGCGCGACCCGGACGGCCCCCGGGGACATGCCGAGCATCTGCCCGGTCTCCTCGGCGGTCAGCCCCACGGCGACCCGCAGGACGAGCAGCTCGCGCTGGTTCTCCGGGAGGTTGGCGAGGAGCTTCTTGGCCCACTCGGCGTCGTCGCTGAGCAGCGCACGCTCCTCGGGGCCGAGGGAGTCGTCGGGCCGCTCCGGCATCTCGTCGGAGGGCACGGCCGTGGACCCGGGGTGCCGCATGGCGGCCCGCTGGAGGTCGGCGACCTTGTGTCCGGCGATGGCGAAGACGAAGGCCTCGAAGGGCCTGCCGGTGTCCTTGTAGCGCGGCAGGGCCATCAGGACGGCGACGCAGACCTCCTGCGCGAGGTCCTCCACGAAGTGGCGGGCGTCCCCGGGAAGCCTGTTCAGGCGGGCGCGGCAGTACCGCAGGGCGAGCGGGTGCACACGCGCCAGCAGGTCGTGCGTGGCCTGGGCGTCGCCCTCGACCGCGCGGCGCACGAGCGCGCCGATCTCCCCCTGCCCGGCAGGCATGGGGGACCCCACGGTCTCGTCGTCGCGCATCGCTCCATGGTGCCCCGACGCCTCTGCGTCCGCGGCACCGCGTCCGTAGTTGTGCACCGAAGCGTTATGAGCAGGTGCGCCGGCGCTCATCTCCCGCGCCCTCCCCTCACGCTCGACCGACTCGTCCCCGAGGAACTCCACATCTCAAGGATGCGTCATTCCGCGGGGAAGTGACACAAGCCCACCCCGTCCACCCCGCGACGGACGCGGACGAGGACGGGGATACGGCCGGTGACCTGCGACTCAGCGCACCAGGCCCCAGCGGAAACCCAGCGCGACCGCATGCGCCCGGTCCGAGGCGCCCAGCTTCTTGAAGAGGCGCCGGGCGTGCGTCTTGACCGTGTCCTCGGAGAGGAAGAGCTCGCGCCCGATCTCCGCGTTGGACCGGCCGTGGCTCATGCCTTCGAGCACCTGGATCTCGCGCGCGGTGAGCGTCGGCGCGGCACCCATCTCGGCCGAACGGAGCCGGCGCGGGGCCAGCCGCCAGGTCGGGTCGGCGAGCGCCTGGGTGACGGTGGCCCGCAGCTCGGCGCGCGAGGCGTCCTTGTGCAGATAGCCACGGGCACCCGCGGCGACCGCGAGCGCGACGCCGTCGAGGTCCTCGGCGACCGTGAGCATGATGATCCGGGCACCGGGGTCCGCGGAGAGGAGCCTGCGGACGGTCTCCACGCCACCCAGACCGGGCATGCGTACGTCCATCAGAATCAGGTCCGAGCGGTCCGCGCCCCAGCGGCGGAGGACTTCCTCGCCGTTGGCCGCGGTCGTCACTCGCTCGACGCCGGGCACGGTCGCGACCGCGCGGCGGAGCGCCTCTCGGGCAAGCGGGGAGTCATCGCAGACGAGGACGGATGTCATGACTGACCTCCGTGGCTCTCGCAGCTGTTGCGCGTCACCTTGAGCCTCCAGGGCTGGTACGTAATCGTCACCTGTGCGATTGACGCTCTCGGACACCTGCCCGATCGCTTGTTCCTTCAACCGCCTCCGCACACTCAACGACGGTCACTCGAAAGAGTTACGGGTCGGACGGCAGCCTTCGGCACTCTACGTGAGGAGCCGTAAGCGGAGGAGAGCGACGCGGCCTATCTGCCCATCATCGAAAGCTATGCCCCATTTAGCGGGTTTTCTTCCCTTTTCGCAGTGTCTGTGGCTAGATTCGCAATGAGTCATATTTACATCTACTTCGACAGTAGTTGTACTAGCCCGACACGCGGGGCCCAGGAGAGCCCCTGACGATCAGCCATCCACCCGCCCACCTATCCGTTCGACACGGTTTCAAGGGGACTAGCGCAATGGCAGATTTCTCCCGCCTTCCCGGACCCAACGCCGATCTGTGGGACTGGCAACTCCTCGCGGCCTGCCGCGGGGTGGACAGCTCCCTGTTCTTCCACCCCGAGGGAGAGCGCGGCGCGGCACGGAGTGCGCGCGAGAACTCGGCGAAAGAGGTCTGCATGCGGTGCCCGGTACGCGCGGAGTGCGCGGCACACGCACTCGCCGTGCGGGAGCCCTACGGCGTATGGGGCGGCCTCACCGAGGACGAACGCGAAGAGCTCATGGGACGCGCCCGGAACCGCCTGATCTCGGCGGCACCGGCACCCGCGCCCGTCACCACCGTGACACCCATGACGTCCATGACGACATCCGATGTGAAGGAACGTTTCTTCAGCGAGCGTTGAGCCTGCGACCGAACAGGCGGAACTACTGGTACACGACCGCGCCCACGCGCGCGTGGCGCAGTGCCTACGCGCGCGTGGCGGCGCGGGTCAGCTCGGTGAGCGTGGCGGCGACGGCCGGGACCTGGGCCAGGTCCGGCAGGGTCAGGGCCACGATCTCCCGCTCCACGGCGGGCTCCACGGTCACGGTCCGCGCCCCCTTGGGGCGTACGGACTCGATGGCGAGCGCGGGCAGGACGGCGACGCCCAGGCCCGCGCCGACGAGGCCCACCACGGCCGGGTAGTCGTCGGTGGCGAAGTCGATGCGCGGGGTGAAGCCGGCCTCCTCGCACACGTCCACGAGCTGGCGGCGGCAGCGCGGGCAGCCCGCGATCCAGGACTCCTCCGCGAGCTCCGCGATCCCGACCGACCCCGCCTCGGCGAGCCGGTGCCCCTCGGGCACGAGCCCCACGAGCCGGTCCGCGAGCAGCGGGCGGACGACGAGGTCGTCCCACTCGGCCTGCCCCGCCCCGTACCGGAAGGCGAGGGCCACGTCGCAGTCGCCCTCCCGGAGCATCTCGATCGAGCGCGGCGGCTCCGCCTCGACGAGGGAGACCCGGGTGCCGGGGTGCGCGGCGCGCAGGGCGGCGAGCGCGGTGGGGACGAGGGTGGAGCTGCCGCTGGGGAACGAGACCAGGCGGACGCGGCCCGCGCGGAGTCCGGCGATGGCGGCGACCTCCTCCTCGGCGGCGGTGAGCCCCGCGAGGATGCCGGAGGCGTGGCGGACCAGGACCTCGCCGGCCTGGGTGAGGCGCATCTCGCGGCCCGTGCGGATCAGCAGCGGGGTGCCGGCGGAGCTTTCGAGCGCCTTCATCTGCTGGCTGACGGCGGGCTGGGTGCAGCCGAGTTCGCGCGCGGCGGCCGAGAAGGAGCCGGTGGCCGCGACGGCGCGCAGGACGCGGAGATGGCGTGCCTCGATCATACGGTCAAGCATAAGGGACTCTTGGATCCAGAGGCGAATACATAGATGTTCCTTTGGGGACGGTCGCCGTAGGGTTTCTCCATGACCTTGTTGAGCGTGAACGCGGGCCGGGCCCGGCCGGCGGAGTACACGGAGTCCCCGTCGAAGAGGACGGCCATCGACAAGCGCCCCGTCGAGGGGCCCGTACGGATCGAGGCGCCGGGGCCGCCGGGCGTCGGGGGCAGCGGGGTGGCCGGGGACGAGGTCTGCGACCTGCGGTTCCACGGCGGCCACGACCGGGCGGCGTACGCCTTCGCCCGTGAGGACCTGGACCGGTGGGAGCGGGAGCTCGGGCGGGAGCTGGCCAACGGCTCCTTCGGCGAGAACCTCACGACGCTCGGGCTCGACGTGAACGGCGCCCTGATCGGGGAGCGTTGGCGGATCGGCGACGAGGTCGTCCTGGAGGTGACCGGCGGGCGCATCCCGTGCCGGACGTTCGCGGGCTTCGTGGAGGAGAAGGGCTGGGTCAAGCGGTTCACGCAGTCCACGGCCGGACCCGGCGCGCTGCTGCGGGTGATCGTGCCGGGCGAGGTGCGGGCGGGCGACCCGATCACGGTCGTGCACCGGCCGGACCACGAGGTCACCGTCGCGCTGCTGCACCGCGCGGCGACCACCGAACGCACGCTGCTGCCGGAGACCTTGGTCGCCGCGGAGTGGATGGAGTCGGGGCTGCTGGCGGTCGCGCGCCAGTACGCGGAGAAGTACGGCCGGGCGGGGCACTAACGTGCCGGTATGACGACTGCACTGATTACGGGCGCCACCGCGGGCATCGGCGCCGCCTTCGCACGGAGGCTGGCGGCGGACGGTCACGACGTCGTGCTGGTGGCCCGGGACGTGAAGCGGCTCCGGGAGCAGGCCACCGAACTGCACGACCGGCACGGCGTGGAGGCCGAGGTGCTCGCGGCGGACCTGGCCGAGGAGCAGGGCATCGCGGCCGTCGAGGCGCGGCTCTCGGACCCGAAGCAGCCGGTCGACGTGCTGGTGAACAACGCCGGCTTCGGCAACAAGGGCCGCTTCCTCGAAGTGTCCATGGCCGACGAGCTGAAGATGCTGACGGTGCACTGCGAGGCGGTGCTGCGGCTGACCTCGGCCGCGGCCGGCTCGATGAAGGAGCGCGGCCGCGGCGCGGTCGTGAACGTCGCCTCGGTGGCGGCGTTCGTGCCCCGTGGGACGTACGGGGCGTCGAAGGCCTGGGTCGTGCAGTTCACCCAGGGCGCGGCGCGTGACCTCGCGGGCAGCGGGGTGCGGCTGATGGCGCTCTGCCCCGGCTTCGTGCGGACGGAGTTCCACGAGCGGGCCGGGATGGGGACGGACAACATCCCGGGCTGGATGTGGCTCGACGCGGACAAGCTGGTGACGGCGGCGCTCGGCGACCTGGGGCGGGGGAAGACCCTGTCGATCCCCGACCCCCGCTACAAGGCCCTGATGGGCGTGGTGAAGCTGGCGCCGCGCGGTCTGCTCGGCGGGGTCTCCTCCAGGGCCGGCCGCAAGTACGGCCCGAAGTAGGCGACGGGCGAGGGGCCGCGGGAGGGGCGCACCGGCGGCGTCCGGTGCCGGTTCACGCCGGGACGAGGGCGTCGAGGTCCAGTCGGGTGGTCGCGGTGGTGCCGGTGCCGCCCGTCTCGTCGTCGTTCCCCTTGTCGTTCCCCTCGTCGTTCCCGTCCCGCCAGGTCACGTGGAGGGTGTGGCCGGTGACCCGGACGTCCGTCAGGGCGGTCACGGGCCTGTCGGCCGGGTCGGCGGTCAGCGAGGCGAGGGCGACGAAGAGCGTGGCCGGGCCGGTGGTCGTCCCGTGGAGCGCCAGGGTGCGCGTGTCCGGGCCCTGAAGGGTCTCCCCGGTGAGCAGTTCGGCGGCCTCGGCGTCGGCGGGGTAGCCGTGGACCGGGTGGAGCTCGGCGCGCGGCCCGTCGGGGGTGGTGGCCCAGCCCGTCTGCCGTACGGGTGTCCCCTCCGGGGCGCCGAGCACGAGGTGGGCGCGGACCTCGGCGCGGCCGTGGGCGAGGGTCGCCGAGAGGACCCGGACGCCGGGGCGGGGGGTGTGCAGCGAGGCCGCCCAGTCCGGCCCCGTGCCGGCCGGGACGGCGGGACCGCGCGTGGTGGCCCGGCCGTCGGCCGTGAGCAGGGCGAAGTGGTTGTCGGCGGGGGCCCGGCCGGTGCTGGGGCCGGTGCGGGTGGAGTAGGCGTGGCGGGCGTAGCCGGGGTCGTCCTCGGCGCCGGGGGCGCTGTGGACGTGGTTGCTGCCGTGGTTGTGGAGGCGTACGAGTCCGTCGGCGGCGGTCGTCTGGACGAGCAGCCCGGCGGGGGCGAAGGGGCGGACGGTATCGGTCCGTTCGGCCGGGAGCGCTTCCTCGGGGTCGGTCCAGGCGGGGTGGTCCGGGGGCAGGAGGAGCCCGAGGAAGCCCTTGGACGCCCAGTAGGGGGAGCCGGGGCCCGAGTACTCCTGGAGCAGTGGCGGGTAGGGGCCGTGCCAGCCGAGGGTGAGGAGCCCGCGCGGGTCGGTGGCGCCGCGGTCGAGGAAGTGGCGCAGGGAGCCGGAGGCGAGGCGGCGGGTCGCGCCGGGGGTGAGCGGGGTGTGGCCGGTGAGGGTGCCGAGCCAGGGGGCGGCGGCCGCGGCGAACCGGTAGATCAGGGAGCGCCCGTACGGGAGCGGGGCGCCGTTCGCGTCGAAGAGGTGGACGTGGTCGTCGAGGTGGCGACGCAGGCGGGGCCCGTACCGGTCGAGGAGCTCCCGGTCGCCGGCGAGGTGGGCGTGGAGGACCGGGTAGAAGTGCAGGGCCCAGGCGTTGTAGTGGTCGAAGGCGCGGTTGTCGCCGTCGCTGTACCAGCCGTCGCCGAGGTACCAGTCCTCGATGCGGGCGAGGGAGCGGTCGACGGTGGCGGCGGCCCGGTCGGTCTCGGCTCCGGCGTCCTGGAGGAAGCCGGCGACGGTGAGGCCGAAGAGCCACCAGTTGTTGTCGACGGGGGACGGCCGGAGGGCGGGGCGGAGCCAGTCGACGACGCGGTGGCGGGTGCGGTCGTCGAGACGGTCCCAGAGCCAGGGGCGGGTGAGGCGGAGGCCGAGGGCGACCGAGGCGGACTCGACGACCGCCTGGCGGGTGCCGGTCGTGAGGGGCCAGGAGTCGGGGCCGTCGGTGCCGGGCCGGGCCGTGCCCGCGGCGAGGCCTTCGGCGTACCGGGCGAGGTGGCCGTGCGGGTCCTCCCCCCGGTTTCCCGCGACGCGGAGGGCCGCGAGGAGGAAGGTGCGGGCCCAGCCCTCCAGGCCGTCGGAGCGGGCGCCGGACCAGCTGGGGCGGGGTCCGGGGAGGTCGATCAGGGCGCCGCGGGGGGAGGCGTACGGGCGGACGGCCGTCAGGAGCCGGTCGGCCGTGGTCTCCCAGTGGGCGCGGGTCCAGCCGGTGTACGGGCTGAGCTCACGGTTCTCGGGCGGCGTGGGCATGATGCTCCCTGAGGGCTCCCTGGGTGACGGCTGCGTCGCCGGGAATCCTGAAGAGGCTTCGATCGGACGTCAAGGGATTCGGAGCGAATGATCGAAACTTCCGTCGTTCGATCATTCGTGGACTAGAGTCCGGATACCCGGTCCAGGGACCATCACCACCGCGAGGGGGAACCGCACCGTGCGCGAGAGTGCCGCCGAACGACACGACCGACTGCTGGCCCTGGTCCGCGAGCGCGGCACCGCCCGTGTCGCCGAACTGGCCGAGCGGCTCGGGGTCTCCCCCGTCACCGCCCGCCGGGACGTCGAGGCGCTGGCCGCGCAGGGCCTGCTCGACCGGGTGCACGGCCAGGTGTCGTGGCCCGGCGGGCAAGGCGCGCCGGGCGCGGCACGGCCCGGCGAGGGCCTGGTCCTCGGCCTGCTCGCGCCCTCCGCCACGTACTACTTCGCCGAGGTCATCCGGGGTGCGCACGAGGCCGCGGCCCGGGCCGGCGCCCGGCTGGTGCTGCGCGTCTCGGACTACCGGCCGGAGGAGGACCGCGCCCGCACCGAGGGGCTGCTCGCGGCGGGCGCCGAGGGCGTCCTGGTCGCACCCGGCTGGCGCGGGCCCGAGGACCGGCTCGCGTACGGGGACTGGCTGGCCGAACTCCCCGTACCGGCCGTGCTCCTGGAGCGCAGGGCCGAGCCCGGCAGCCCGCTCGACGGCCTGGACCGGGTCGCCTCCGACCACGGCCACGGGGTCCTGCTCGCCCTGCGCCACCTGCTCGGACTCGGTCACGCGACGCCGCTGCTGGTGGCCCGCGGGGACTCCCCGACCGCGCTCGCGGTGCGCGCCGGGTACGCCGAGGCGCTGGGCACGCTGGGCCTGAAGGAGCCCCGGCCGGTCATCGAGTCCGTACCGGCCGAGGCGGACCCGGAGGGCTTCGAGCGGGCCGTGCGGGCGCTGTACGAGGCGGTCCGCTCGGGTCTCGCGGGCGCGGCGCTCGTCCACAACGACGTGGACGCGATCGAGATCGTTCAGCGCCTGGCCGAGCTGGGTGTACGGGTGCCGCAGGACCTGGCCCTGATCGCGTACGACGACGAGGTCGCGGCCCTGGCCGACACCCCGCTGACGGCGGTGGCCCCGCCCAAGCGCGAGGTGGGGCGGTACGCCGCGGAGCTGCTGGTGGAGCGACTCACCGAGGACGCCGCGGGCGCGGCGGGCGCGACGGGCGGGGCGGGGGACGCGGGCTCCGGCGAGGAGGCGCCGCGGCGGCACCTGAGCCTGCTGCCGCGGCTGCGGGTGCGGGACTCGTGCGGGGTGCGACTCACGCCCTCCGACTGATCTCCCCGGGGCGCCATCCCCCACTCCCCCCGTCTGATCATTTTTCGATCAATCAATCTTTCGCTCTTGACTTCGGTCATGAACGGTCACAGGATCACGGCCACAACCTCCCCGCCGCCCTCAGGAGTCGTGCCGTGAGCCTCAGCCGGAGCAGAACGTCCTGTGTCATAGCCGCCACCGCCACCGCCCTCGCCGTCCTCACGGCCTGCGGCGGCAGCGGTACGGACTCCGCGAACAAGCCCGCCGGGCCCGTGACCATCACCTTCTGGGGCTGGGCCAAGGGCTCCAAGGACGTCGTGGACGCCTTCAACGCCTCCCACACCGACATCCAGGTGAAGTTCGAGGAGATCCCCTCCGGCACCGCCGGCGGCTACGCCAAGATCTCCAACGCCGTGAAGGCGGGCAACGCCCCCGACCTCGTGTCCATCGAGTACTCCTCGCTCCCCGAGTTCGTGAGCTCCGGCGCCCTCCAGGACATCGGCGACCAGTTCACCGAGGCCGACCGCGCCAAGCTGCTCCCGCAGACCGTCGAACTCACCACCCTCGGGGAGAAGTCCTGGGCCGTCCCCTTCGACGCCGCCCCGCAGGCCTTCTTCTACCGCAAGGACCTCTTCGCGAAGTACCGGGTCAAGACCCCCACCACCTGGGACGAGTTCAGGAAGGCCGCCGAACAGGTCAGGAAGGCCGACGCCAAGGCCCGTATCGCCACCTTCTTCCCCGACGACCCGACCACCTTCGAGGCGATGGCCTGGCAGGCCGGCGCCCAGTGGTTCAAGGCCGAGAACGACACCTGGAAGATCGACACGACCGACGCCGCCACCACCAAGGTCGCCGCCTACTGGCAGGGCCTCCTCGACGACGGCCTCGTCCACAAGAACGCCTCCTTCAGCCCCGAGTGGACCGGCTCCCTCAAGAACGGCACCACCATCGGCTACCTCGGTGCCTCCTGGGGCGCCGGCGTCCTCAAGGGCACCCTGCCCGAGCAGAGCGGCAAATGGGCCGTGGCGCCCATGCCCAGCTGGGACGGCAAGCCCGCCAGCGGCATGCTCGGCGGCACCTCCTTCGCCGTCACCAAGGACAGCAGGCAGAAGGCGGCGGCCGTCACCTTCGCCGAGTGGATGTCCACCACCGAGGAGGGCGTGAAGGCCCGCATCGCCTCCGGCACCTCCTCCGCCTTCCCCGCCGCCGCGGCCCTGCGCCCCGTCGCCAAGAAGGCCTTCGACGCGAGCTACTACGGCGGCCAGGACATCTACGCCCTCTTCGAGGCCTCGGGTGCCTCCATCAGCCCGAACTGGGCCTGGGGCCCGACCACCGGCACCACCAACACCACGATCAAGGACCACTTCGGCAAGATCACCGAGGGCGGCCCGGGCATCGCGGAGGCCGTCAAGGCCGGACACGAGGCCACCGTCGCCGAACTCACCAAGCGCGGCCTGAAGGTCGAGGGCTGACCGGATGAAGGCCCGCACCCGCGCCGCCACGATCCTGCTGACGCCCTTCTTCCTCCTCTTCACCGCGGTGATGGTGGTGCCGATCGGCTACGCGGTCTGGCTCAGCCTCTTCACCGAGAAGCAGTCCGGACTGGGCTTCGGCGGCACCGAGACCGTCTTCACCGGCCTCGACAACTACACGGCGGCACTGGGTGACCGGGCCTTCCGCGAGGGCTTCGGCGTCCTGCTCGGCTACTGCCTGCTCTACATCCCGCTGCTGCTCGCCGGAGCCCTCGGCCTCGCCCTCCTCCTCGACTCGGCCCTCGCCCGAGCCCGCCGCTTCTTCCAGCTCGCGCTCTTCCTGCCGCACGCCGTCCCCGGCATCATCGCCGCCCTGATCTGGGTCTACCTCTACACGCCCCAGCTCAGCCCGGTCGTCAAGGCGATGGAGGCCGGAGGCGTCGGCTTCGACTTCTTCTCCCCCGGCGGCGCCCTGCCCTCCGTCGTCAACATCGCCCTGTGGGAGTGGCTCGGCTACAACATGGTCATCTTCTACGCGGCCCTCCAGGCCATCGACCGCTCCGTCCTCGAAGCCGCCACCGTCGACGGGGCGGGCGCCTGGCGCATCGCCTTCTCCGTCAAGATCCCGCTGGTCAAGGCCTCCCTCGCGATGGTCGGCCTCTTCACGGTCATCGGCTCCCTCCAGCTCTTCACCGAACCGCTGATCCTCAACAAGGGCACCGGCTCCGCCGTCACCTCCACCTGGACGCCGAACATGTACGCGTACACCGCGGCCTTCGACCGCAACGACTACGGGCTCGCCGCCGCGGCCTCCGTCCTCCTCGCCCTGACGGCCGCACTGCTCTCCTTCGCGGTCACCCGCCTGACGGGCCGGAAGGGAAGGACGGCATGAGCAAGCCCCGCAGCACCAACGTCTGGCTGTCCAAGGCCGCCGTCAACGGCGCCCTCGTCCTCGCCGTCGTCTACATGCTCTTCCCCCTCGTCTGGCTGCTGACCGCCGCCACCAAGGACGCCGGCGGCCTCCTCGCCGGAAACGCCTTCTCCTTCGACGGCTTCGACCTCGGCGGCAACCTCTCCCGGCTCGCCGAGTACAACGACGGCATCTACTTCCACTGGTACGCGAACAGCCTGCTCTACGCCGGATTCGGCGCCCTCGCCTGCTCCTTCGTCAGCGTCGCCGCCGGATACGCCTTCCACGTCTACGACTTCCGCGGCAAGGAACAGCTCTTCGGCATCGTCCTCCTGGGCGTCCTCGTCCCCACCACCGCGCTCGCCCTGCCGATGTACCTCCTCGCCAGCGAGGTCGGCGTCGTCAACACCTACTGGGCCGTCCTGATCCCCGTCCTCGTCAACCCCTTCGGCGTCTACCTCTCCCGGGTCTTCTGCGCGGGCTACATCCCCGACGAGGCCCTGGAGGCCGCCCGGATCGACGGCGCCGGCGAGCTGCGCGTCTTCTGGTCCATCGGTCTGCGCATGGTCCTGCCCGGCTTCGTCACCGTCTTCCTCTTCCAGTTCACCGCCATCTGGAACAACTTCTTCCTCCCCCTGGTGATGCTCTCCGACCAGAAGCTCTACCCCCTGAGCCTCGGCCTGTACGCGTGGAACAGCAACGCCCACGCGGAACCCGACTTCTACCCCCTCGTCGTCACCGGATCCCTGCTCGCCGTCGTCCCCCTCGTCGTCGCCTTCGTCTCCCTCCAGCGCCACTGGAAGGCGGGTCTGACCGCCGGCAGCGTCAAGTGAGGAGCACACGTCCCACGATGCACCCCGCCACTGACAACCGCCCCGCCCTCCTCCTCGCGATGGGCCCCGACACCGCCGACCGCCTCCTCACCGACGCCCACCGGCAGCGTCTCGCGACGCTCACCCGCACCGACCCGCACCTCGTCGCCCACGACCTCGCCGCCCCCGACGCGCGGACCGCCGCCGCCCTCGCCGAGGCCGAACTCCTCCTCACCGGCTGGGGCGCCACCCCCCTCACTGCCGGGATCCTCGACCGCGCCCCCCGCCTGCGGGCCGTCGTCCACGCCGCCGGCTCCGTCAAGCACCACATCACCGAGGCCTGCTGGGACCGCGGCCTCCGCGTCACCACGGCCGCCGCCGCCAACGCGCTGCCCGTCGCCGAGTACACCCTCGCCGCGATCCTCTTCGCCGGGAAGCAGGTCCTCCGCTCCGCCCAGCGCTACGCCGAACTCCGCACCGGCCACGCCTGGCTCACCGAGTCCGCCGCCTGGGGCAACCACCGCCGCACGATCGGCATCGTCGGCGCCTCCCGCATCGGCCGCCGGGTCGTCGAGCTCCTCCGCCCCTTCGACTTCGAGGTCCTCCTCTACGACCCGTACGTCGACGCCCCGCCGCCCGGCGTGGAACTGACCGGCCTCGACGAACTCTGCGCCCGCAGCACGGTCGTCTCGGTCCACGCGCCCCAGCTCCCCTCCACGTACCGCATGATCGGCCCCGCCCAGCTCGCCGCGATGCCCGACGGCACGACCCTGATCAACACGTCCCGCGGCTCCCTGATCGACGAGACGGCCCTCCTCCCCCACCTCCTCACCGGCCGCCTCCACGCGATCCTGGACGTCACGGACCCGGAGCTCCCGCCCACCGAATCGCCTCTGTGGACGCTCCCCAACGTCCTCCTCACCCCCCACGTCGCCGGCTCCCTCGGCAACGAACTCCACCGCATGACGGACCAGGCGCTGGAGGAGGTCCGGCGGTACGTCCACGGCGAACCGTTCGCGGAGGAGGTCCGGGCGTCAGACCTCCAGCGCTCGGCGTAGGCGGTCGGCCTCGGCGAGCACGATGGGGAGCGAGCCCGGGTCCACGGCCAGCACGGCCGGCAGCACGGTCCGCCACTTCCCGAGCCGCAACGCGAGAACGGCCCAGCGCCGGGCCAGAACGGGATCGGGTTCGGCGCGGGCGAGGATCGCGTAACCGTCGCCGCAGGGCGGGCCGAGGTGATGCATGCCGTCGAGGAGGGCGGCGGCGTGTTCGTATCGGGCGGCCCGCACGAGCTCGGTCACCACGTTGGCCGACCACCGCCCCGGAAAACTGTGCGGATGGTCCCGGAAGCGGCCGACTGCCTCGTCGTAGGAACCGATGACGGCCAGCACGACGGGCGAGGGTGCGGGCCTCTGCCACGGGGCCCGCGCGAGGAACTCGGCCCCGAAGGCTGCCGCGTTCTCCGGTTCCAGGGCGCATGCGGCCCGCAGGAGGTCCAGCTTCATGGGGCCGTCGGGGTTCTTCGCGCGGGCGGCGGCCAGGAAGCGCCCGGCGTCCTCGCGAAGCCCCAGCTGTACACATGCCAGCGCCATGCGCGCGTACACCTCCGCGGCGTTCGGCGCCTCGAACAGGCGCGGCACCAGGTTCCGCGCCCGCTCCAGGGCGCCGACGCCCACGAAGGCCACGGCCGCCTCCTGGACGAGGCTCCCCCACGTGCCGGGATGCTCGACCAGCCGCTGGGCGCGGTCGAACTCCCCCTCGGCCGCGTGGACCCTGACGAGGCGGGAGCCCAGGTCGTGCTCGATCCACGCGGCCTCCCGAACGAACGTCTCCGCCCACTCCGGACACCCCGCCGCGAGCGCCGCGAAGGCGGCCTCGCGCCTCGGCAGACCCCGCTCGTGCTCCACGGCCCGGAGCAGGTCCATCGCGTCATCGCGCCGCCCGGCCTCCCCCAGAGCCCGGGCGAACGCCACCAGGTCCCAGACGAGGGCCTCGCGCGCGGGTACGCGTACCCTCCGCTCCTCCACCGCGAGCAGGCGCCGGGCCTCGGTGACGTGGCCCGCCCCGTACAGCACTTCCGCGAACACGGCGAGAACCTCTGCGTTCTCCCCGATGCCCCTGACCGTCGCGCGGGCCCTGTCCACCGCTCCCTCGGCCGTCAAGCGGGTCAGGAAGTCCCGGAGCACCCGGAGGCCACCGGCGCTCCGCCCGGTCGATCTCCAGGACGCGTCCGGGCGCTCCACGAGCCGCCCGCACAACGGGGCGACGGCGTCCAGGTCTCCACGCGCCAGCAGGGCCTCGGCGACGGCCGGCCAGGGATCGTCCTTGTACCAGAGCGCGTCCGACGCCGGGGCCAGGGCCATGGCCCGCTCGACGGCACCGGCTCGGGCCAGCTCTCGGGCGACGCGCCCGTGCAGGGATTCCCTTTCCCTGTCGGCCAGGGTCTCGGCGACCTCCAGGGCTTCGTCCCACCGGCCGTGCTTCACCAGCGCGGCGGCGTACGAGAAGGCCTCCTTGCCGACGCCGGCCGCCCGCGCCGCCTCGGTCTCCCCGGCGGCGAGGAGGGCGTCGAGCACCTTGTCACCGAACCTCGCGACCTGTCTGCGGTCCATGCGCTCCCGGAGCACCGCCGCACCCTGCAGCAGCCTTTCCGCCGTGTCCCGGTGCCCGGACGCACGCAGCGCGACCGAGGCACGGAGCAGCACCACCACCCGTCCGCCCGGTTCCTCCTTCCCGCCGTACGCCTCCTGTACCGCCTCGTCGACGCGGCCGTCCCTGGCCAGGGCCTCCACGACGGCGGTCCGCAGGACGGGCCGCCTGCTCGGATCGCTCTCGTCGTCCACGAGGGCCAGGGCCCGTCGGTACCTCCCCGCCGCGAGCAGGAGGTCCACGAGCACCCGGCGGGAGCGGCGCACCACGCGGGCGTGGTGCGCCCCCACCAGCCGTTCCGCCCGCTCGTGCGCGCCGAGCCGGACGAGCAGCAGGGGCAGGGCGTCTCCCGTGGTGCTGGGGACGATGTCCGAAAAGCTCGCCGTCAGCGGCTCGGCCTCGTCGGCGAGCTCCTCGGCACGCCCGCGCGCTCCCGCGTCCAGCAGCTTTCCCGCCACCACGCACAGTCCTTCGACGACGCGGGGGGCTTCCATGCTCCGGGCGAGCGCCACCGCGCGGTCCGCCTGCCCGACGGCCACCCAGCCCGCCAGCAGCGAGAGCGGCACGCTTCCGCTGTCCCGCAGCAGCAGCGCGCGGCCCAGCGCCAGCCGCAGCGCCGCCGCCACCGAGTCCTCGCGGTCGGGCGCGCCCAGGACCGCGTCCTCCGCCGCCCGGATCTCCCCCAGCGCTGCCGCATCACCCCCCGTCACGGCGAGCAGCCGTTCGTGCCGCCGTTCGTCCACCCCGCAGGCCACCAGCCGCTCGACGTCCCCCGCCGCTCGCAGCAGCGGCACGTAGCCGTGCAGCAGGTGGTCCGGGGTCTCCTCCGGCCAGCCCCGCTCGCGCCAGGTGTCCGCCCACGCGTACAGCACCTGCCGCCACCGGGCGATTTCCCGCTCCCCCAGCATCTCCCGCGCTCCCCCGGACAGTTCCTCGTGCGCGAGGAGGTACGCCTCTCCACGTACGGCGAACGTCCGCCCCGGGCCCGTCCGCAGGACGTCCCGCACCCGGTACGGGACCTCGCCGGTGAGCTCCGCGAGGTCGTCCGCCGTCAGTCCGCCGCCCGCGACGGTGAGCAGGCCGAGGAGTTCGTACGGGAGGCCGCCCGACACCAGAAGGTGTTTCAGCTCGCGCTCCGCCTCCGCCCGGATCGCGCGGGCCCTCGGGGACGGGGCGAGGATCCGTACGGCCGCCGGGTCCCTGAGCGGATGGTCCTCCGGGACGTCGGCCGGGAGCGGCGGGTTGAGGCGGCCCGAGACGATGACGGGCAGGTCGTGCGGGAGGAGCGCCGCGATCGAGCGGGCTTCGGGGCCCGTGGTCACGCCCCGGTCCTCGTCCAGGCCGTCGACGAGGAGGACCAGCCGCTCGCCGCGGGCGGCGCAGGACTCGGCGGCCGCGGCGTACAGGCGCAGCACGTGGGCCTCGCGGGTGGCGGCGGTGAGGAGCGTGGGGAGGCCCTCGCCCGCCAGTTCCGCCAGCTGCTCCAGGACGACGTCGACGTACGCGGCGACGTCGTCCTGCGCGCCGAGACGGGCCGTGACGAAGAAGGGGACGATCCGCACCCCGGGCGGCGGGTTGAGCGCGAACCAGGACAGCAGGGCCGTCTTGCCCGCCCAGGCCTCCGCCCGCCACCAGGTGTACGCGGGGCCGGAGTCGGCGCGGCAGAAGGCGGCCAGTTCCGCCAACTCGGCAGTGCGGCCGACGAGTTCCGCGGGGGCGATCCGGCGGACCTGTTGGTGGTATCCGGAGCGGACCACCGCCGGTTCCGGTGACCCGATCCGGTTGCCGTCGCCGATCACCACGATGCCCGAGCGGTTGTCGACCGTGATCGGCCCCCGCTCTCCCCCTGCCCGCTCCATGCACCCAACCTAGACTGGAAGGGTCCTACCGGGGTCGGGAGGCGCCATGACCTTCGTACAGATAATCGACTGCAAGACGAGTCGGGTGGACGATTTGAACCGGCTCATGGACCAGTGGGTCGAACAGACCGAGGGCAAACGGACGGCGACCCACAGCATCGTCGGCAAGGACCGCTCCGACGGCTCGCACATCGTGGAGATCGTCGAGTTCCCCTCGTACGACGTGGCCATGCGCAACTCGCAGCTCCCCGAGACCGACCGGATCTTCCGGGAGATGGTCGCGCTCTGTGACGAGATGCCGACCTTCACCGACCTGGACGTGGTCCGGGACGAGGCGCTGTACAAGAACAACGCCCGGAAGCTCATGGAGATGTTCGCCGACCAGCCGGAGCTGGCGCTGCTCGACGAGGTGCTGGCCGAGGGGTACCACGACCACGATCCGACCAACGAGCAGGACGTCATCGGCATGGACGCCGTCCGGCGCGAGGTGGAGATGTGGCGGGGCGGCTTCGACTTCGCCTTCACCGTCGACGACCAGATCGCCGAGGGCGACCGGGTCTGCACCCGCTGGACGTGGCGGGGCAGCCACACCGGCGACTTCATGGGGCTGCAGCCGACCGGCATGGACGTGAGCATGACCGGCACGGTCATCCACCGCTTCCGGGACGACGGGAAGATCGTCGAGGGCTGGTGGCAGTACGACCTGCTCGGGCTCATGGGGCAGCTCGGCGCCGTGGAGGGGTGAGACGGACGGGAAGGCAGCGAGGCCCGGTGCCCCCGCGACGGGGGCACCGGGCCTCGGTGGTTCAGCTACGCGCTAGGACACGCCTCAGTGGGAGTGGCCGTGGCCGTGGCCGTGGCCCGCGTCCGCCGGCTCCTCTTCCTTCTTCTCCACCACGAGGGTCTCGGTGGTGAGGAGGAGGGAGGCGATCGAGGCGGCGTTCTCCAGGGCGGAGCGCGTCACCTTCACCGGGTCGATGACGCCGGCCTTGACCAGGTCGCCGTACTCGCCGGTCGCGGCGTTGAAGCCCTGGCCCTTGTCGAGCTCCGCCACCTTCGAGGTGATGACGTAGCCCTCGAGGCCGGCGTTCTCGGCGATCCAGCGCAGCGGCTCGACGGCGGCGCGGCGGACGACCGCGACACCCGTGGCCTCGTCGCCGGTCTTGTCGAGGTTGCCCTCGAGGACCTTCACGGCGTGGACGAGCGCGGAGCCACCACCGGAGACGATGCCCTCCTCGACCGCGGCGCGGGTCGCGGAGATGGCGTCCTCCAGACGGTGCTTCTTCTCCTTGAGCTCGACCTCGGTCGCGGCGCCGACCTTGATCACGCAGACGCCGCCGGCGAGCTTCGCGAGGCGCTCCTGGAGCTTCTCGCGGTCCCAGTCGGAGTCCGTGGACTCGATCTCGGCCTTGATCTGGCCGACGCGGCCGGCGATGTCCTCGGCGTTGCCGCCACCGTCGACGATGGTGGTGGAGTCCTTGGCGATGGTCACGCGGCGGGCGGTGCCCAGCACGTCCAGACCGGCCTGGTCGAGCTTGAGGCCGACCTCCTCGGCGATGACGGTGGCACCGGTGAGGGTGGCCATGTCGCCGAGCATCGCCTTGCGGCGGTCGCCGAAGCCGGGGGCCTTGACGGCCACGGCGTTGAAGGTGCCACGGATCTTGTTGACGACGAGGGTGGAGAGCGCCTCGCCCTCGACGTCCTCGGCGATGATCAGCAGCGGCTTGCTGGCGCCGGCCTGGATGACCTTCTCCAGGATGGGCAGCAGGTCCTGGATCGAGGAGATCTTGCCCTGGTTGATCAGGATGTACGGGTCGTCGAGGACGGCCTCCATACGCTCCTGGTCGGTGACCATGTACGGGGACAGGTAGCCCTTGTCGAAGGCCATGCCCTCGGTGAAGTCGAGCTCCAGGCCGAAGGTGTTGGACTCCTCGACGGTGATGACACCGTCCTTGCCGACCTTGTCCATCGCCTCGGCGATGAGCTCGCCGACCTGCTGGTCCTGCGCGGAGAGCGCGGCGACGGCGGCGATGTCGGACTTGTCCTCGATCGGGCGCGCGGTGGCGAGGAGCTCCTCGGAGACGGCCTTGACGGCGGCGTCGATGCCCTTCTTCAGGGCGGCCGGGGAGGCGCCGGCGGCGACGTTGCGCAGCCCCTCGCGAACCAGGGCCTGGGCGAGCACGGTGGCGGTGGTGGTGCCGTCACCCGCGATGTCGTTGGTCTTGGTCGCCACCTCCTTCACCAGCTGGGCGCCGAGGTTCTCGTACGGGTCGTCGATCTCGACCTCGCGGGCGATCGTGACACCGTCGTTGGTGATGGTGGGGGCGCCGAACTTCTTGTCGATGACGACGTTGCGGCCCTTGGGGCCGATCGTCACCTTCACCGTGTCGGCAAGCTTGTTGACGCCGCGCTCAAGGGCGCGACGGGCGTCCTCGTCGAACTTCAGGATCTTCGCCATGGGAGCGGTTCAGCCCTCTCGGAATGGGGTGGAAAAGAACTGCGCCCCCGGACGCCCTGTGCGGGGTCAAGGGGCGCAGCTCAAAGCATCTGCTTCAGATACTTCGGTGAATTACTTCTCGATGATCGCGAGCACGTCGCGAGCCGAGAGGACGAGGAACTCCTCGCCGTTGTACTTCACCTCGGTGCCGCCGTACTTGCTGTAGAGCACGACGTCGCCGACCTGAACGTCGAGCGGAAGACGCTCGCCGTTCTCGAAGCGGCCCGGGCCCACGGCGAGGACAGCACCCTCCTGGGGCTTCTCCTTCGCGGTGTCCGGGATGACCAGGCCAGAGGCGGTGGTCTGCTCGGCGTCGAGCGGCTGGACCACGATGCGGTCCTCGAGCGGCTTGATGGCAACCTTGGAGCTGGTGGTCGTCACGATCCGACCTCCCCCTTCGGAGATTACGGGGTCAACTGTCTGAGGTGGCGACCAGGTGGATCCGTCGTCGCGGGTGCCGGACCTGCCCGTCGCTGTGTTGGCACTCTCCAGTGGGGAGTGCCAGAGCCGAGACTATGACCGCGATTAGCACTCGGTCAAGCGGAGTGCCAATTCACCACCGTCGCGCGTCGCGGCGCGCTCAGCGGGACGCCGCCGTTCCGGTGCGCGCCGCCCCCTCCGCCACGGTCGTCGCGGCCACATCCCGTTCGGCGGCCGGGTCCCTTTCCTCCGGCCCCATCCGCTCCGCCGCCTTCCGGCCCAGGCGCTCGATCGGGTCGACCGAGGAGGCGCAGCCGGAGGCGGTGAGGAGGGTGGCGGCGAGCGCGCCGGCGGCCGCGGCCCGGTACATCCGGTTCCCGCCCGGTCCTCGCCTCACACGTAGTCCTCGAGCTTCGCGACGGCGTACCCCTTGGCCGTGATCACGTTCATGACCCGCCGGATCATGTCGGGCATCGTGCCCTTCCAGTCGCCCTTGCCCCGGAAGTGGGTGAGGACGATGTCGCCGGGGTGCAGGTCGCGGTCCCACTCGCGCCACTCCATGCGGTCGGGGAAGGCCTCGGCGGACCACAGCGGGACCGCCTTGACCCCGCAGGACTTCGCGGCGCGCAGGGTGTCCTCGTTGTAGTTGCCGTACGGCGGGCGGAAGAGCGGGGGCCGCTTGCCGAAGCGCTTCTCGATGACGTCCTGCATCCCGCAGATCTCGCGCTTCTGCTGCTTGTACGAGAGTCCGGGCAGGTAGCGGTGGTTGAGGGTGTGGTTGTGCAGGGCGACGCCGGAGTCCAGGGACTTCTGCATCCGCGCGAAGTAGCCGTAGTCGTCCTTGACGACGTAGTCGCTGAGGAAGGCGCTGTAGGGGATGCGGAGGTCCTTCATCATCCGCAGCAGCTCGGGGTCCTTCTCCGCGCCGTCGTCGATCGTCAGGAAGACGACCTTCTGCTTGGTCGGCACGGTCGTGAAGACGGGCGGCAGGCCCTCGCCGTCCGTCTCGAACCCCTTGCGGGTGGTGATCTTCGGCTTGGCCTTCGGCGGGGCCGGCGCGTCGAGCGGGGTCTTGGCGAGGCCCCACTTCCTGGCGGCGAGCGCGCGGGCGGCCTTCTGCTGGCGGACCCTCTCGACGTACGCGTCGAGCGCGCCGGCCGAGCCCGGGGCCGGGGCCTGGGCCCGGCCCTGCTGGCCGGCGGCGGGCGCGGGGGCGCCGCGCGCGGGGGCGGCGGGTCCGGATCCGGAGTCCGAGCAGGCCGTGGCGGCGGAGGCGAGGGCCGAGACGACGAGAGCGGCCCCGAGGGTCCGCCGGAAAGGGTGCGCGCTGATCACCATAAATTCTTCCTCTTGTCGTACAAGCTGTATGGCGCCGCATACTGTCAGTGCTCGCGCGCCCTCCGGACCACGACACCGCCGCACGGCCCCCGCCGTCCCCCGACCGGCCCACAGCGCCGCAGGGCCCACAATGGGACGGGTGACCGACCTCGCCCAGTTCACCGCCCTGCGCACGCCCGAGGGGCAGGCCCTCCTCGCCGCCCTGCGCGACCACGACCCCGCCCATGAGCTGGCGGTCGTCTCCCGGCTGCGCCGCGACCACCCCGCCGAGCTCGTCACCTCGGCGGTCGGCCAGGCCAGGCTGCGCCAGCGCGCGGTGGCGAAGTTCGGCGCCGAGGACGCGTACCGGATGTACTTCACGCCCAACGGCGTCGAGCAGTCGACCCGCGCCTCCGTCGGAACCTACCGGGCCGCCCGCCTCAAGGCCCTCGGCGTCGGCAGTGTCGCGGACCTCTGCTCCGGGATCGGCGGCGACGCGATCGCCCTCGCCCGCGCCGGCATCTCCGTCCTCGCCGTCGACCGCGACCCGCTCACCGCCGAGGTGGCCCGCGCCAACGCCGAGGCGCTCGGCCTCGCGGAGCTGATCGAGGTCCGCTGCGCCGACGTCACCGAGATCGACACCAGCCCGTACGACGCGGTCTTCGTCGACCCGGCGCGGCGCGGCGGCCGGGGCAGGATCTTCGACCCCGAGGCCTACTCCCCGCCGCTCTCCTGGGCCGTCGAGGCGGCCCGCAAGGCCCCCCGCGCCGCCCTGAAGGTCGCCCCCGGCATCCCGCACGAGGCCGTCCCGGCGGAGGCCGAGGCCGAGTGGATCTCGGACGGCGGGGACGTGAAGGAGGCCGTGCTCTGGTTCGGCACGGAGCCGGGCGCCCGCCGCGCGACGCTCCTGCCCTCCGGCGCGGGCCTCACCGGCCGGGGGCTGCCCGACCCGGCGGTCCGCCCGGTCGGCCGCTACCTGTACGAGCCGGACGGCGCCGTCATCCGCGCGCACCTCGTCGCCGAGGTCGCGGAGGAGCTGGGCGGCGGCCTCATCGACGAGACGATCGCGTACGTCACGGCGGACGACCTCACCCCCACCCCGTACGCCGCCGCCTACGAGATCACCGACGAACTCCCCTTCAACCTCAAGAAGTTGAAGGCCCTGCTGCGGGAGCGCGAGGTCGGCACCCTGACGGTGAAGAAGCGCGGCTCGGCGGTCGAACCCGAGGAGATCCGGCGGAAGGTGAAGCCCAAGGGCCCTCACTCCGCGACGGTGCTCCTCACCCGGGTCGCGGGAGCCCCCACGATGCTCATCGGCCGGCCGGCGGGCAGGCCGTAGGGTGCCGTAGGCGGCAGGATCCGAACCGGGGGGAAGTCATGGCGCTGCATCCGGAGGGCATGTTCACCACCGGCCCGATCGCCCACCTCGTCGGGCTGGCCGCCGGCGGCACCGACCCGCTGGAGTGGGAGGTCCTGCGCTTCGGCCGCGTCACGCGGACCGAGTACTGGGACCCCGCCTGGCGGGTCACCCCGCAGCACCTCGCCTCCCAGCTGGACTACCTGTCCACCGTGTTCGGCGAGTTCGGCGAGGGGTTCCTCGACACCTGCCCGGAGGCGGACCGCAGGACCTGGCGGACGGCCGCCGGGACGCAGGGCATACCCGCGTTCATGACCGGGCTCGCGACGCTGCTGCGGCTCGCGGACCGCCAGGGCGACGCCGCGTACGAGGACGTGCCGCTCGCCGCGTGGGAGGTACGGGCCCGGTTCCCGCTGCTGCTGTCCCTGGACGACTGGGCGTACGACGGCGAGTACGCCTCGTACGAGGAGAGCCTGCGGGCGTTCGTCGAGGGCGAGCACCCGTACTGCTCCTACGAGGTGATGCCCCGCCTCCACCAGGCCCTGGCCGCGCGCATGCTCTGCGCGGAGTCGGCGGCCTTCGCCGCCTCCTTCCGGGTCCTCGCGCCGCAGGCGACCCCGGAGACCCTGGAGGTCCTCGCCCGCACCACGCTCACCCACATGACGGAGCAGCATGTCTGACCGGCCGACGGCGACCCCGCGCGCGGTCTTCCACGAGGAGCCCTTCCCCGAGCTGTTCGGGCTCGCCACCGAGGCGGTCGTCAGCGGCGACGGGCAGTGGCTCGCGGTCAGTTCGGTGCTGTCGGAGCTGAGCAGGGTGGCGGTCTACCGCACCGCCGACCTCTCCTGCGCGCACCTCCTGACGGTCGCCATGGAGACCGAGACGATGGCCTTCCACCCCACGCTCCCGCTCCTCGCCATCGGCTTCGACAACGGCGACGCGTACATGCGCGAGGGCCGCCTCGTCCTCCTCGAACCCGGCACCGGCCACCGCGTCGACCTCACCGACCCCCGCTGGGGCGTCGAGCTGCTCCGCTGGACGGACCCGAGCACCCTCGAACTCACCTTCTGCGCCATGCACGACGGGGAGGAGTTCGAGCGGTCCGTGGCCGTCGTGGCCCGCGAGGAGTGGCGCGGCCTCACTCCGGACGCCCTCGACCTGTCCGCCCTCCACAGGCAGCCGCTCGACCCGTACGCACCGCTCCCGTACCCCGAGCGGGACCGCGCCCCGCAGGTCCTCCGGGCGTTCGCCGAGCGGGCCGGCCTGAGCTACGACGGCAGGGGCGCGGTCCGGGCCGTGGCCGGGCTCGGCGACGGCCGAGTGCTCGCCACCCGGAAGCACACCACCCTTGAGTGCTGGGCCCCCGACGGGACCCCGCTGTGGAGCGTCCCCGCACCCTCCGCGACCCCCGGCACCCGGATCGAGGTCTCGGCCGACGAGCGGACGGCACGCGTCACCGTCCCCGGCCCCGACGGCCGCACCCGGACCGACTTCCCGCTCGTCGACACCTCCGACGGCACCGTCCTCGACAACCCCTCGGTACCCTTCTCCGCCGCGCTCACGGCCCGGACGGACGGCGTGTGGGCGATCCGGGACACGTACGACCGCGGCAGCGAGAAGGAGGGGCCCGAGCCCGACACCCGATTCTTCACCGCCGACGGCACCCCGCTCACCACGCTCCACGAGCCCGACCGGTACGCCCTCGTCCCGGTCGACGCCCGCCGCTGCCCCGAGCTGCTGTACGGCCGGCGCCGCCGGGACGTGATCGCGCTCGACCCCCGCTCCGGAGCCGAGACCCCGCTCTTCCCGCTGGAGCCCTTCCGGGTCGACCGTCCGCTCGGCCGGGTGGTGTACGTCTCCGACGCCGCCGGTCCCGCGCTCCTGCACGGCTGGACGCAGCTGGTCCGCCGGACCTTCCCCGCCGGGGACGTCGTCTGGACGCTGCCCCTGGACTCCGGGGCCGAGGACCCGGCCGGGAGCACCACGGTCGTCGACCTCGACGCGCACGCCGGCGTCCTGCACGCCCTCTGCACCGACGGCACGCTCCTCTCGGTCGACGCCGCCGACGGCACCCTCCTCGACCGGCGCCTCTTGCCCCCGTACGGCCCGGTCTCGGTGCACGCGGCCCCCGACGGCACGGTCCTCGTCGGCACGACGGCCGGCCGGATCCTCCGCTACTGAGAGCCGGCCGCCCGCGCCCGCCCGAGGAGCAGCTCCCGCTCCCGCGCGTTCCGGGTGAGCGAGGCGGCCCGCTCGAACTCGGCCCGGGCCTCCGCCGTCCGCCCCAGCCGGGCCAGCAGGTCGCCGCGCACGCTCGGCAGCAGGTGGTAGCCCGCCAGGGCGGGCCCGTCGGCGAGGGCGTCGACGAGCACGAGACCGGCCTCCGGGCCCTCCGCCATCGAGACGGCGACCGCGCGGTTCAGCTCGACCACCGGGGAGGGCGCGACGGCCGCGAGCCGCGCGTACAGCGCGGCGATGGTCCGCCAGTCCGTCTCCTCGTACGCAACCGCCCGCGCGTGACAGGCGGCGACGGCGGCCTGGAGGGCGTACGGGCCGTAGGAGCGCCCGTCGCCGGCGCGCTCCAGGGCGGCGAAGCCGCGCCGGATCAGCAGCCGGTTCCAGCGGCTCCTGTTCTGCTCGGCGAGGAGCACCGGCCGTCCGTCGGGCCCGGTCCGGGTCGCGAAACGCGACGCCTGGAGCTCCAGCAGGGCCGCCAGGCCGTGCACCTCGCCCTCCTCGGGCATCAGCCCTTCGAGCACCCGGGCGAGCCGCAGCGCGTCCTCGCACAGCGCGGGCCGCAGCAGGTCGTCGCCGGCGGTGGCCGCGTACCCCTCGTTGAAGATCAGGTAGACGACCTCCAGGACGGAGCCGAGCCGGGCGGCCCGCGCCGCCCCGTAGGGCACCTCGAACTCCACTCCCGCCTTCGCCAGCGACCGCTTGGCGCGGGTGATCCGGGCCGCGACCGTGGCCTCCGGCACGAGGAAGGCCCGTGCGATCTCGTCGGTCCGCAGCCCGCCGACGAGCCGCAGCGTGAGCGCCGCGCGGGCGTCGGCGGAGAGCACCGGGTGGCAGGCGGTGAAGACGAGCCGGAGGACGTCGTCGTCGATGTCGCCGGGACCCGAGGGCTCGGGGTCGTACGACTTCTCGTCGAGCGTCCGGCCGACCTCGGCGAGCTTGCGCGCGTACGTCTCGCGCCGCCGCACGAGGTCGACGGCGCGGTGCTTCGCGGCGGCCGTCAGCCAGGCGCCCGGGCGGTCCGGGACGCCTGACCGCGGCCACTGTTCGAGGGCGGAGACGAGCGCGTCCTGGGCGATCTCCTCGGCGATGCCGACGTCCCTGACGATCCGCGCCACCGTGGCGATGATCCGCGCCGACTCCATCCGGAAGACCGTCTCAAGGGTGCTCTCCACCGTCACGGTTCACATGACAGCACAGCCGACGGCCCCGCGCGGGTCAGCCCTCCGGCATCTCCTCGACCTCGCGGACCTCCAGGCCGACCTTCCACTGCGGCGGGTGGACGGCCAGGAAGCGCCGCCCCCACTCGACGGCCTCGGCCATGTCCTTGCACTGGAGCATCGCGTAGCCGCCGACGACCTCCTTGGTCTCGGTGAACGGTCCGTCGGTGTACGACAGCTTCCCGTCCGACCAGGTGATCCGGGTGGCCTCGGCGGTCGGCCGGAGCCCGGCGGTGTCCACCATGGCGCCGGCCTTGGTGATCTCCTCGAAGAGCGCGCCCATCCGCTGCTCGAAGCCGGGGTCGGCGCTCTCCATGTCGATCGTGTTCTCCTCGATGCGGACGAGGGACAGGAAGCGGGGCATGACGACTCCTCGGTGGTGCGGTGGCGGGGCCGTTCCCCGCCTTCCACACATACGTCGAACGGCCCGGCCCCGCATCGACACCGCGCCGGAGAAATCTTCCGGGGGGTGTACGCGTCCTACACGTAGTCCTCCAGGCGGGCCACGGTGAAGCCCTGCTCCTGGATCCTGCGCAGCATGGTCGCCGTCATCTCGGTCATCGTCCGGCCCTTGAGCTCGGACGGGCCGCGGAAGTGGGCCAGGATGATGTCGCCGGGGTGCAGCCTCCGGTCCCCGCGCTGGTACTGCATGTTCTTGATCTGCATGGACTCGCGCCACAGCACGATCGCGTCGACCCCGCAGGTCCCGGCGGCGGCTCGGGTGTCCTCGTTCCAGTTGCCGTACGGCGGGCGGAAGAGCCGGGGCGCCGTGCCGTACTCCTTCGCCAGCCTCGTCTGCTGTCCGCAGATCTCGCGCCGTTGGGCCTCCCGGGAGAGCGTGCGGAGGTTCGGGTGCGTGAGGGTGTGGTTGGCGACGCCGTGGCCCTGGGCGGCGAGCGGGGCGAAGTAGCGGTAGTTCCCGCGGATCGCCGAGTCGGTGAGGAACATCGTCACCGGGACCTTGAGGTCCGCCATCATCCGCACGAACTCGGGGTCCTTCTCGGCCCCGTCGTCGATCGTGACGAAGACGATCTTCTCGGTGGTGGGGATGTCGCTGATGACGGGGACGGGGCCGCCGGCCGCGCGGACCACCGGCTTGACGGCGGGCGGGGCGGGCGGGGCCGCGAAGGGCTTGAGGCCCCACTTCCGGTACGCGGCGGCCGCGGCTGCCCCGGGCGCCTTGTCCTCGGCGGGCGGCTCGGCGGCGGGCGCTGCCGGTCCGGCCGGGGCGGGCGCGGCGGCGGGTTCCTCCGCCGAGCAGCCGGTCACGAGGAGGGCGACGGCGGTCAGGGCCGCCCACAGCGCGATGGTCTTCTTCACGCGCTGTGGGATGCCCGATCCGGTCGAAAGGTTGCTCTACTTTCGACCTGGCGTCCCTCTTTCGACCGACTATTCGACCGATTCGAAGCGCCAGCGGTGGACCGGACGGGTGATCAGCTCCGCGTCCGGCTCGGGGAGCTCGGGCAGTTCGGCGTCAAAGCTCTCCGCCTCCCACCAGGTGAGGACCAGGACCCGGTCCTGCGGGGCGCGGAAGAGCTCCCGGCGCAGCGGCTCGTGGGCCAGGACCTGGGCCCTGGCCCACTCCAGGAGCTCGGCGCCCCGGTCCTGGGCGGCCCGCGCCTCCCACATGAGGGTGAGCCTCACGAGTACAGGTTCTCCTTGCTGACCTCGTGCACGTGATCGTGGTCGTGCGAGTGCCCGTGGCCGTGGTCGTGGCCGTGCGCCCCGGGCACGTGCGGGTCCGTCACCGGCAGGGACGAGTCCGCCGACAGCTCCAGGTCCGAGGCCGGCCGGTTGCGGGCCACCATCTCGGCGCCGAGCGCCGCGACCATCGCGCCGTTGTCCGTGCACAGTCCCGGGCGCGGCACGCGCAGCCGGATGCCGGCCCGCTCGCAGCGCTCCTGGGCGAGCGCCCGCAGCCGCGAGTTGGCGGCGACGCCGCCGCCGATCATCAGGTGGTCGACGCCCTCGTCCTTGCAGGCCCGGACGGCCTTGCGGGTGAGGACGTCGACGACCGCCTCCTGGAAGGAAGCGGCGACGTCCCGCACGGGCACGTCCTCGCCGGCCGCCCGCTTCGCCTCGATCCAGCGGGCCACGGCGGTCTTGAGGCCGGAGAAGGAGAAGTCGTACGCGGGGTCCCGGGAGCCGCTGAGCCCGCGCGGGAACGCGATCGCCTTCGGGTCGCCCTCCCTGGCGAGCCGGTCGATGACCGGTCCACCGGGGAAGCCGAGGTCCAGGACGCGGGCGATCTTGTCGAAGGCCTCGCCGGCCGCGTCGTCGATGGTGGCGCCCATCGGCCGCACGTCGGAGGTGATGTCGGAGGAGAGCAGCAGCGAGGAGTGCCCGCCGGAGACCAGCAGGGCCATCGTCGGCTCGGGCAGCTTGCCGTGCTCCAGCTGGTCGACGCAGATGTGCGAGGCGAGGTGGTTGACGCCGTACAGCGGCTTGCCGAGCGCGTACGCGTACGCCTTGGCGGCCGAGACGCCGACGAGCAGGGCGCCCGCGAGGCCGGGCCCGGCCGTGACGGCGATGCCGTCGAGGTCCTTCGCGGAGATCCCGGCCGTCTTCAGGGCGCGCTCGATCGTCGGGACCATCGCCTCCAGGTGCGCGCGGGAGGCGATCTCGGGCACGACGCCGCCGAAGCGGGCGTGGGTGTCGACGCTGGAGGCGACGGCGTCGGCGAGGAGCGTGGTGCCGTGGACGATGCCGACGCCGGTCTCGTCGCAGGAGGTCTCGATACCGAGTACGAGGGGTTCGTCAGCAGCCATCAGAATCAGTCTCAGTTCCTTGAACGGTCAGTCGCATCACGAGCGCGTCCACGTTTCCGGGCTGGTAGTAGCCGCGCCGGAAACCGATGGGCTCGAAGCCGAAGCGCTCGTACAGCTTCTGGGCCCGGGTGTTGTCCACGCGCACTTCGAGGAGGACCTCGTCGCACTCGAAGGCGGTGGCGTGGTGGAGCAGGTCGGTGAGGAGCCGGGCGCCGAGGCCCGTACCCCACTGGTCGCGGGCGACGGCGATCGTCTGGACGTCCCCGAGCCCGCCGGCCGCGGCGAGCCCCGCGTACCCGACGAGCCCGCCGTCGCCGTCCTCCGCCACGATGTAGCGGCGGGTGGCCCGGGGGCCGCGCGCGTGCGCGAGCTCGGACCAGAACATCCCCGCCGACCAGGCGTCCTCGGGGAACAGCTCGTCCTCGAGTGCCAGCACCGGCGCGATGTCCCACCAGCGCATCTCGCGCAGTTCCACGCCGCCGGTCACTTGGGCGTGACCACCTTGTAGTTCTTGGGCACCTGAGCGTCGGGCCGGCGCAGGTACATCGGCAGCGGGTCGAGGAAGCCCTCGCCGCCGGCCGCGAGCCGCTCCGCCGCGAGCGCGGCGAGCGCCGCCGCCGACTGGTGCTCGGGGTCGCGGGCGTCGGGGAAGGCCTCGGGGTAGAGCCGGGCGCCCGCGCCGACGACGGGCAGGCCCGCGAGGCGCTCGGCGATCTCGGCGGGTCGGTCGACGGCCGCGTCGGTCACCCGGGTGCGTGAGTCCTCGTACCGCGCCCAGTAGACCTCCTTGCGGCGCGCGTCCGTCGCGACGGCGAAGGGCTCGTCGATCCCGGAGGCGTACGCGAGGCCGTCGAGGGTGCACAGGCCGTGCACGGGCACGCCGAGCGCGGACGAGAAGGCCGCGGCCGTGACGAGGCCGACGCGCAGACCGGTGTACGGGCCGGGGCCGACGCCGACGACGACGCCGGTGAGCGCGTCGAGGGCCAGCCCGGCCTCCTTGAGGATCCGGTCGACCGCGGGCAGCAGCAGCTCCCCGTGGCGGCGGGCGTCGACCTGGCTCGACGAGGCGAGGACCGTCTCGCCGTCGTGGAGGGCGACGGTGACGGCGGGGGTGGCGGTATCCAAGGCGAGCAGCAGCACGCGAACAGCCTACGGCTCCGGGGAGGGGCGGCGCCCCGGCGGCCGTACGCGGGCACGGCGCCCCGCCCGTGGGGGCACCGGCTGCTACCGTCACCCTTCGATACGTTCGTACGAGAGGTGGGCACGGTGGCAAGGAGCAGCTCGGGATTCGTGGCCGGGCTCACCGCGGCGGCCGTCGTCGCGGTCGGCGTCCTCGCGTACCAGGCCTCGGCCAACGCCCCCGCCGATCTGTCGGCGAAGCCGACGACGCCGGGCACGGCCGTCCCGTCCGTCTCGCCGAGCGGCGGCCCGAAGCAGCCGGCGAAGGACCCGCTGACGGTCCCGGCGGGCTCCGGCACGGGCGAGCGGGTCGTGTACGCGCTGGCCGACCGCACGGTGTGGCTGGTGAACGCCAAGGGCAAGGCGACCCGCGCGTTCTCGGTGATGCCGAGCACGGTGCACCCGGTGCCGGGCGCCTACACGGTGACGTCGCGCTCGGGCGCGGTGACCGGCTCGGACGGGGTGCGGATCGAGCACGTGGTGCGGTTCGCGACCAACGAGGACGTGGTGATCGGCTTCAGCGCGGCCGTGGACGGCTCGACGCCGAAGCCGGACCCGACGAAGAAGACCGGCGGCATCCGCATGAAGAGGGCGGACGGGGACGCGCTGTGGACGTTCGCGTCGATCGGCGCGAAGGTCGTCGTCGTCGCCTGAGCCGCCGGCTCGGAATCCACCGGTTCCTCGGGGGTGTCCGGAAAGCAGCGTCGTCTGCCCGCGGGCCAGGCGGGACTTTACGGACACCCCCTAGGGCGTGTTGCGAAAGCCCCGTCGGGCCCGCCCTTCGGGCGGCCGGCGCTACTTTCGCAACACGCCCTAGGTGTATTGATCACGAGCGTTGTTGACACTGGTCTGGTCTTGAACATGGCGAAGACCTCCGGTGTGGTGGGAGCTGTCTAGGAACTCACCGC